>NZ_JBSFCI010000014.1:0-166266 GCF_053593375.1 Streptomyces sp. NPDC002309 | reverse complement strand
GATGTGCATCAGCCAGCCGACCGCAGCCGCGAGGGCGGCCGAGGCGAGAAGGCCGGTGCCGATCAGCCGCGCGCGGGGCCCGCGGAGCTGCTGGATGTCGATCTCCAGACCGGCGAGGAACAGTAGGAAGCCCAGTCCGATGACCGACAGCAACTCGACAGCGTTGTCCGCCTCGACGACGTGCAGCACGGCCGGGCCGAGGACGATGCCCGCCAGGATTTCGAGCACCGCGCCGGGGAGGGGAAGCCGGGGGACGGTGGCGAGCAGGAGCGGCACACCGGCCGCTATGGCCAGCACGATCAGAAGGTTGTCGTAGCCCATCGGGACTCCAGTGGCGAGGAGGGCGCTGTCGGTTCGTTGTGAAGGTGGCTGGTTGAGGGCGTGGTGACCGGGGTGCGGTGGGCCGGGTTGCCGGGTTGCCGGGCTGTGGGTCAGGGTGCCGTGGCCACGGTGCTTGTCGGACGTACCGGTGACCTCGGGGGCCAAGCGGTAGCGGAATTCGGTGGCGGGGAGGAGGTGGCCCCGGGGTCGGAAGTGGCGAGAGATTGCTCCGTCGTCTGAGCAGAAGCCCTCGTCGCACGTTCGCGCTGCCGGATAAGCACCGTCAGCCTGGCTGGGGGCAACGAGGGCTATGTGGAGACCGACAGCCAGTGGCATCGGCTCTGGCGGGCGGTGGACCAGGACGGCAACGTCCTCGACATCGTCGTCCGGAGCAGGCGCAACCCCAAAGCCGTCATCGGGGCTGCCCGCCCGCCTGTGCTACTGACCGCGCCGGCATACCGGCCGCAAGGGTGAGCGCCGCTCGCTGAGCGCGAGTGACTGCATGCGCCGGCTCAACGGCGTCCTCCACCTGCTCAAGGCCCCGCAGATCGTGGTGTGGGACCGGCTGAGCACCCACATCTCCAAGACGATGAAGGCGCTCGTGGCCCGATGGGGCTGGCTGACGGTGGTCCTGGTGCCCCGATATGCACCCGAACCCAACCCGGTGAGGGGGCCGTGGGCGCATATCAAGCGGAGACTGACCGGCCTGGCCGCCCGCAGCTCGGCAGGCGGCTCAAGGCGCTGCAGTACCGCTACGACACCCTCGGCGGATTCCTCGCCGGGACGGGACTTGCTCCCGGCAGACCGAACCGACCCTGATGCGCTGACATCGGCAACTCGGGGGCCATGCAGGCATGGTGGGGGCGGCAGCGCGGCACGGTATCGCCGGTGAGCCCCCGGGCCGGTGCCGGGGCGGTTCGGGACAGCCGACTGGCTCACTCCTGGCCGAGCCACAGGTCCGGACCGAAGACCTCGTAGTGGATGTTCTGGGCGGGAACACCGCTGTGCAGCAGGTCACCGCGGATTGCGCGCATGAACGGCAGGGGGCCGCACATGTAGACGCTCACGTTCTCCGGGTGTTCCAGCGTGGTGACGTCGGCTCGGCCGGGCAGTGCGTCCGGCGCCTGGTCACCCGGCTCCTGGTACCAGAGGTGCAGCTTCGCGTCCGGGAGCGCGTCGACGAGTCGGCGCTGTTCGTCGCGGTGGGGGTGGTGGGCGGGGGTACGGTCGGCGTGGACCACGGCCACCTGGCGGGTCGATCCGGTGACGGCGAGGTGGTCGAGCATGGTCAGCATCGGAGTGATGCCGATTCCCGCGCTGGCCAGCAGCAGCGGGTGGTTGCCCTCCGGCAGGACCAGGTCACCGGCAGGGAGGGACACGCTGAGGATGTCGCCGGACGCGACATTCCGGTGCAGCCAGTTGGAGACCTCACCCTCCACGTCCCCCTTCTGCTCGCGCTTTACGGTGATGCGCCACTCCGAGCGGCCAGGAGAGGTGGAGAGGCTGTACTGGCGGATCTGGTGGGCGCCGTCAGACAGCTCGACCTGCACACTGACGTATTGGCCCGGACGGAAGGACCTGACCGGACTGCCGTCCGCGGGCCGCAGAACCAGGGAGACCACGTCGGAGGTCTCCTGGTGCCGTTCGACGATCTCCATCTTCTGCCAGACGTCGCCATCGGCGACACCGGCCTGCTGGTAGAGCCGGGCCTCGATGGCGATCAACGAGTTGGCCATCAGCCAGTAGACCTCGTCCCAGGCAGCTGCCACCTCGGGGGTGACGGCGTCGCCCAGCACCTCGGCTATCGCCCCGAAGAGGTGCTTGTGGACGATCGCGTACTTGTCGGAGGTGATGCCGAGGGAGACGTGCTTGTTCGCAATCCGGGAGAGCATCGTGTCCGGCCTGGTGTCGGGGTGCTCCACGAGCATGGTGGCGAAGGCCGCGATCGATCCGGCCAGGGCCTTCTTCTGTTCACCGTTGGCCTGGTTGCCGCGGTTGAACAGGTCCCGCAGCAGCTCGGGATGGGCGTCGAACATTCTCTTGTAGAACAGGTCGGCAATATCGCCGATGGCTGCGCCGACGGCCGGCAGGGTGGCACGGATGACCGGGGTGGACTGGTGCGAGAGCACGACGAGCTCCTTAATTGGTAGTTGATCTTCATATTTAATTGCATGAGCGCGCACGCGCACCGGGAGGGCGTGGGTCACTCGGGGGGCGGCGGCCGACCCGTCCGACCAGCGACGGACCAGCAGGCAAAGCCATCCGGTCGGTCACGGCCGGCGGATCGAGTGCGGCGCAGAACGCTTCCCGTGCGTCGCGCACCGCCCGGCAGGGCCGGCAGGTCATGCGCAGCGAACGCGGCGGATCACCTTCGCGGGCGGCGATCTCGCCCTCGGCCTTTAGGTCCCGCTCCGGCGCGCCCATCGAAGCCTGGCGGCCGAGACCTGCCAGTCCGAGCCCCCGCCACGACCCCGGCGGGCCCTCCATCACGCCCGGATGCCGCAGCCGGGTGATCCCTCGCCCTGTGGGCGTAGGGCGCATCCACGGCTTCTGCCGCTTCACGCGTGGTCAGGGAGCCGCCCTGTTCGGAGACCGCTAGACGCATCAGGGGCGCAGCGCCAGGTCGGTAACTTCGTCAACCGCATGCCCCGACGCTATCAAAGGCGCATCTAAGACTCCAATTTAAGGAGGGGTGGCCCGTGCGTGACATACGCCACGAGAGGCCGCCCGGTTCGCCGTCCGTCCGAACGTCATCCACCGCTGGATGTGCTCCCTGGCCCGAGGGCCATGAGTTGGGCCGTATCGAGGCGTTGCCAACTCGGCGGGCGACGTGTCGGGTGAGGGTGTGTCAGGACGTGCGCCGGGAGCCGGCTCCGCGTTCATCTGATCCCTGCTCCCCCATCGGCCGAAACCGAGCCCCCAGGTGCAAGTCCTCGGGGCCGCCCTCGCCCGGGACCAGGTGGTAGGAGAACGGGTGCCGCCGCGGCGGCGGATCTCGGAGGCCGGCGCCCCGACCGCGAAATGGCCGAAGCCTCGGCCCTGTTCCCCCACCACGTCCAGCGCACCCTGACCGCTACCGGCGCCGTGCATCCCGGCCCCGGCCTGCTGCGGCAGATCATCAACCGCAACGGCACCTCGCGCCGCCCACGACCCCGCCTGCCCACACCGCCCCGGCACTGGACTCCGCCCGTCACGCTGCCCCTGGATGCGACCGACGACCGTTCCCGTGGGTTCGCCGGCGCCGCTCTCGGCGCGCCCGGCTTCGGTGGCGGGCTTGCGCGGCTTTGGCCGGCGTGAGTGGCGAGGGGCGAAAGTGTTTCCACGGGAGTTGTCAACGTGGCTGGCACCGAGCGACCGCGGCCCGCGCTCGAACCAGCGCGGCCGCTGCCTGTTCGTCGGCGAGCTGCCCGGCAATCCGGTGCCAGACCCGTTCGGCGACGGCGAGCTCACCAGAACGGGCATGGAGCGACAACGGGCACCACGACAACTGCATCGGTCCTTGAACAGAGCCGAGCATGCCCGTTGTCCATGTTGTCCCGCCCGGGGATCCCCAAGATTCCCGACACAGTCGAGCCAGGCCCCGCCGCACGGGTCCGGGGGCCGAGCGGCCGCGCCGCCCCCGGTCACGTCAGGTCACGCCTCGCGTAGGAGCGCGCCCAGGCCGCCCACCGGCACATCGCGCTCACCGGCCTTCTCCACCGGGGCCAGCGAGACCACCGGGGAGTGCGTCGCGACCGCCGAGCGGAGCAAGGCGTCGTCCACGCGGGCGGCCCAGGAGATCTGCTCGCCGAGGATCGTCAGTTCCGTACGGCGCACCGCCAGCTGGTCGGCGTCCTCGCCCACCCACACCTCGCGGTGCGTGTCGCCGCCGTCCGGGCGGACGACCAGCTCCTCCACACGGTGCTTACGCGCCGCCTCGACCAGCGCGGGCAGGCCCTCCGCCGCCCCGGGGCGGCCCTCCTCGTCCGGTGCGCGGGCCGCCAGGAACCGCTCCAGCTCCGCCTCGGCGTGCCGGCGCACATGGGTGGCGCGGGCCTCTTCCACGTCCCCGTCGAGCAGTCGGCTGCCCGCACCGTGCGGGGCGTCCACGACGCGCTCGTGCAGCCGCTGGGGCAGCCGCTCGCGCACGGACCGCCGCTCCAGGTCGTCGCCGACGAGAATCAGCAGGTCGGCGCCGGTCTCCTCCTGGCACACGGCGAGCGCGTCCGCGATCTCCGCCGCGTTGTGCTCCCAGGCGTTCTCCACCCGCAGCTGGAAGTGCCGCTCCGACCAGTCGACGGCTCCGCTCCGGTGCGTCGGCCACCGGTGCCCGGTCACCAGGCCGGCCGCCTCACGGGCCGAGGTGCTGCGCAGCTCGAAGTCGGCGCCCCGGCGGTCGACGTACGCCACCACGGCCACCGCGTCCTCGCCGCTCAGGTCCAGCAGCGGGGTGGCCCGCGGCAGCGGTGCCCACACCGCCTCGTCGCGCCGCGGGGCGCACGTCAGGGGCGGATCGAGGACCACCGCGCCCGCACGGGCGAACAGGGCCCGGCCGCGCGGCTCGGGCGAGTCCCCCAGCTCCCGGATCGCGTTCCGCACGGCATGGCAGGTCGCCTCGTCGGCGCCCTGACCAGCGAGCTCCTGAGACATCGCCTCCCCCGGCAGCCCCTGGCGGGAGGCACCCTCCGGGTGCCGTGACAGGTCGACGTACACGGAGGCCCAAGGGCCCGGATGTTCGTAGAGTGGATGCAGGAACGCGAGATCCATGGCTCCCTCCCGGTTGCCGCTCGGGGGCAGTGCTTGCCGGGCGGGTACCCGTACCGCAGGAGAGAACACGACGAGCGGGGTACCACGATGACCGGAGTCGACCCGGGCCGACTGGACGACCAGCAGCTCATGAGAGAGCTGGAGACCATCCACCGCACGCGCCACGACACCCTGCTGCACGGCTCGAGCGCCGCGCTGCGCGTGCACAACGAACGGATGGCCCTGCTGGAGGGCGAGTACCTGCGCCGCAATCCGCGCCGCTTCGTCGCCCCCGGCCGCACCCGTGACGGCGCCCGTGAACGCGGCTGCGGCGAGGCGGCCCGCGGCGGGCGGACCCCGGTCGGCAAGTGGGGCCCGGGCAGCCGGGCGACCCGGGACTCCGGCGCCGTGTGACACGCGCCCGGCGGGAAGCGGCGCGCGGGAGCGTCTGACGGACGCGGCCCCCGCCGGGACCGGACGTCGTCACCTGGTTGGGCGTGCCGTTCCCGCGAATGGGGTCCGGGCGCGGGCAGGAGCGCGGGCCGCGGGCTGTGATGGCTGTGGGGGTACGGAACCGTACCTCCCCGTCGGTCCGAGGAGCCCGCGCCATGCGCCGCAGCGTCCGTGTCCTTTCCGTACTCCTCATAGCCGGGACGGCTCTGGGCGGGGCCGTTCCCCTCGCGTCGGCGGAGCCCGAGGCGGAGGTCGCGCCCGCCGCCCGGCCGGACGGCACGGTCACCGTCGACGTCGTCTGCGACGCCCTGACCGGGACGCCGCCCGAGGCGATCGAGGCGAACTCCGAGGCCTTCGCCGAAGGCACGGTGCGGCTGCGGCGGGTCGCCGACGAGGAGGCCGCCGCGTCCGGTCCCGAGTACCGGGGGAGCGCCGTCGTCCTGCCCGAGAGCACCTTGGCGGCCGGCCCGGCCGCCGGCGGGGAAGGGGCGTGGACCGTCGACGGGACCTGCCCGGCGGCGGCCGGTGCGACCGGCAGGACGTGGAGTACGACGTTCACCGTGCCGAGGGGAGACGCCGCGGCCACCGTGCCGAGGGGAGACGCCGCGGCCGACGGCTCGCCCGTGTGCGCGGAGTCCCAGCAGTGGTGCGGCGGCGGCCCCGCGGTCGAGCACGGCGTACAGGCCGGCCGGGGTGGCACCTTCGGCGACTCCGTGCCCGCGCTGGTCGCCGGCGGGCTGCTGATCGCGGGAGCGGCCGGAGCCGCCGGCCACCGGCTGTGGCGCAGGGACACGAGGGGTGACGCCTGAGGCGGCGTCCGGCTGGGTACGCAGAGCGGGAGCACGAGCGGCACCGTACGCACGGGCACCGTCCGGCGAACCGACCCGGCACCCGGGCGACCCGGGACGGCACCGGTACGGCACCAGGGACTGCGCGGAGGTATGCATGCGGCCGAGGGAACCGGAAGGCCACGGGCCCGTCCGCTACGGGCCGCACTTCCCCGACGACGGGCTGCCCGTGCTCCCGGAGCTGTCCGCCGTGGTCGCCGCCGCGGCGGGCCGGGGCGCGGGAGAGCCGGTGGGCGGCGGCGGCACCCTGCTGGACGCCGCGTGCGGCTACTGGGAGCGGAGAGGACTCGCCACCCGACCGGACCGCGCCGTGGCCGCCCCGGGCGCGCCGTCGCTGCTGCTGGCGCTGACCGCGGCGCTCGGTGGGGACGTGCTGGTGCCCCGGCCCTGCGCCGCCTGGTGGGCGCCGTACGCCCGACTGCTGGGCCGGCCGGTGTTCCATGTGCCGACGCCCGCCGAGTGCGGGGGCGTACCCGATCCGTACGCCCTGCTGGAGACCGTGCGCCGGGTGCGGGCCGAGGGCGGGGACCCGAGGCTGCTGGTGCTGTCCGTGGCCGACGACCCGACGGCCACCGTGGCACCACCCGAACTGCTGCACGAGACCGTCGAGGCCGCCACCGGCGAGGGGCTGCACCTGGTCAGCGACGAGACCTGGCGGGACACGCTGCACGCCCCGCACGCCACGGTGCTCCTCAGCCCGGCGGAGATGCTGCCCGGCCAGGTCACCGTCGTCACCGACCTGGCCGGTTCCCTGCTGCCGGCCGGCTGGCCCGCCGCCGTGGCCCGGTTCCCCGAGGGCGACATCGGCGACGGGCTGCACGCGCGCGTGCTGGACGTGCTGACCGCGCTCGACGCGCGCATCGCGGGACCCGTCGCCGCCGCCGCGGGCTACGCGCTGGGCGAGCCCGAGCCGCTCGCCCGCCACGCGGACGCGGTCCTGCGCCTGCACGCGCGCGTGGCCGCGGCGGCGCACCGCACCGTGGTCGCCGCGGGCGCCCTCTCCTCGCCGCCGCAGGCGGGCCGGCACCTGTACGTCGACCTCGGGCCGCTGCGGTCCGGGCTCGCCGCTCACGACGTCGGGGACGCCCAGGAACTGGAGGACTTCCTCGCCGCCCGCCTCGGCATGCCCGCACCCGGCGGCCACCGCTTCGGGGACGACCTGGGCGCACTGCGCGTCCGCCTGTCCACGGGACCGCTGCTCGGCGGCACGGACGCCGAGCGGGCGGAATGCCTCACGTCCCCCGCGCCGTGGGAACTGCCCCACGTGGAAGGCGCGTTGGCCAAGCTCGGGTCGGTACTCGACGATCTCCGTGACGATGCTCGGCGAGGGGAGTCTCCCCGATGATGCAGCAGTACGAGTCGACCGCGAGCGCGCCCGGCCGGGAGGCCGGCGCCCCGGCGTCCACGACGGCGGCGGGTCCGGCGGTGCGGCCGCTCGCACCCCCGTTCCCGCCGCTCGCCGAACCCCGCCCGCCGGCCGAACGGCGCGTGTGGCCCCGTACCTTCCACGACCGGCTGACCGCCCCGCTGCCCGGCATCAAGGCCGTCGCCCGGCTCGCCCGCGAAGGCGCCGTACGGCCCGGCCGCGAGGGCCTCGCCGACATCCCCCGGCTGCCCTTCGCGCCCGGGCCGCTGCCCCGTGTCGACGTCCGCGCGCTCGCCGTCACCTGGGCGGGACACGCGAGTTGGGTGCTGCGCGTCGGAGGGCTCACCGTGCTCACCGACCCGGTCTGGTCGCGCCGCATCCTCGGCACCCCGGCGCGGATCACCCCGGTCGGGGTGGCCTGGAGCGATCTGCCCCGCGTCGACGCGGTGGTCATCAGCCACAACCACTACGACCACCTGGACGCGCCCACACTGCGCCGGCTCCCGCGGGACACGCCGGCGTTCGTGCCCGCCGGGCTGGGCGCCTGGTTCCAGCGCCGCCGCTTCACCCGCGTCACCGAGCTGGACTGGTGGGAGGCGGCCGAACTGGACGGTGTGCGCTTCGACTTCGTCCCCGCCCACCACTGGTCCAGGCGCACCTTGACCGACACCTGCCGCTCCCTGTGGGGCGGCTGGGTCCTCACCGACCCCGAGGGCCGGCGGGTCTACTTCGCGGGCGACACGGGTTACGGCCACTGGTTCTCGCGCATCGGCCGCCGCTACCCCGGCATCGACCTCGCGCTGATGCCGGTCGGCGCCTACGACCCGCGCTGGTGGCTCAGCGACGTGCACTGCGACCCGGAGGAGGCGGTACGGGCCGTGGCGGACCTGGGCGCACGACGGATGGCGCCGATGCACTGGGGGACGTTCGTACTGTCGGCGGAACCGGTCCTGGAACCCCTCACCCGCACCCGCGCGGCCTGGGAGCGATCGGGCCGCGACCCCGAGGACCTGTGGGACCTGCCGGTAGGCGCCTCAAGAGTGCTGCACGGCACCACGTGAACGGCGCGGGGCGGTGTCGGGCAGCGGCTCCACCGCGTGGGACCTGCCGTCGGCACCCGCGTGCTTGTCGGACGGCAGCTTGTGATTGGCGCGGGGCGGTGTCGGACGGCACCCCCTGGCCGGCGCGGCGACCAACGCCGCCAAGGGGCGCGGGGAACTGCGCGAACAGCCACCGACGACCCGCACCCGGCAGACAACCCGCACCCCACCCCCCACCCCCCGCCCCCCGACGGGTCGCTACCGCACCCGCCGCCACACCCCCGGCACCACACTGATGACCAGCGTCAGCGCCACCGCGGCGACCACGCCCTCCCACGGCTCCGGAAACAGCGACCCACCCAGAATCCCGATCAGCTGGTACGTCACCGCCCACGCCAGACAGGCGGGCAGATTCCCCCGCGCGAACCGCCGCAACGGCCACTCCGCCAGCAGACACGCCAGCATCACCGGCAGCCGGCCCGCCGGCACCAGCCGGGACAGCACCAGCACGGCGACCCCGTGCGAGGCGAGCTTCTCCTGCGCCTGCGCGAGCCGCTCCTCCGGCGCCCGCGCCCGGATCGCCTCCAGCCAGCGCGAACCGTTCTTCGAGCCGAGGCCGCGCCGCCCCAGCCAGTACAGCGTGACGTCCCCGAGGAACGCCGCCAGCGACGCCGTCACGAACAGCAGCGCCAGCGAGAACGGCGCCGTCTGGTGGAAGGCGACCACCGCCGCCGAACTCACCAGCGCCCCCGTCGGCACGACGGGTATCAGCGCCCCGGCGAGCACCAGCAGGAACAGCGTCGGACAGCCGACCGCCTGCTGGGTGGACTCGGTGGGTATCGGCGACGTGACGGCCGCGAGCCAGCTCATCGGACGATCTCCGGCCGCACGCTCTCCCCGTGCCCCAGCAGATGCACGGTCACCTTCGGCGCCCGGCGGGCCGCGAGGCGCAGGAACTCGTCGCCGGGCGCGTGGAACTCGTGCGGACGCACCGCGTCCATGCCGATCGGCCAGTACGTGCCGTAGTGCACCGGCACCGCGCTGCGCGGCGCGAGCCGGGCCAGCGCCTCGGCGGCCAGAGCGGGGTCCAGGTGCCCGTGCCCGAGATACGGGCCCCAGCCGCCGACCGGGAGCAGCGCCACGTCGACGGGGCCCACGTCCACCGTCATCGTGTCGAACAGCCCGGTGTCCCCGGCGAAGTAGGTGCGGGCCTCGCCCTCGACGACATAGCCGAGGGCGGGCACGCGCCGCGGGCCCACCGGCAGTCGGCGTCCGTCGTGCCGGGCGGGCACGGCGCGTACGGTCAGACCGGCCACCCGGGTGGTGTCCCCGGGGGCCATCTCCGTCAGGCGCAGATGGGTGAGCCGGCGCAGCGCCGGTACCGCCCGGGGCGCGCCCCGGGGCACGAGCAGGCGCGTGCCCGGTGCGAGCCGGGCCAGGGACGGCACATGCAGATGGTCGGCGTGCAGGTGGGACACGAGCGCGACATCGGCGCTCCAGGCGTCGGGCGGGGGTGTCGCGCCCCGGCGGCGGCGCAGGTGCGCGAGCCTGCGGGCGAACAGCGGATCGGTGAGCACACGGGTGTCCGAATCCGCGACCGTGCAGGTGGCATGCCCCCACCAGGTGATCTCCACCGGCACCGCTCTGCCTCCTTCGCGCGACTCCCCGAAGCCTACGGGCAGGAGTAGGGTCGGCGGCGAAACCCGGAGGTGAGGGGGCGCCATGGGAGCACCGCGCGTCACGGCGATCGCCAGTCTGACGCCGTTGGAGCAACTCGACGCGGACCCCTTTCTGGTCGACTCCCGCAGCCAGCACGCGATGTGCGCGCGGTGGGCGGCGGAGCACGGGTACGTCGTCGCCCGGCAACTGCTGGTCCGCGGGCTGCGCCCGGACCACTGCGCCCTGTGGGACGGCGTGCGGCCCGGACAGGACCTCTTCGTGGCGCCGAGCCTCCGGGTCCTGGAGTGCGCCCTGGCGAGCGTCGAGGAGTTCGCCGCGGAGTGCGCGCGGCGCGGGGTGCGGGTCGAGACGGTGGGGCGGGCCGAGCCGTCCTACGACGCCCAGATGAAGGCGCGGGTGCACCGGAGGCTGTCGATGCCGACGGCGGGCTACGACGGCGGCTGACGGGTCGTCGTACCGCTGTCGTAGCGCCGCCCCATCGCCCTCGCACCAGGGGAACGCATTGGTCCCGGCACGCGTTATGACAATCTGGACGCAGGCCCCCGCCGATGGCGGGCCGGGACGTGAGGTGTGCGGGGAGTGCTCGGAGGGCGTGGGCGGCGGGTCGCCAGCCAGGTGGGGCGCAGTGTCGCGGTGTGGGCCGTCAGCACGGTCACCATGCTCGTGCTCGCCGGGATCCTGCCCGACTTCCAGTTGCAGCACGCCGACGGCGACAGTGCCACCACCATCGCCGTGACCGCCGCGTTCGGCGCCGGAGCCTTCGGCCTGCTGTCCGCCCTGGTCTGGCCGTTGCTCGTACGACTCCTGCTGCTGGTGCCCGCGCTGGTGCTCGGGCTCCTGGTGTTCTTC
Organism: Streptomyces sp. NPDC002309; assembly: GCF_053593375.1. Lineage (NCBI taxonomy): Bacteria > Bacillati > Actinomycetota > Actinomycetes > Kitasatosporales > Streptomycetaceae > Streptomyces > Streptomyces sp. NPDC002309. The sequence goes on along the minus strand of NZ_JBSFCI010000014.1, from coordinate 154,984 downwards.
CTCAACGGCGCGCTGCTGCTGCTGGCGCTGCGGCTGAACCCTGCCGAGGGCGGCGCCGCCGACCCGGAGACGGCGGTGGTCGTCGCCGCCGTGATGTCCGCCGTCGCCTCCGCCACCGGAGCCGCGCTCGCCGTCCGCGACGACGACGCCTACCGCCGCCGTCTGTACCGGCTCGCCGACCGCAGGCACCGCGCCCCGCCGCCCGGACCGGTCACCCCGGGCACCGTCTTCATCCAGTTCGACGGCGTCGGGCACGACGTGCTGACCGGTGCCGTGGGCAAGGGGCTCATGCCGACCGTCGCCCGCTGGCTCGGCTACGGCTCGGCCCACGGCCCCGGCGCCGCCACCCACCGCCTCACCCCCTGGCGCACCGACTGGTCCAGCCAGACCGGCGCCAGCCAGCTCGGCATCCTGCACGGCAGCACCTTCGACGTCCCCGCGTTCCGCTGGTACGAGAAGGACACCCAGGAGGTGATGGTCAGCAACCGGCCGACCAGCGCCGCCGAGCTCCAGCGCCGCGCCGTCGAGCGCACCGGTGACGGCGGCCTGCTCACCGTCGACGGCGCCAGCCGGGGCAACCTCTTCAGCGGCGGCGCCGACCAGCAGGCCCTCGTGCTGTCCATCGCCACCCGGCGGCGCAGCCGCGAGACCCGCTCCCGGGCCGGTTACTTCGCCTACTTCTCCGACCCCGCCAACGCCGTGCGCACGGCCCTGTCCTTCGTCGCCGAGACCTGCCGCGAGACGGCCCAGTCCATCCGGGCGCGGATGCGCGGGGACCGTCCGCGTGTCTCCCGCGGCGGCCTCTACCCCTTCGTCCGGGCCTTCGCGACCGTCGTCGAACGGGACGTCGTCGTCGCCGCGGTCATGGGCGACCTGCTCGCCGGGCGCACCGCCGTCTACGCCGACCTGGTCGCCTACGACGAGGTGGCACACCACTCCGGCCCGACGAGCCGGGACGCCGAGAAGGTCCTCGAACGCCTCGACCGGTCGCTCGCGCTGATCGAGAAGGTCGCCGAGCACGCCCCCCGCCCGTACCGGATCGTCGTCCTGTCCGACCACGGCCAGAGCCCCGGCGAGACCTTCCGCGCCCGCTACGGCCTCACCCTCGCCGACCTGGTCCGGGCGGGCTGCGGGCTGCCCGTGCCGCGCCGTGCCCGCCGCACCCGCAGCGGCACCGAGGCACGGGCCGCCGTCCGGGCCGCCCTGCACAGACCGGTCGAGGAGGAGTACGAGGGCCGCCCCGCACCCCGTTCGGAACCGGTCGTGCTGGCCTCCGGCAACCTCGGCCTGGTCTCCTTCCCCGACGTGCGCCACCGGATGAGCAGGGAGGAGATCGACGCCCGCCACCCGGCGCTGCTGCCGACCCTCGCCAACCATCCCGGCGTCGGCTTCCTGCTGGTGAGCAGCGAGGAGCACGGCGGCGTCGTGCTCGGCGCGAACGGCGCCGAGATACCCCTGGACGAACTCGAGGACGAACCGGAGGACGGGCCGGGCGCCGGCCGCCCCGGGCCGCTCGCCGGGTTCGGGCCCGGCGCGGCCGACGCCGTGCGCCGCACGCACTCCTTCCCGCACGCCGCCGACATCATGGTCAACTCCTTTCACGACCCGGCGGACGGAGAGGTCCTCGCCTTCGAGGAGCAGATCGGCTCGCACGGCGGGCTCGGCGGCTGCCAGGGCCGCCCCTTCCTGCTGTCCCCGCTCGACCTGTCCGCGCCGGTGGCCGACGGGGCCGCGCTGGTCGGCGCGGAGCAGGTCCACCACGTGCTGCGCCGCTGGCTGCGAGAGGGCAACGGGCCCCAGGTACCGCTGGACGACGCCTCGTCCACGGACCGCGGCGCCCCACCTTCGGCGGCGCCCGACCGGGCCGCGCGCGACAACGTCCCGTGAGTGAAATTCGGCTGCGCTCCGTCCGCGCCCCGCTCAGACTGGTCGCACCGTCCAGGACCGTCCGAGGAGCTCCCGCGTTGCAGGCCACCGTCACCCCCTCCTCGGCGCGGCCTCGCCGGCGGGCTCGACCTGCATGAGCGCCAGGAGCGCGGCTTCCTGCCCGGCGGTCTGGTCGAGGAGATCCGCGCCCTCAGCCATCCGCCGCTGCCGTGGGACGCGCGACTCGCCCGCTGGTTCGACGAGTTCGTGCCCCGCCCCGAACCGGTACGGTCCTACGCCCGGCCCGCGCGGCGCCAGGCGTCCACGCCCGACATCCCGCGCGCGGGCCGCCACTTCCCGCCCGAGGAGATCGCCCGCTGCACCTTCGGTGTCGTGCTCGACACCTCCGGCTCCATGGACCGGACGCTGCTCGGCAAGGCGCTGGGCGCCATCGCGTCGTACGCCGAGGCCCCTGACGTACCGGCGGCGCGCGTGGTGTTCTGCGACGCGGCGCCCCGTGACGCGGGCTATCTGCCGACCGCCGAGATCGCGGGACGGGTGAGGGTGCACGGGCGCGGCGGTACGGTGCTGCAACCGGGCATCGACCTGCTGCACCGGGCGGATGATTTCCCACCGGGCGCACCCGTCCTGGTGATCACCGACGGCTGGTGCGACGTGCTGCGGGTGCGGCGCGAGCACGCGTATCTGATTCCGCAGGGCGCCCGGCTGCCGTTCACCGCACGTGGTCCGGTGTTCCGCGTGCGATGAGCCGGAATGTGATCGGATAGGGGGTGAGAACCCCGGAAACGGGGTCGCATCGAGAGCATGCGAAAGGAACAACCGTGGCAACCACGCGCTCCGCACACACCGTCTGGGAAGGCAACCTGCTCGAGGGCAACGGCGTCGTCACCTTCGACTCCTCCGGCATCGGCCAGCAGCCGGTGTCGTGGCCGTCGCGCGCCGAGCAGGCGAACGGCAAGACCAGCCCCGAGGAACTGATCGCCGCCGCCCACTCCAGCTGCTTCTCCATGGCGCTGTCGCACGGCCTGGCCGGCGCCGGCACCCCGCCCACCAAGATCGTCACCTCGGCCGACGTGACGTTCCAGCCGGGTGAGGGCATCACCGGCATCGTCCTGACCGTCGAGGGCACCGTCCCCGGTCTGGACAACGACGCGTTCGTCGCCGCCGCCGAGGAGGCGAAGGTCAACTGCCCCGTGAGCCAGGCGCTGAAGGCCGTCCCGATCACCCTGTCGGCGAAGCTCGCCTGAGGCACGCGGTACCAGAGGCAGGCCGTCCCTCCGGGGGCGGCCTGACCCGTCGGAGGAGACCGCCGTGCCCCACCGGGGTGGCACGGAGCGCTTCGACTGAGCGAGCCCTGCCCGGGTATGTACCCCGATGGCCGCTGCACGCCTGCACGATCGAGGGCCCCATTGACAGGAGCCCACTCAAGTTTTGTGCTGGACTTCAAGGGGCGCCCTGGCGGAAGGGGACAGCGATGGCACGCGCGGTCGGAATCGATCTCGGGACCACGAACTCGGTGGTGGCCGTCCTGGAGGGCGGCGACCCCACGGTCGTCGCCAACGCGGAGGGGGCCAGGACCACACCGTCGGTCGTGGCCTTCGCCAAGAACGGCGAGGTGCTCGTCGGCGAGGTCGCCAAACGGCAGGCGGTGACGAACGTCGAGCGCACCGCGCGCTCCGTCAAGCGGTACATGGGGGACGCGCACTGGCGGTTCCCCGAGGAGGGCTCCGTCGACGGCACCCGCTACCGCGCCCAGGAGCTCTCCGCGCGGGTGCTGCAGAAGCTGAAGCGGGACGCGGAGGCGTATCTCGGCGAGGACGTCACGGACGCGGTGATCACCGTGCCCGCGTACTTCGACGACGCGCAGCGCCAGGCGACCAAGGAGGCCGGGGAGGTCGCGGGCCTGAAGGTGCTGCGGATCATCAACGAGCCGACGGCCGCCGCCCTCGCCTACGGCCTGGACCGGGGCGAGGAGCAGACCGTCCTCGTCTTCGACCTCGGCGGCGGCACCTTCGACGTCTCGCTCCTGGAGATCGGCGACGGCGTCATCGAGGTCAAGGCCACCAACGGCGACACCCATCTCGGCGGCGACGACTGGGACCAGCGGATCGTCGAGTACCTCGTCAAGCGCTTCAAGGGCCAGAACGGCATCGACCTCGGCAAGGACAAGATGGCGCTCCAGCGGCTGCGCGAGGGCGCCGAGAAGGCCAAGATCGAGCTGTCCAGCTCCTCGGAGACGACGATCAACCTGCCGTACGTCACCGCCTCCGCCGAAGGCCCGCTGCACCTCGACGAGAAGCTGACCCGCGCCCAGTTCCAGGAGCTCACGGCCGATCTCCTCGACCGCTGCAAGACCCCCTTCCACCAGGCGGTCAAGGACGCCGGCGTCAAACTCGCCGCGATCGACCACGTCATCCTCGTCGGCGGCTCCACCCGGATGCCGGCCGTCACCGACCTGGTCAAGGAGCTCACCGGCAAGGACCCGCACAAGGGTGTCAACCCGGACGAGGTGGTGGCCGTCGGCGCCGCCCTGCAGGCCGGTGTCATCCGCGGCGACGTCAAGGACGTGCTGCTCCTCGACGTCACCCCGCTGTCCCTGGGCATCGAGACCAAGGGCGGCATCATGACCACGCTCATCGAGCGCAACACGACGATCCCCACCCGGCGTTCGGAGATCTTCACGACCGCCACCGACAACCAGCCCTCGGTCGGCATCCAGGTCTACCAGGGCGAACGCGAGATCGCCGCCTACAACAAGAAGCTCGGCACGTTCGACCTCACCGGTCTGCCGCCCGCCCCGCGCGGCGTCCCGCAGATCGAGGTCGCCTTCGACATCGACGCCAACGGGATCATGCACGTCTCCGCCAAGGACCTGGCGACCGGACGTGAGCAGAAGATGACCGTCACGGGCGGCTCGGCGCTGCCCAAGGACGACATCGACCGGATGATGCGCGAGGCCGAGCAGTACGCCGAGGAGGACCGGAGCCGCCGGGAGGCCGCCGAGACCCGCAACCAGGCCGAGCAACTCGTCTACCAGACCGAGAGGTTCCTCCGCGACAACGAGGAGCGGGTCCCGGCCGAGACCCGGTCGGAGGTGGAATCGGCGATCACCGAACTGAAGGGGACGCTGGAGCGCGAGGCCGACACCGGCGAACTGCGCGCCGGTGTCGAGAAGCTCGCCGCGGTCAGCCAGAAGATGGGCCAGGCCATGTACGCGCAGGCCCGGCAGACGCCGCCCGAGGGCGCCGCCGGAGGCGACGGGGAGCGCGCCGCCCCGCAGGACGAGGACGTCGTCGACGCGGAGATCGTCGACGACGAGAGGGAGACGAAGGGCGGGGCGGCCTGACCGCCGGGCGGTGCCGCGCGGAATGTCCGTCCGGTGGCGCCGCCGGGGAGTGTCCATGGTCCTTTTCCGGCCGGGTGAGGCCGCGTATGTGCGCATGAGGGGAAGGGTTTGTGCGCACCCTGGAGACTGTTAGCCTGCGGCGTATTTCTCGTCGCGCGGATCCAGGAACGGCCGGCATTGCCCCTGGGAGGGAATCGAGGGTGCGCATGACCAGCAACACGAGTGAGGCCACCGAGTCGGTGCCGGGCGACCGGGAGCTCAGGCGGCTCCTGGCGGGCCTGACGGCGGTGCGGGACGGTGACTTCGGCACGCGGCTGCCCGAGGACGCCGACGGCCTCATGGGCGACATCGCCACCGTGTTCAACGGCATGGTGGACCAGTTGTCCTTGTTCACGTCCGAGGTCACCCGCGTCGCCCGGGAGGTGGGCACCGAGGGCACGCTCGGGGGCCAGGCGGAGGTGCCGGGGGTCTCCGGCACCTGGGCCGATCTGACCGACTCCGTCAACGCCATGGCGGGCAACCTCACCACCCAGGTCCGCGACATCGCCCAGGTCGCCACGGCGGTGGCCAAGGGCGACCTCTCCCAGAAGATCGACGTCCCCGCACGCGGCGAGATCCTGGAGCTGAAGGAGACCGTCAACACGATGGTCGACCAGCTCTCGGCCTTCGCCGGCGAGGTCACGCGCGTCGCCCGTGAGGTCGGCAGCGAGGGCCGGCTCGGCGGCCAGGCCAAGGTGCCCGGGGTCGCGGGGGTCTGGCGTGACCTGACCGACTCGGTCAATCTGATGGCGGGCAACCTGACCTCCCAGGTCCGCAATGTCGCCCAGGTGACGACGGCGGTGGCCAAGGGCGACCTCTCCCAGAAGATCACCGTGGACGCGCGGGGCGAGATCCTGGAGCTGAAGAACACCATCAACACGATGGTCGACCAGCTCTCCGCGTTCGCCGACGAGGTCACGCGGGTCGCCCGCGAGGTGGGCACGGAGGGCCGCCTCGGCGGTCAGGCGGACGTGAAGGGCGTCAAGGGCACCTGGCGGGACCTCACCGACTCGGTGAACTTCATGGCGGGCAACCTGACCTCCCAGGTCCGCAACGTCGCCCAGGTCGCCACGGCGGTGGCCAAGGGCGACCTCTCCCAGAAGATCACCGTGGACGCGCGGGGCGAGATCCTGGAGCTGAAGAACACCATCAACACGATGGTCGACCAGCTCTCCGCCTTCGCCGACGAGGTCACCCGCGTCGCCCGTGAGGTCGGCACCGAGGGGAGCCTGGGCGGCCAGGCCCATGTGCGGGGTGTGTCGGGCACCTGGAAGGACCTCACCGACAACGTCAACGTGATGGCCTCCAAGCTGACGAGCCAGGTCCGCTCCATCGCCCAGGTCGCCGCGGCGGTCGCGCGCGGCGACCTGTCGCAGAAGATCACCGTCGAGGCCAAGGGCGAGGTCGCCGCCCTCGCGGACGTCATCAACACGATGGTGGACACGCTCTCCGCGTTCGCCGACGAGGTCACGCGGGTCGCCCGCGAGGTCGGCACCGAGGGACGCCTCGGCGGCCAGGCCCAGGTGCCGAACGTGGCGGGCACCTGGAAGGACCTCACCGACAACGTCAACTCGATGGCCAACAACCTCACCGGCCAGGTCCGCAACATCGCCCTGGTCACGACGGCGGTGGCCAGGGGCGACCTGTCGAAGAAGATCGACGTCGACGCGCGCGGTGAGATCCTCGAACTGAAGACGACCATCAACACGATGGTCGACCAGCTCTCCGCGTTCGCCGACGAGGTCACGCGCGTCGCCCGTGAGGTCGGCACCGAGGGACGCCTCGGCGGCCAGGCCGAGGTGGAGGGCGTCTCCGGCACCTGGAAGCGGCTGACCGAGAACGTCAATGAGCTGGCCGGCAACCTGACCCGGCAGGTCCGCGCGATCGCGGAGGTGACCAGCGCGGTCGCCGAGGGCGACCTGACGCGGTCGATCACCGTGGAGGCGTCCGGCGAGGTCGCCGAGCTCAAGGACAACATCAACTCCATGGTGGGGTCCCTGCGCGAGACCACCTTGGCCAACCAGGAGCAGGACTGGCTCAAGACCAACCTGGCACGGATCGCCGGCCTGATGCAGGGCCACCGCGACCTGCCCGTCGTGGCCGAACTGATCATGGACGAGCTGGTGCCGCTGGTCTCCGCGCAGTACGGCGCCTTCTACCTCGCCGAGGACGGCGCCCAGGGCCCCGAGCTGCGGCTCGTCGGCTCCTACGGCCGCCCCGCGCAGGACACGCGGCCCGACCGCATCCCCTTCGGCCGCTCCCTGGTGGGCCAGGCCGCCCGCAGCCGCCGTACGATCTCGGTCGACCAGCTGCCGCCGGACTACGTGACCATCTCCTCCGGGCTCGGCCGGACGGTGCCGACCGCGCTGCTCCTGCTGCCGATCCTCTTCGAGGACCAGGTGCTCGGCGTCATCGAGCTGGCGTCCCTCACGTCCTTCACCCCGATCCACCGGGACCTGCTGGAACAGCTCCGGGAGACGATCGGCGTCAACGTCAACACCATCGTGGCCAACGCCCGCACCGACGAGCTGCTCGGCGAGTCGCAGCGTCTGACGGCGGAACTCCAGGTCCGCTCGGCGGAGTTGCAGGCGCAGCAGGAGGAGCTGCAGCGTTCCAACGCCGAACTGGAGGACAAGGCGTCCTTGCTGGCGGCGCAGAACCGCGACATCGAGGCGAAGAACCTCCAGATCGAGCAGGCCCGCCAGGAACTGGAGGCGCGGGCGCAGCAGTTGGCGCTGGCCTCGAAGTACAAGTCGGAGTTCCTGGCGAACATGAGCCATGAGCTGCGCACCCCGCTCAACAGCCTGCTCATCCTCGCCCAGTTGCTCGCCCAGAACCCCTCGCGCAACCTCACCCAGAAGCAGGTCGAGTACGCGGGCATCATCCACTCCGCCGGCTCCGACCTGCTCCAGCTCATCAACGACATCCTCGATCTGTCGAAGGTCGAGGCCGGGAAGATGGACGTCGCCCCGGAGCGGGTGTCGCTGCGCCAGCTCATCGAGTACGTCGAGGCCACCTTCCGGCCCATGACCACGCAGAAGGGCCTGGAGTTCACGGTGACCACCTCGCCGGGCGCGCCCGGCGACCTGCTCACCGACGACTCCCGGCTGCGTCAGGTGCTGCGCAACCTGCTGTCCAACGCGGTGAAGTTCACCGAGCAGGGCGGCGTCGAGCTGCTCATCGAGCCGGCTGCCGACGAGGAGGTGCCCGAGGGCGTCGTCAAGGGCGGTGCCGTGGTGGCGTTCCGGGTGAAGGACACCGGGATCGGGATCCAGGAGCAGCAACTGGAGTCCATCTTCGGCGCCTTCCAGCAGGCGGACGGCACCACCAGCCGCAAGTACGGCGGCACCGGCCTCGGTCTGTCCATCACGCGGGAGATCGCCCATCTGCTCGGCGGCGCGGTCACCGTGGACAGCACGCCCGGCCGGGGCAGCACCTTCACCCTCTTCCTCCCGGTGACCCGGCCCGACTTCGAGGCGCTGGCGGGCCGGTTCGCGGAGAAGCCGGCGGAACTGTCCGCCGCGCCGGCCACCGTCGGCGCCCCCGGGCCCGCCCCGCGTCCCGGCGCGGCCGGACGGGGCGCCCCGCGCCGGCGCCGGCTGCTCGTCGTGGAGGAGCGGCCCCGGGGTCTGCTGACCCTCGTCGCCGAGAGCGTCGTCGCGGACGCCGTACGGCACGGCGCGGACGAAGCGGTGCCGCGGCCCGAGGTGGAACTGATCACCGCGGTCGGCGCCCAGGAGGCGGCCGGAGCGCTGGCCGCGGAACCGTGCCACTGCGTGGTCCTCGACCTCGACATGCCGGACGACGAGGCCACCCGGTTCCTGGAGGCGCTCCAGGGGGACCCGGCGCTCGCCGACGTGCCGGTACTGGTGCACAGCGGTCACCGTCCGGACGTGGCGCGGGCGTGGGCACTGCGTTCCCACGCGGACGACGGGACACTGGAGTTCCTCTCCAGCCTCGACGAACTGCGCGAGCGCATCGCGCTGCACCTGTCCACCGAGGAGCCCGGCGAGGTCCTGACCCTGGTCAGGGCGGAGGAGCCGCAGAACCTCGCGTCCCACGTCGTCGACCGCTCCCTCGCCGGCCGCACGGTGCTCGTCGTCGACGACGACGCGCGCAACCTCTTCGCGCTCAGCGGCATCCTGGAGCTGCACGGCTTCCGGGTGCTGCACGCGGAGGACGGCCGCAAGGGCATCGAGACGCTCGTCGACAACCCGGACGTCGCCCTGGTGCTGATGGACGTGATGATGCCGGAGATGGACGGCTACGCCGCCACGGCCGAGATCCGCGGGATGCCCCGGTACGCGGACCTGCCCATCATCGCCGTCACCGCCAAGGCGATGCCCGGCGACCGGGAGAAGTCCCTGGCGTCGGGGGCGAGCGACTACGTGACCAAGCCTGTCGACACCCATGACCTGATCACCTGCGTACGACGCTGGCTGACCCCCTGAGCGCGCCGCACCCCGCCCCCGCACCCAGGAGCACGCACCTCGTGAGCACGCCCGACCAGTCCGACGACCAGCCCCGCGACCGCTCCGACGACCGGCCCTCCGTCCGGCCGCACGACACGTCGCTCGCTGAGCCCTCGCCCGTCGGCAGGCTCGCCGCGACGGTCGAGCGGCTGCGGCGCGAGGTGCGGGCGGCGCAGGCCGAGGCCGAAGGGCGGGCACTGGTCGAGCTCGCCAAGGGCATTCTGGTCGAGCGGCTCGGATGCGGACCGGCGCAGGCCGCCCGGCAGCTCGCGGAACTCACCGCGCAGGCCCGCGTGACCCCGCTGGAGTTCGCCGTCGAGGTCATCGACCAGGCCGCCGGCGACCGTATGTCGGACATCACGGACGCCCTCCTGGAGGCCGCCCACGGCACCGGAGCGGCCGGGCGCGACGCGGCAGCCGTACGCCTGCGCGCCGCCGAGAGCGGGGCGCTCGCCGCGTCCGACGCGCAGGCCGTCGCCGACTCGCTGCTGGAGCACGCGCTGCGTCCGCTGGGTGCGGTGGCCGTGGCCGTGTGGGCCGCGGGCTCCGACGGTTCCCTCACGCTGGCGGGCAGCGCGGGCTTCCTGCCGGCCGAGGCGTCCCGCTGGCGCTACGTGCCGCCGGACGTGGCCACCGTGGCGCGTCGCGGGCTCGTCGAGCGCAGCGGCCAGTGGTTCACGTCACCGGCCGGGACCTGGCTGCCCACGATCGGCCGGCACTCGTACCCGGACGGTGGCCGGGTGGCCGTGCCCGCCGGTACCGGAGGGCGCATCCACGGCGTCCTGGAGATCGCCTGGCCGGGGCCGCTGGAGCCGCAGCCGCCGCAGGTGGTCCGCCAGGTCGAGGCTCTCGCGGAGCTGTGCGCCCACACCCTGGAGACGTACCCGCCCCGCCCCGACGCCGTCCAGGGCACGCGGATGCTGCCGGACGTCGCGGAACTCATCGACCTCGCCGACGGGTTGCACGACCCCGCCCTGGTCCTCGTGCCGCACCTCGACGACTCCGGGCAGCTCGTCGACTTCCGGATCCAGCACGTCAACACCCGCTTCCTCGACCCGGCGGGCCGGCCCCGCGCGGTGGTGAGCGGCGCGCTGCTGCTGGAGGCGTACCCGATGACGGCCGGGGACGGCGAGCTGTTCCAGCGCGTCGAGCGGGTCCACGCCACCGGCGAGCCGTTCCGGGCGCGGCGCATGCAGCTGACCGCGCTGGTCGACGAGGTGCCGCTCTCCGCCGTGGCGGACATCAGCATCAGCCGGCACGCGGGCAGCGTGCTGCTGATCTGGCGCATCGAGGACGAGGCGGCACGGCTGGCGAGCCTGCTCCAGCACGCCCAGCGGCTCGGCCGTGTCGGCGGCTTCGAGGAGCACCTGCTGACCGGTCAGATCACCTGGAACAGCCAGATGTTCGACCTGTACGGCCGCTCCACCACGACCCCGCCGGTACCGCTGGAGGACCTTCCCGCCCACGCCCACCCCGACGACGCGGTGGCCATCCGACGGTTCCTGCGCACGCTCCTGCACCACCTTCGGCCCGCCACCGCCGCCTTCCGGCTGCGGCGGCCCGACGGGGTCGACCGCCATGTCCGGGTGGTCGCCGAGCCGGTCCTCGACACCGACGGCCGGCTGTTCGTCGTCCGCGGTGCCTGCCAGGACATCTCCGCCCAGCACTGGACGGAGGTGGCGCTTGCGGCCACCCGCGACCAGCTCGCCCACACCGAGCAGCAGGCCGCCGAACGCAACCGGCTCACGCTCCAGTTGCAGCACGCCATCATGCCCCCGGAGCAGGCCCCGCTGCAGATGCCCGGACTGGAGGTCGCGGTGCGCTACCGCCCCGCGGAGACCGAGCAACTGGTGGGCGGCGACTGGTACGACGCCGTGGTGCTGCCCTCGCGGCGGGTGCTGCTGTGCGTGGGAGACGTGGCCGGGCACGGCATACAGGCCGCGACGAGCATGGTCGTCCTGCGCAACGCGCTGCGGGGCCTCGCGGTGACCGGCGCCGGACCGGGACAGCTGCTGTCCTGGCTCAACATCGTGGCGCACCACCTCACCGGTTCCGTCACCGCGACCGCGGTGTGCGCCCTGTACGACCCCGGGCGGCGCACCCTGCGCTGGGCCAGGGCGGGGCATCTGCCGCCCGTGCTGGTGCGCGGTACGGAGGCCACGCCGCTGCCACTGGTCAAGGGCATCCTGCTGGGCGCCGTGCCGGAGGCGGTGTACGAGGAGGCCGAGGTGCAGCTCGCGGCCGAGGACACGCTGCTGATGTACACCGACGGTCTGGTCGAACGCCGGGACCGCTCCGTGGAGGAGTCGCTGACCCATCTGCTGACGGCGGCCCGCACGGCGCCGAGGACCCTGGACCAGCGACTCGACCGGTTGCTGACGTACAGCAGGTCGGACACCGACGACGACACCTGCCTGGTGGGAGTCCGCGTGGACTAGTGCGCGGGACTAGCGGGGGTCCCGGGGCGGTGGGGACGCCGGCGCCGGCGCGGGGCGGCAGAAGTCGCCCCGGCACTCCCGCAGCAGCTTCTTGGTGCGCTGCGCCGACGCGGCCTGCGCGCCCATGTGGTCGAGCACCTCCAGATGCGCGGAGACCTCGGCCCGCGAGTCGAGGTACAGCGCGCCGCTCAGGTACTCGGTGAAGACCATGTCCGGCAGTTCCGGTTCGCGGAAGCGGAACAGCGAGAAGGGGGCGTACGTCCCCGGATGCGGGCCGTCGGCGAACTCGGCGATCTGGAGGGTGATCCGGTCGCTCTCGGCGGCCTCCAGCAGCCGGTCCATCTGCTCGGCCATGACCTCACGGCGGGTGCTCACCGGACGGCGCAGGACCGTCTCGTCCATGACCACCCACAGATGGGGAGGGTCGGGGCGGCGCAGCAGCTCCTGCCGGGCCATGCGCAGCGAGACATGCCGTTCGACGGTCTCCTCGCCGCCGGACTGGCCGATGGTCCCGGCTTCCAGCACGGCACGGGCGTAGTCCTCGGTCTGGAGCAGACCGGGCACGAAGTGCGGCTCGTAGGAGCGGATCAGCCGGGCGGCGCCCTCCAGGCTGACGAACAGGCTGAACCAGTCGGGCAGCACGTCGCTGAAACGCTGCCACCAGCCGGGCCGGTTCGCCTCCTCGGCCAGCGTGACGAACGCCGTCACCTCGTCCTCGGGGACTCCGTACGCCGGCAGCAGGATCTGGAGGTACGGGATCCGCAGCGCGACCTCGGCCGTCTCCATCCGCCGCACCGTCGCCGGCGCCACCCGCAGGACGTGCGCGGCTTCCTCGCGTCGGAGCCCGGCCGCCTCACGCAACTCCTGCAGCCGCTTTCCCAGTACCACCTGGCCCACGGTGGGCGCGGCCCGCCGCTCACTCACGCCACGCCTCCCCTACGCGCCGAAAGGATGCCCGCAGTCTGTCACGTTCCGCTTACGGCCACACGGGTGCGGCGGTGCGGCATACGCCACTTCGCCGGCGCCGCTCCATGACCTCCGGGGTGATCGACCCGTTCGCCGCTCGCCCCCGCTTCCCCGAGCCCGGTGACGTCGACCGGGGCCGGACGGGCCAGGGCCGAGGCGTCCCGCCTGTGGGACGCTGAAGGGGTACGCGACGCCGATGGAGGGAGCCCGCTCATGCCCGTCGAAGCGCTGTCGCGCAAGGAGATCGAGGACCGGCTGGAGCACCTGCCCGGCTGGTCGTTCGACGGCGACCGGCTCACCCGCTCCTACCGGCTCGCCTCGCACTTCGCCGCGACGGCCCTGGTCGTGCATGTCGCGCAGGTCCAGGAGGAGCTCGACCACCACTCCGACCTGACCCTCGGCTATCGCTCCGTCGCCCTCACGGTGACCACGCACAGCGCGGGCGGCAAGGTCACCGCGCTGGACTTCGGGCTGGCGGAGCGGGTGGAGGCCCTCGCCCCGGCGCACGGCGCCGGCTGAGCGCACGGTGCTGGACTACACCGAGGAGGCGGCGTGCTACGACGTCTCCCGCGGCGGTGAGGCCAGGGCGGCGGCCGCCGCGGCGGGCGTGCTGCGTCTCGTGCCGCGGCGGACGCGCAGCCTGGTGGACGTGGGCTGCGGCACCGGCATCGTGACCCGGCGGTTCGCCACGGCCAGGGCCGGGCTGCGGGTGACGGGCGCCGACCTGACGCACGCCATGGCTCGGCTCGCCGCCGCCCGTCTTCCCGGTGCCGTCGTGCTCGCCGACTGCCGCCGACTCCCCTTCCGGGACGGGGAGTTCGACTCCGCCGCCAGTGTGTGGCTGCTGCACCTGCTGCGGCGGCCCGAGCATGTCCGGGCCGCCGTCGGGGAGTGCGCCCGGGTGCTGCGCCCCGGCGGCGTCTACGTCACGACGGTCGACAAGGCGGCGGCCCACAACGTGGGCAGTGACATCGATGCCGTCCTCGCCTCCCGCCCCCGCAGCCTCTTCCTCGACACCACCTCGGCCGTCGAGTCGTACGCCGCCGAGCACGGTCTGCTGCCCGCCGGGCTGACCCGCTTCCCGGGCCGGGGCCAGGGCCGCAGCCCCCGCCGCACCATCGCCGACCTGCGCCGCGGCTGGTTCGTCACGCTCCCTCCCGGCCACCCCCTCGCCGACGACTTCGCCACCCGCCTGGCCGCGCTGCCCGACCAGGACCGGCCCCGCCCGGACCCGTGGTTCACGCTCCGCGCGTTCCGCAAAGCCGGCTGAGCGGCGGCGGGAGCCCTCCGCCGCGCGCGGAGATCCGCACGCAGTGACTCTCCGTGCGGCCCCGCAGGTTTGCCGCTTCGGCAATGCCTCTTGCACCGTCGCCCGGTGCCGTCGCACGCTGGCGGCATCCGCAGGAGAGGCTGACCCCATGGCGCACGACCACCACACCGAGCACGAGCACGGGCACCACCACGACCACGGCGACGTCGACTGGACCGAGATGGCCGCCCTGCTGGAGGAGGGCGCGGAGGTGTTCTCGCCCCTGTACGAGCGGGCACTCGCCTGGCTGGCGCGGCAGCAGACCGACCCCGGCCTGGTGGTCGACGTGGGCAGCGGTCCCGGCGTCGTCTCCTGTCTGTTCGCCGAGACCTTCCCGGGCGCCCGGATCGTCGCCGTCGACGGCTCCGAGCCGCTGCTCGCCCGGGCCCGCGACCGCGCGGCGCGCCTCGGTGTCGCCGACCGGTTCGCGACCCTGGCCGGTGAGCTGCCCGGCGTGCTCGACGACCTCGACTACCCGGCCGACCTGATGTGGGCCAGCCGCAGCCTGCACCACCTCGGTGACCAGCGGGCCGCTCTGGCCGCCTTCGCCGGCCGGCTGGCGCCCGGCGGCACGCTGGCGATCGTGGAGGGCGGCCTGCCGACGCGGTTCCTGCCGCGCGACCTCGGCATCGGCCGTCCGGGGCTCCAGGCGCGGCTGAACGCGATCGAGGAGGAGTGGTTCGACGGGATGCGCGCGGGACTGCCCGGCACGGTCGCGGAGACGGAGGACTGGCCGGCGCTGCTGACCGCCGCGGGCCTGGTCCACGCCCGCAGCCGCAGCTTCCTGCTCGACCTGCCCGCGCCGGCCACCGAGCAGGCCCGCGCCTACGTCACCGCCACGCTCGCCCGCACCCGTGACGCGGTCGCCGAGCGCCTCGACGCCGTGGACCTCGCCACCCTCGACCGCCTCCTGGACCCCGACGACAAGGCGAGCATCCACCACCGCCCGGACTTCTTCCTGCTGACGGCGCACACCGTCCACACGGCGAGCCGGCCTCTGTAGCGCCATCGCCCCTTGCCCTGGAGCGCTCTCCAAGTGATGAACTCCCGGCACGCATCAGGAAGAAGGGGGTACGTCATGACCGAGTCCCAGGTCGCGCTCATCACCGGTGGGGGCAGCGGTATCGGTGCCGCGGTCGCGCGGCGGTTGCTGGACGGCGGGCACAGGGTGGCCGTCATGGGGCGCGGGGAAGGGCGGCTGCGCGCCTTCGCCGAGGAACTCGGCGGGCCCGATGGGCTGTTGACCCTCACCGGGAACGCCGCCGACCACGAGGACGTGCGGGCGGCGGTGGAGGCGACGCTCAAGGAGTTCGGGCGGCTCGACACCGTCGTCGCCAACGCGGGGTCCGCCACCCATGACACGGTGGCCGAGGGCGACCCGTCCGGGTGGTCCGAGATGGTGCTGACCAACGTGCTCGGACCGGCGCTGCTGATCCGTGCCTCGGTCGACGCGCTCAAGGAGACGCGGGGGCGGATCGTGCTCGTCGGCAGCGTCGCCGGGTTCGTGCCGACACCGGGCAATCTGTACGGGGCCACCAAGTGGGCGGTGACCGGGCTCGCCGAGAACACCCGGCGACAGGTCACCGCATGGGGGATAGGGGTCACGCTGATCGCGCCGGGACGGGTGGAGACGCCGTTCTGGGACAGCCACGGAAGCCTGCCGCCCGGGCGTCTGCTGACCGCCGACCAGATCGCCGACTCGGTCGTCTGGGCGCTCGGGCAGCCCGAGGGGGTCGACATCAACACCGTGGTCGTACGACCGCTCGGGCAGCCCAACTGACCTGACTGCGCCGAGCGCCCCGGGACCCTGAGGTTCCCGGGGCGCTCGGCGCACGGCGCGCGCGGCAGCTTGCGCGGCTCAGCCGGCGTCGAACGTGGCCGGGTCCGGGCCCAGCCGGCGGTCCTCGTCCAGCGCGCTGATCGCCGCCAGGTCCTCGGTGTCCAGGCTGAAGTCGAAGACGTCGAAGTTCTCCACGATCCGCGACGGCGTCACGGACTTGGGGATCACCACGTTGCCGAGCTGGAGGTGCCAGCGCAGCACGACCTGGGCGGGCGTGCGCTGGTGCTTGCGCGCGATGGCCACGATCGCCGGGACCTCCAGCAGGCCCTTGCCCGAGCCCAGCGGGGACCAGGCCTCGGTGGCGATGCCCCGCTCGGCGTGGAACTCCCGGGCGGCGTGCTGCTGGAGGTGCGGGTGCAGCTCGATCTGGTTGACGGCCGGGACCACCGTGGTCTCGCCGATCAGCCGCTCCAGGTGCTCCGGCAGGAAGTTGGAGACGCCGATCGCCTTGATCCGGCCGTCGGAGTGCAGCTTCTCGAACGCCTTGTAGGTGTCGACGAACAGGCCCTTCGCGGGGAGGGGCCAGTGGATCAGGTACAGATCCACGTAGTCCAGGCCGAGCTTGTCGAGGGAGGCGTCGAAGGCGCGCAGGGTGGAGTCGTACCCCTGGTCGCCGTTCCACAGCTTGGTGGTGACGAAGAGCTCTTCGCGAGGGATGCCGCAGGCGCGGACGGCCTTGCCGGTGCCCTCCTCGTTGCCGTAGATCGCCGCTGTGTCGATGCTGCGGTACCCGGCCTCAAGCGCCGTGGCCACCACGCGCTCCGCCTCGGCGTCCGGCACCTGCCAGACGCCGAAGCCCAGCTGGGGCATCGCGACACCGTTGTTGAGGATGATCGGGGGGACCTTGCTGCTCACGAGCTTTCGATCCTTCGGTTGTCGTCAGGTGGTACGTCCATGGTCAACGATCACGGGCCCGGATGCATTCCTGACGCGAGAACGTCCACAAGCCGCCTCATGTGCCGTACAGTGCCTCGACCTCCTTGGCGTACGCCCTCTCGATGGCCCTGCGCTTCAGCTTCAGCGACGGGGTGAGCAGCCCGTGCTCCTCGGTGAAGGGCTGGGCCAGTATCCGGAAGGTGCGGATCGACTCCGCCTGCGAGACGAGCGTGTTCGCCGCGACCACGGCCCGGCGCACCTCCGCCTCCAGGTCCGGGTCGCGCACCAGCTCGGCGGGGCTCAGCCGGGGCTTGCCGGTCATCTGGAGCCAGTGCTCGACGGCCTCCTGGTCCAGGGTGACCAGGGCGGCCACGAAGGGGCGGTCGTTGCCCACGAGGAGGCACTGGGCGACCAGGGGATGGTCACGCACGCGCTCCTCCAGCAGGCCCGGCGCCACGCTCTTGCCGCCGGAGGTCACGAGGATCTCCTTCTTGCGCCCGGTGATCGTCAGGAAGCCGTCCTCGTCGAGGGAGCCCAGGTCGCCGGTGGCGAGCCAGCCGTCGCGCAGGGTCTCCGCGGTGGCCTTGGGGTTGTTGAGGTAGCCCTGGAAGAGCGTCGGGCCGCGCAGCCAGACCTCGCCGTCCTCCGCGATGCGCACGGTGACCCCCGGGACGGGCTGCCCTACCGTGCCGTAGCGGGTGCGCTCGGGCGGGTTGGCGGTGGCGGCCGCCGTGGACTCGGTCAGGCCGTATCCCTCGTAGATCTGCACGCCCGCGCCCGCGAAGAACAGGCCGAGGCGCCGGTCCATCGCCGAGCCGCCCGACATGGCGTGCCGCACCCGGCCGCCCATCGCGTCGCGCACCTTGGTGTAGACGAGCTTGTCGAACAGCTGGTGCTGCATGCGCAGCCCCGCCGACGGGCCGGGCCCGATGCCCCACGCCTTGGCCTCCACCGCGTCCGCGTAGCGCACGGCGACGTCCACGGCCTTCTCGAAGGGCCCCGCCCTGCCCTCCCGCTCGGCCTTGCGGCGGGCGGCGTGGAAGACCTTCTCGAAGATGTACGGCACGGCCAGGATGAACGTCGGCCGGAAGGCGGCCAGGTCGGGCAGCAGGGCCGCGGCGTTGAGCTGCGGCTGATGGCCGAAACGGACCCGTCCCCGGATCGCGGCCACCTCCACCATGCGTCCGAACACATGGGCGAGCGGCAGGAAGAGCAGGGTCGCGGCCTCGTCGCCCCGCCGGGAGTGGAACACCGGCTCCCAGCGGTCGATGACGGTGTCCGCCTCGTACATGAAATTGGCGTGCGAGAGGACGCAGCCCTTGGGTCTGCCGGTGGTGCCGGAGGTGTAGATGACGGTGGCGACCGAGTCCGGCGTGACCGCCTTGCGGTGCCGGTGCACCACCTCGTCGTCCAGGCGGGCGCCCGCGTCGTACAGCTCGTGGAGCGCGCCCGTGTCGAGCTGCCACAGCCGGCGCAGCCTCGGCAGCCGGTCGATGACGGTGGCGATGGTCATCGCGTGGTCCTCGTGCTCCACGATCGCGGCCGTCACCTCCGCGTCGTACAGCATCCAGTAGCACTGCTCGGCCGACGACGTCGGATAGACCGGCACCACCTGGGCCCCGATCGTCCACAGCGCGAAGTCGAACAGCGTCCACTCGTAGCGGGTGCGGGACATGACGGCGACCCGGTCACCGAACCGGACGCCCTCGGAGAGCAGGCCCTTGGCGAGGGCCAGCACCTCGTCGCGGAACTCGGCGGACGTCACGTCACGCCAGCGACCGGCGTCGTCCTTGCGGCCGAGCGCGATGTGCGTCGGGTCGCGCCGGGCGTGCTCGAAGACGACGTCGGCCAGGCCGCCCACCGGGGGCGCCGACGCCGACGGAGGAATGGTGAACTCGCGCAAACCCGCTCCCCGCTCTCGGTGACCTCTCCCTGTGACGCCCGCACAGGCCGTGAAAGCTACCCCACGGCATGTCGGTAAGGGAGGGGTGCGAAAGCAAAGAGGAGGTCGGACATGTGCTGGTCGGCGCAGGGCGAAAGGGGCAGACGGGGAAGTCCCGGACGGATTCCTGACGGTGGAGTAAGTTCCGGTGGCGCGATCTCCACGGAATCTGTACGAGCCGCTCACCGTGCGGGGTGTCAGCGCCGCTGCAGTCGCTCGCCCGCCGCCATGACCGCCGCCGCGAGGGCGTCCGCCGGGCCCTGGGAGGCCGCGCGGCGGCGGCCGTGCACCAGGACGAAGTCGACCTGGCCGAGTTCGGGCAGGCCGAAACGGTCCGGGACGCGGACCAGGCCCGGCGGGACGAAGCCCCGGGAGTGGGCCATCACCCCGAGGCCGGCGCGTGCGGCGGCGATCAGTCCGTTGAGGCTGCCGCTGGTGCAGGCGACGCGCCAGTCGCGGCCCTGGCGCTGCAACGCCTCCAGAGCGAGGGCGCGGGTGATGCCCGGCGGGGGATAGACGATGAGCGGGAGGGGGCGGTCCGGGTCGAGACGCAGACGTTCCGCGCCGATCCACACCAGGCGGTCCCGCCACACCAGCTCACCGCGCGGGTCCTCGGGGCGCCGTTTGGCCAGGACCAGGTCGAGCTTCCCGGCGGCGAGCTGCTCGTGCAGGGTGCCGGACAGCTCCACGGTCAGCTCCAGATCGACCTCCGGGTGGTCGTGCCGGAAGCCCTCCAGGATCTCCGGGAGCCGGGTCAGCACGAAGTCCTCCGAGGCGCCGAAGCGCAGCCTGCCGCGCAGCCGGGTACCCGTGAAGAACGCAGTGGCCCGCTCGTGCACCTCCAGGATGCGGCGCGCGAAACCGAGCATCGCCTCACCGTCCTCGGTGAGTTCCACGGAGTGCGTGTCGCGGTTGAACAGCTGGCGTCCGGTGGCGTCCTCCAGCCGCCGTACGTGCTGGCTGACCGTGGACTGGCGCAGCCCGAGCCGCCGCCCGGCCTGGGTGAAGCTCAGCGTCTGCGCGACGGCCAGGAAGGTGCGCAGGTGAGAGGGGTCGTACACCAGGCCAAGGGTAGACGGTCATCGCATTTCGTGATGACAGTCAGAGTGGTGTGCCGGATTCACGATCGACGGCTGAGGGAGCAGGATGGAGCGGGGACCCGTGACCCTTGAAGGCCCTGAGTCAAGAAGCAAGTGGAGCACCGTGAAACGCCTGCGTCTGCCGTCCTGGATGCCGATCGACGCGTACATCCTGCTGTTGCTCGGGACGGTGGGCCTCGCGGCGCTCCTCCCGGCACGGGGTACGGCCGCGGACGTGGCCTCGGGGGCCTCCACCGCGGCGATCGCCTTCCTCTTCTTCCTCTACGGCGCCCGTCTGTCCACCCGCGAGGCCCTGGACGGACTCAGGCACTGGCGTCTCCACGTCACCGTCCTGGCCTGCACCTTCGTCGTCTTCCCGCTGCTCGGCCTGGCCGCGCGCGGCCTGGTCCCGGTGTTCCTGACGCACTCGCTGTGGACCGGGCTGCTCTTCCTGACCCTGGTCCCCTCGACCATCCAGTCGTCGATCGCGTTCACGTCGATCGCCCGCGGCAACGTGCCCGCCGCGATATGCGCCGGCTCCTTCTCCTCGCTCGCGGGCATCGTCATCACACCCCTGCTCGCGGCATCGCTGCTGGGCGGCGGGACGGGCGGGTTCCAGGCCGACGCGGTCCTCAAGATCGTGCTCCAGCTGCTGGTGCCGTTCGTCGCCGGTCAGCTGCTGCGGCGCTGGATCGGCGGTTTCGTGACCCGCCACCGGAAGGGCCTCGCACTCGTCGACCGGGGCTCGATCCTCCTCGTCGTCTACACGGCGTTCAGCGAGGGCATGGTCCACGGCGTCTGGCACCAGGTCAGCCCCGTCCGGCTGGCCGGGCTGCTGGGCGTGGAGGCGGTGCTGCTCGCCGTGATGCTCGCGCTGACCTGGTACGGCTCCAAGGCCCTCGGCTTCGGGCGGGCGGACCGCGTCGCGATCCAGTTCGCCGGGTCGAAGAAGTCGCTGGCGTCCGGGCTGCCCATGGCGAGCGTGCTGTTCGGCCCGCAGGCCGCGCTGGCCGTGCTGCCGCTGATGCTCTTCCACCAGATGCAGCTCATGGTGTGCGCGGTGATCGCCAAGCGCCGCTCCCGCGACCCGCGCGAGGAACTCACCGCGCCGGCTTCAGCCTCAGCGTCACGAACCGTGGTCGGTACAGGGCCACGTTCCCGCTGATCGCCGCCGCCGCGCCGGTCGTCTCCAGCCAGTTGACGTCGTAGCTGAGCACGAGGCCGTCGCCGCCGATGTCGGGGTGCGCCTGCGGGTTGTAGGCGGCGACCCCGCCGGCCGGCAGCGGCGGGCTGAAGGCGCGGGTGGGTCCGTGCCAGGGCCCGGTGGGGGAGCAGGCCCAGTACGACGTCACCGTGCCGAGTCCGGCCGTGCCCGCCGCCATGGTGAACAGCACGTAGCCGTCCCCGTCCCGCACCACCGAGAAGGCGCTGCCGACTCCGGTGCGCCGTTCGTCGCCGAGCACCGGGGACGGGCGGGTGCCGGTCGCCCACTCGGAGCCGTTCCAGTACTCCCAGGCGGCCGGGTCCGCCAGGCCGCCGTCCGGCACCCGCGCCAGGTACGCCGACGAGACCGGGCGGGAGACGGCCTGGCCGTCGTCGCCGCCGAAGACATAGGTCCAGCCGTCCCGCGCCACCAGCGTCGTGCCGAACAGCACACGGCGGGACGGGTCCGCCACGGTCCGCTGGTCGAACACCTCGGTGACCGACTCGACCCGCAGACCGGGCAGGGAGAGCGTGGCGACCTCGGTGGCGAGCGGCACCCCGTAGATCCACGGCGCCCGACCGGCCTCGCGGGTCCACAGCAGCACCCGTACGACCCGTTCCTCGGCGCCGGGGGAGCGCGGCTCGACCCGGGCGGCGACGGGCCAGCGCCACCGACCGCCGGCCGGTTCGGGGAAGAGGGGCGCGGGCAGCGTCGTGCGCAGCCGGCCACCGGACATCACGACCCCCGAATTGCGCACCATCGGCGCGGTGGTCTCCCGCCAGGCGTACGACTCGCCGGACGGGTTGGGCGGCGGGTGGACGGGGCCGAGGAAGGTGTCCGAGAACAGCCACAGCACCCGGCCGTCCGGCAGCCTCAGCGAGTGGGTGCCGTCACCGCCGGTCCAGTCGTCGGTGCGGCCGGAGTCGTCCCCGTAGCGGGCGAACTCGCCGGTGAGCGAGTCGGCGGCGGACCAGGAGGCGACGGTACGGCCCGCGCACGCCTCGCCGCCCTCCCCGTCGTCGTCGGGGAGGGCGGTGAGCAGCACGGCCGCGAGGACCAGGGCCAGCAGCACCGCGGCCCAGGTTCCCGTGCGCTGTCGTGCTCGTCGTTCGTCGGGCACGCTCCGTGACGTTAGCTGGCGGCGGTCACCTGGTCCATGGGGAGCCACAGGACGCTGTCCGGCCCGGGGCCGGTGTGGGTGCTGCGGAGCCGGTCGATCTCCTCGTCGGACAGGCCCGTGTCCCAGACGCGGACCTCGTCGAGCGCTCCGGTGAAGAAGGCCCTGCTGTCCATGCGCTGGCCGACGTGCACCCCGAAGGCCGAGGTGCGGCTGACCGAGCCGGGCACGTCCTCGGTGCTGATCGCGGTGCCGTCGATGAACAGGGTCAGCTGTCCGCCGCCGCGGCGCAGCGCGAGGTGGTGCCACTTGCCGTCGTTGTACGCGCCGTTCGTCGTCACGGCGGCCGTGTTGACGGTCCGGACGCCCTCACGCGTGGTGATCAGCCCGCGCACCCGGTTGTTCGCCGGCTCGGCGCGCAGCCACACCTGCGGCTGGCTGGTGCCGACCCCGCCCATCCACAGCAGCGGCTGCTCACCGCTGGTGGCCGTGTAGCGGAACCAGAGGGACGCGGTGAAGTCGCTGTCGCCGAGCGGCAGTTCCTCGCGGTACGGCAGGCGCACCGCGTCGTCGGTGCCGTCGAAGGCGAGGGCGTTGTTCAGCACGCCGGCGGTGGTCGAGGCGCCACCGAGGACGCTCGCCCCGGGGGCCAGCAGGGCGCGGTCGTGGGTGGTCGGGTCGGCGCCGCGGCGGGGCGTGAGCCACTCCTCGTTGAAGCGGGCGAAGCGGATCTCGTCACGGGCGTCGACCGTGCCGGCCTCGTACATCAGGCCGACGGTGGTGCCGGAGATGTCCACCAGGTCGGAGTAGCCGGCCCAGTCGCGGGAGACGACGGTGCCGCGGTCGACGCTGTCCCAGGTCTCGCCGTCGTCGTAGGAGGACCGGATCATCATGGTCCGGCGGCGGTCGGGGTCGCCGGGGCAGGCCAGCAGGAGGCGGTCGCCGAGGCGGAGCGTGGCGCCCTGGACCTGGGGGGCGTAGAGGTCGGGGAGGGACTCGAAGGGGCTCTTGAAGGTCTGGCCGCCGTCGCCGCTGATCGCCTGGGAGCGGTGGCCGAGCTCGGTGCCCTCCTGCTCCCGGCCGGTGACCAGGATCGCGCCGTCGGAGCGCTCGGTCATGGAGATCTCGGAAGGCTTCTGGCCGAAGGTGCCGTCCGCGGCGAGCGGCCAGGAGTCGGTGGCGCCGATGCGCCAGGAGGTGCCGCCGTCGTCGCTGAGGGCCAGGGCGGCGTGGTTCGCGGTGACCCGGTTGCCGTCCCAGGTCTCGGTGTTGACGCCGAAGACCAGCCGGCCGGCGTGCGCGCCCTGGGTGAGCTGGATGCCGTGCACGGGGCCGGTGGCGTACCAGGAGTTCCAGTGCGAGGGCAGGATCTGCGGGCCGAGGTCGCGCGGGGTGGACCAGGTGGCGCCGTCGTCGTCGCTGTGCTGCAGATGGGGGACGCGGTCGCAGGGGACGTCGCAGTGCTCGCTGTCGGGGCGGCCCGTGTTGTAGGTCTCCGCCAGCAGGATCCGGCCGGTCTCCCGGTCGACGACCGGGGTCGGGTTGCCGTGCGTGTCGCCGCCGCCGTCGTTGACGACCTGCAACGGGCCCCAGGTGCGGCCGCCGTCGGTGGAGCGCTTCAGCACGATGTCGATGTCGGTGGCGTCCCCGCAGTTGAGGACCCGCCCCTCCGCGAAGGCGAGCAGCGTGCCCTTCGTGGTCCGCACGACCGCCGGGATCCGGAAGCAGGCGTAGCCCGGGTCCTGCGACGCCTTGAAGAGGACCTGCTCGTCGAACAGAGGCGCGGCCGAAGCGGGTTGGGCGTGGGCGGCGGTGCCCGGGAGGGCGGCGGCAGCCGTCAGGACGGCGCCCGCGGTGAGGGTGACTCTCAGACGTGCGCGGAGTCGAGACGGCATGAATGGCCCTTCATTTGTCTGAACATCTGGACATCCCACGTCCAACCTATGTGCCACAGACGGTAGTTGGCGGCAGCGACACACCGCAAGCAGCCCGCCGGGGCAACGGGGTTGGTGCTCAGACGATCTGACAGACCATCAATAAAGACTCTTGGAAGGGCGCGGCGAATCGGCCGCGGGTGGGCGCGGCGCTTCGGATCGGGCCTTCCGGGTTCGCCGGAGTTCCCCACGATAAATCAGGTCGTGGGGAAATCCGAGGAATTGCGCGCTACGCCGGATTCATGGCCGGGTCGCTGCCCGCGGGCGCGCCCTGACGGTTACGGCGCCGGCCGTCGAGGGCAGGGAGACGCGGGGAGCGCCGGGCTCGACCCCGAGGGCGTGGTCGCCGTCCTCGGCGACCCGGGCCCGGCCGGAAGTGACCTCCGCCGAGGGCTGAGGCGGGACCCCTGCGGCGCAGGGGGCGCTCCCCGCCGTCCGGGGCCCCGCCGCCGTGTCGCGGGGTGCCGTCAGCCCTGTGCGGCCGCGGTCCGCAGAGCGATGCGGTCCTCGCCCGCGTACACGTTCATGGAACTGCCCCGCAGGAAGCCCACCAGGGTCAGTCCGGTCTCCTGGGCGAGGTCCACCGCCAGGGACGAGGGCGCTGAGACCGCCGCGAGCACCGGGACGCCCGCCATCACGGCCTTCTGCGCCAGCTCGAAGGAGGCCCGGCCCGAGACCAGCAGGAGCGCCCGGGACAGCGGCAGGTCGCCGCTCTGCAGGGCGCGGCCGACCAGCTTGTCGACCGCGTTGTGCCGGCCCACGTCCTCCCGCACGTCCAGCAGCCGGCCCTCCTCGTCGAACAGCGCCGCCGCGTGCAGACCCCCGGTCCGGTCGAAGACCCGCTGGGCCGCGCGCAGCCGGTCGGGGAGGTCCGCGAGCAGCTCGGGCTCGACGCGGACCGGGGGAGTGTCGGCGATGGGCCAGCGGGCCGTGGTCCGCACCGCGTCCAGGCTGGCCTTCCCGCACAGCCCGCAGGACGAGGTCGTGTAGACGTTGCGTTCGAGCGTGATGTCCGGGATCACCACCCCCGGCGCCGTCTGCACGTCGACCACGTTGTAGGTGTTCGAACCGTCCACGGTGGCGCCCGCGCAGTACACGATGTTCCGCAGGTCGCTCCGCTCACCGAGTACGCCCTCGCTCACGAGGAACCCGGCCGCGAGCGCGAAGTCGTCGCCGGGGGTGCGCATGGTGATCGCGAGCGGTTTGCCGTTGAGCCGGATCTCCAGCGGTTCCTCGGCGACGAGTGTGTCCGGGCGGGTGGAGACCGCGCCGTCCCGGACGCGGATCACCTTGCGTCGTTCCGTGACTCGTCCCATGTCCTGATCAGCCCCGGTTCTGTACGTGCTGGTAGCCGAAACGGCCCTTGATGCAGAGGTTGCCGTGGGTCACCGGGTTGTCGTGCGGCGAGGTGACCTTCACGATCTCATTGTCCTGCACATGGAGTGTGAGGTTGCAGCCCACTCCGCAGTAGGCGCAGACCGTCGTGGTCTCCGTCTGCTGCGACTCGTCCCACGTACCCGCGGCGCGCATGTCGAACTCGGACTTGAACGACAGCGCCCCCGTCGGGCAGACCTCGATGCAGTTCCCGCAGTACACGCACGCCGACTCGGTGAGCGGGCCGTCTTGCTCGACCGCGATCCGGGCGTCGAAGCCGCGGCCCACGACGGAGATCGCGAAGGTGTTCTGCCACTGGTCGCCACAGGCGTCGACGCACTTGTAGCAGAGGATGCACTTGTCGTAGTCACGGACGTAGAGGTCGTTGTCGATCCTCGGTTCCTCGTCGAGGCGGGCGGCGTCCGGGCCGAAGCGGTCCGGCTTCGCCTCGTACTCCTTGAGCCATCCCGCCACCTCGGGTGTGGTCGACAGGTCGACCGAGGAGGCGAGGAGCTCCAGGACGACCTTGCGGCTGTGCCGGGCGCGCTCGGTGTCCGTACGGACGGTCATGCCCGGCTCCGCCTTGCGCGAGCAGGCCGGGACGAGGGTCCGGGAGCCCTCGACCTCGACCACGCAGACCCGGCAGGCGTTCTTGGGCGTGAGCGTGTCGCCCTGGCACAGGGTGGGGATGTCCTTGCCGGCCGCCCGGCAGGCGTCCAGGACGGTCGAGCCCTCCGGGACCCTGGCCTCCTGGCCGTCGACGGTGAACTCGACCAGCCGGCGCGGCACACCCAGCGGTATCGCGGTCATTCGTACGCCCCCAGACGGTCGATGGCGGATTCCACGGCGTTCCAGGCGGTCTGTCCCAGACCGCAGATCGAGGCGTCCCGCATCGCGCGGCCGACCTCCCTGAGCAGGGCGATGTCGCCCGCGGCGGCGGCACCGGTGCGCTCCACGATCCGGTGCAGCGCCTCCTCCTGCCGCACGGTGCCCACCCGGCACGGCACGCACTGCCCGCACGACTCGTCGCGGAAGAACTCGGCGATGCGCAGCAGCAGCCGGGGCAGCGGGACCGTGTCGTCGAAGGCCATCACGACACCCGAGCCGAGCGTCGTGCCGGCCTCGCGGGTGCCTTCGAAGGTGAGCGGGATGTCCGTCTCGTCGGCCCGTACGAAGCCCCCCGCCGCGCCGCCGAGCAGGACCGCGCGCAGCCCGCCGCGCACACCCGCCAGCTCCAGCAGCTCACCCAGCGTGGCACCGAACGGCAGCTCGTAGATCCCGGGCCGCGCCACGCTCCCCGACACGCAGAACAGCTTGGGGCCGGTCGAGGCCGGCGTGCCGATCGCCGCGTACGCCGGGGCGCCCATCGTCAGGATCGGCAGCACGTTGACCAGCGTCTCGACGTTGTTCTCCACGGTGGGCTTGCCGAACAGTCCCTTCTCCACGGGGAACGGCGGCTTCGAGCGCGGCTCGCCCCGGTAGCCCTCGATGGAGTTGAACAGGGCCGTCTCCTCGCCGCAGATGTACGCCCCCGCGCCCCGCCGGATCTCGATGTCGAAGGCGTACCCCTGGCCCATGACGTCCTCGCCCAGCAGACCGCGCGCGCGTGCCTGGGCGAGGGCGTGCTCCAGCCGGCGCAGGGCGCGGGGGTACTCGCCGCGCAGGTAGAGGTAGCCGCGGTGCGCCCCGGTGGCGTACCCGGCGATGGTCATCGCCTCCACCAGCGCGTACGGGTCGCCCTCCATGAGCACCCGGTCCTTGAAGGTGCCCGGCTCGGATTCGTCGGCGTTGCAGACGACGTAGTGCGGACGGTCGGGTTGGGACGCCGTGGCCTGCCATTTGCGGCCGGTCGGGAAGGCGGCGCCGCCGCGTCCGACCAGGCCGGAGTCGGTGACCTCGCGGATCACCCCGGCCGGGCCGAGCTCGAAGGCGCGGCGCAGGGCGGTGTACCCGCCGTGCGCGCGGTAGTCGTCGAGGGAGGCGGGGTCCACGACGCCCACGCGCCGCAGCAGCACCAGCTCCGGCGAGCCCGCCTGCGGCACGGCCGGCGCGGCCGGGGGCTCCTCGGGCGCCGAGTCCGGCGAGGTCGCGGCGAGGACGGCCGCGTCCACGGTGGCCGGTGCGGACACCGCCGTGCGGACCGGGTCGCCCGCCTTGACGGCGAGGGCCGCCGGTGCACGTTCGCACAGGCCCAGGCAGGGGGAGCGCTCGACGTGGACGCCGGGACCGAGGCGGGCCTCGATCCCGGCGCACAGCTCCCGCGCCCCGGCGGCCGCGCAGGCCAGGTCCGTGCAGACGTGCAGCACGGTCGCCGGGCGCGGCTTCACCGAGAACATCGCGTAGAAGGTGGCCACCCCGTACGCCTCCGCCGGTGGCACGGTCAGCCGCCGGCACAGGTAGTCCAGGGCACCGTCGCTGATCCAGCCGATCCGGTCGTTGATCGCGTGCAGCCCCGGCAACAGCAGGTCGCGGCGGTCGCGTGCCTCCCGGCCGCCCCGCGCCCACCGGAGGTCGGCGTCGGAGCGGTCGGCCCCCTCCCACGAGGACCCGGGCGGACCGAGCAGGGCGTCGACGGCCGCCCGTTCGTCGTCCGTCGGTTTGCTGTCACCGAAGTGCAGGTCCACTTACGTCACCTCACGATGGTCGCGACGGG
This sequence comes from Streptomyces sp. NPDC002309, assembly GCF_053593375.1. NCBI lineage: Bacteria > Bacillati > Actinomycetota > Actinomycetes > Kitasatosporales > Streptomycetaceae > Streptomyces > Streptomyces sp. NPDC002309. The sequence goes on along the minus strand of NZ_JBSFCI010000014.1, from coordinate 126,508 downwards.
AAGCTTGTCGATCCGGATCGCCGACGCCTTGAACTCCGCCGTCCCCGCGATCGGGCAGTTCGCCTCGATCGTCAGCTGGTTGGTGTCCACCTCGTCGGGAAAGTGCATGGTCATGAAGGCGAGGCCGGGCCGCAGCGCCGTGTCGATCCACACCGGCGCGACCACCGCGCCCCGCCGGGAGGACACCTGGACCTCCTCGCCCACGACCACCCCGTACCGCTCGGCGTCCTCCGGGCACAGCTCCAGGTACTCGCCGCGCCGCAGCGGGGAGGCGAAACCGCCGCTCTGCACACCGGTGTTGTAGGAGTCCAGCCGGCGCCCGGTGGTGAGCCGGATCGGGTACCGGTCGTCGGTGAGGTCGACCGGCGGATCGTGCTGGACCAGCCCGAAGGGCGCGAGCCGGCCGCGCCGGGCCGGGTCCGGGTCCCACAACCGGCCGTGCAGATAGCTGGGTTCGATGCCGTCGGTGCTGGGGCACGGCCACTGGATGCCCTGGTGCTCCTCCAGGCGGTCGTACGTCATCCCGTAGTGGTCCGGCGAGACCGAGCGCAGCTCGTTCCAGACGGCCTCGGAGTCGGCGTACTTCCAGTCGTGGCCCATGCGGGTGGCCAGGTCGCAGAGGATGTCGATGTCCTCGCGGGCCTCGCCGGGCGGGGTGACGGCCCGGCGCACGCGCTGGACACGGCGTTCGCTGTTGGTCGTCGTGCCGTCCGTCTCGGCCCATCCGGCCGTCGCGGGCAGCACCACGTCCGCCAGTTCCGCGGTCTTGGTCAGGAAGATGTCCTGGACGACCAGGAAGTCCAGCTCCCGCAGCCGCCGTACCGCCTGGCCGCTGTCCGCCTCCGACTGCGCCGGGTTCTCGCCGATGCAGTAGACGGCCTTGAGCGTGCCCTCCTCCATCGCCTCGAACATCTCCGTGAGGTTCAGTCCGTAGTGCGGCTGGATGACGGTGTCCCAGGCGGACTCGAACTTCAGCCGGGTGCCGGCGTCGAGGATGTCCTGGAAGCCGGGCAGGCGGTTGGGGATCGCGCCCATGTCGCCGCCGCCCTGCACGTTGTTCTGGCCGCGCAGCGGCTGCAGCCCGGAGCCGAAGCGGCCGACGTGGCCCGTCAGCAGCGACAGGTTGATGAGCGCGCGGACGTTGTCGGTGCCGTTGTGGTGCTCGGTGATGCCGAGGGTCCAGCACAACTGGGCGCGCTCGGCGCGGGCGTAGGCGTGCGCCAGCTCGCGGATCGCCTGTGCCGGTACGCCCGTCACCTTCTCGGCGAGCGAGAGCGTCCACGGCTCGACGAGTGCCTTGTACTCCTCGAAGCCGGTGGTCGCCCGCGCGATGAACGCCTCGTTGGCGAGCCCGGCGTGGATGATCTCGCGGCCGATCGCGTGCGCCATCGGGATGTCGGTGCCGACGTTCAGCCCGAGCCAGCTCTCCGCCCACTCGGCGGTGGAGGTGCGGCGCGGGTCCACGGCGTGCATGCGCGCCCCGTTGCGGATGCCCCGCAGCACGTGCTGGAAGAAGATCGGGTGCGCGAAGCGGGCGTTGGAGCCCCACATCACGACGACGTCGGTGTGCTCGATCTCCTCGTACGACGACGTCCCCCCGCCCGAGCCGAAGGCGGCGGACAGGCCGGCGACGCTCGGGGCGTGGCAGGTGCGGTTGCAGGAGTCGACGTTGTTGGTGCCCATGACGACCCGGGCGAACTTCTGGGCGACGTAGTTCATCTCGTTGGTCGCGCGGGCGCAGGAGAACATGCCGAACGCGCCCTGCGCCGCCCGCAGTCCGCGCGCGGCCCGGTCGAGGGCCTCGTCCCAGGTGGCGGGGCGGAAGGGGGCGTCGCGCGAGTCCCTGACGAGCGGGTGCGTGAGCCGGGTGTAGGTCTTCGGGGACTGGCGTTTCCTCATGCGGCGCTCCTCAGCGCGAGCAGGTCCGAGATGGCGTGCACCGTGCGCAGGGTGGGCACGTCGACGCCGGTGATCTCCGCCAGCTCGACGACCGCGGCGAGCAGCACGTCGAGCTCGAGCGGTTTGCCGCGCTCCAGGTCCTGGAGCGTGGAGGTGCGGTGGTCGCCCACCTTCTCGGCGCCCGCGAGACGGCGTTCTATGGAGACGCCGACCTCGCAGCCGAGGGCCTCGGCGACGGCGAGTGTCTCGGTCATCATGATCTCGATGACCCGCCGGGTGCCGCCGTGCAGGCACATCTGGCGCATGGTCGCCCGGGCGAGCGCGCTGATCGGGTTGAAGGAGATGTTGCCGAGCAGCTTGAGCCAGATGTCGTTGCGCAGGTCCGGTTCGACCGGGCACTTCAGGCCGCCGGTCAGCATGGCGTCGCTGAAGGCGGAGCACCGTGGGGACACGCTGCGGTCGGGCTCGCCGATGGAGAAGCGGGTGCCTTCGAGGTGCCGTACGACACCCGGCGCCTCCAGTTCGGTGGCCGCGTAGACCACGCAGCCGATGGCCCGTTCGGGCGCGAGCACCGCGCTGACCGAGCCGCCGGGGTCCACGCTCTCGACGCGGTGGCCGTCATGGGGGCCGCCGTGCCGGTGGAAGTACCACCAGGGGATGCCGTTCTGGGCGGCGATCACCGCCGTGGTGTCGTGCAGCAGTGGCTCGATCAGCGGCCCGCACGCCGCGTACGAATTGGCCTTCAGGCCCAGGAAGACGTAGTCGACCGGCCCGACTTCGGCCGGGTCGTCGGTGGCGTGGGCGCGCGCGGTGAAGTCGCCGCGCGGGCTGAGCACCTGCACTCCGTGCTGCCTCATGGCCGCGAGATGCGGTCCACGGGCGATGAGATGCACATCGGCGCCCGCGCGGTGGAGCGCGGCACCGACATAGGCGCCGATTGCTCCGGCGCCGAGGACTGCGACTTTCACGAGAGCACTCCGTTCGGTTTGAGGGATACCGCGGAGGTGGCCGGGGGACGGCTTATGTCGACGAAATATTGTCTACAGTATGGAGGTTGGGTCGACAAGGGTCCGGACGATGACCGTTCGGCGCAGGGTGCATACCGCTCACCGCATACGGTCGACCCGGCGGCTTCCCAACCCCCTTGATCCTTCCTAGCGTCCGGGATCCATGAGTCCCCCCGTCGCACCCCCGGGATGGAGCCGCTGGCTGGTGCCGCCCGCCGCGCTCTCCGTCCACCTCTCCATCGGACAGGCCTACGCCTGGAGCGTGTTCAAGCCACCCCTCGAATCCACGCTCGGTCTCAGCGGCACCCAGAGCGCGCTGCCCTTCCAGCTCGGCATCGTGATGCTCGGACTGTCGGCCGCGTTCGGCGGCACGCTCGTGGAGCGCAACGGGCCGCGCTGGGCGATGACCGTGGCGCTGGTCTGCTTCTCCTCCGGCTTCCTGCTGTCCGCGCTCGGTGCCGCCCTGGAGCAGTACTGGCTGATCGTCCTCGGCTACGGCGTCGTCGGCGGGATCGGCCTGGGCATCGGCTACATCTCACCGGTCTCCACGCTGATCAAGTGGTTCCCGGACCGGCCCGGCATGGCCACCGGCATCGCCATCATGGGCTTCGGCGGCGGCGCGCTGATCGCCTCCCCGTGGTCCGCGCAGATGCTGGAGTCCTTCGGCTCCGGAAGCTCCGGGATCGCGCTCGCCTTCCTGGTGCACGGGCTGACGTACGCCGTGTTCATGCTGCTCGGCGTGGTGCTCGTGCGGGTCCCGAGGTCCGAGCGGCCGGTGGCGTCCGGGCCGGCTGTGACCGAGGGCGTGCAGGTGTCGGCGAAGAACGCCGTGCGCACTCCGCAGTTCTGGTGCCTGTGGGTCGTGCTCTGCATGAACGTGACTGCCGGCATCGGCATCCTGGAGAAGGCCGCGCCGATGATCACGGACTTCTTCGCGGACACCGCCACCCCGGTCTCGTTGACCGCGGCGGCCGGCTTCGTGGCCCTGCTCTCGGCCGCGAACATGGCGGGCCGCATCGCCTGGTCCTCGACGTCCGACCTCATCGGGCGCAAGAACATCTACCGCGTCTACCTGGGCGTCGGCGCGATGATGTACCTGCTGATCGCGCTGTTCGGCGACGCGTCCAAGCCGCTGTTCATCCTGTGCGCGCTGGTGATCCTGTCCTTCTACGGCGGTGGCTTCGCGACGATTCCGGCGTATCTGAAGGACCTCTTCGGCGCCTACCAGGTCGGCGCCATCCATGGACGGCTCCTGACCGCGTGGTCGACGGCCGGTGTGCTCGGGCCGCTGATCGTCAACTGGATAGCCGACCGGCAGGAGGAGGCCGGCAAGCACGGCGCGTCCCTGTACGGCCTGTCGTTCATGATCATGATCGGGCTGCTGGCCGTCGGTTTCGTCGCCAACGAACTCGTCCGTCCCGTCCACTCCCGCCACCATGTCCCCGCACCCCGTCAGGAGGCCGTCGATGCCGGACGACACCAGCCAGAGTCCGCCTGACCGGCGCCCGCTGATCGCGTTCGCCTGGCTGTGGGTGGGCGCACCGCTCGCGTACGGTCTGTACGAGCTCGTGCGGAAAGCGACGCAATTGTTCTCGGGGTGAGGTCGCGTGTACTCGGGGTGAGGTCGCGCGGGGGCCCGGCGCGCACCGCCTGGCCCGACGTTCGACGGCCTGCGGGAACCCGACAAGCCCCGGGTCCCGATCCTGTCCCTTTGCCTGCCCCGTTACTCGCGAGTCGCTGACCAGACTGGTGGGTCCCGCATCCCGCAGCAACGAGGGGACCCACCCATGAACGGCTCGCGCATCGCCGCCGTCGGCCATTACCAGCCCGCCAAGGTTCTCTCCAACGAGGACCTGGCGGGCATGGTCGACACCAGCGACGAGTGGATCAGAAGCCGGGTCGGCATCCGTACCCGGCACATCGCCGGTCCCGACGAGCCCGTGGACGAACTCGCCGCCCAGGCCGCCGCCAAGGCGCTCGCGGCGGCCGGGATGACGCCCGCCGACATCGACCTCGTCCTCGTCGCCACCTCGACGGCCGTCGACCGCTCCCCGAACACGGCCGCCCGGGTCGCGGCCCGGCTCGGCGTCCCGAGTCCCGCCGCGATGGACATCAACGTGGTGTGCGCCGGCTTCACCCACGCCCTCGCCACCGCCGATCACACCCTGCGGGCGGGCGCCGCCCGGCGGGCGCTGGTGATCGGCGCCGACAAGATGTCCTACGTCACCGACTGGACCGACCGCACCACCTGCGTGCTCGTCGGCGACGGGGCGGGGGCCGCGGTCGTGGAGGCGTCGGACGAACCGGGCGTGGGACCGGTCCTCTGGGGGTCGGTGCCGGAGATGGGGCACGCCGTGCGGATCGAGGGGGAGCCCGCGCGGTTCTCGCAGGAGGGGCAGAGCGTCTACCGGTGGGCGACGACCCGACTGCCGCCGCTCGCCAGACAGGCCTGCGAGCGCGCGGGATACACGCCCGCGGACCTCGCCGCGGTGGTGCTGCACCAGGCCAACCTGCGGATCATCGAGCCCCTCGCCGAGAAGCTGGGTGCCGTCAACGCCGTCGTCGCGCGTGACGTGCGCGAGTCCGGGAACACCTCGGCGGCCAGCATTCCGCTCGCGCTCTCCAAGTTGGTGGAGCAGGGGGCGATCTCGACCGGCGATCCGGTGCTGCTCTTCGGGTTCGGCGGGAACCTGTCCTACGCCGGGCAGGTCGTGCGCTGCCCCTGAGCACCGGCGCGGGCGGAGTGTGACGAGGTCGACCGCCGCTCCCACTGGCCATTTGTGCGCCGTAGACTGTAGACAAAAAGCAATTGATACTCTGTTTCCCAGGGCTTTACGGCTCCGGGGGTTGCTCCGGCGTCGACGTCCGCTGTGCACGGCCCAGCCAGGAGGGGACCCGATGTTGTCGACAGGACTGCCGCAAGGCGCGGTGCCCAAGCTCGAACGTCCCGGCCCGCTGCGCGACCGCGTCTACGAGGCACTGCTCGAACTCATCACCACCCGTGCCCTGCAGCCCGGTCAGCACCTGGTCGAGAGCGAACTCGCCGGGCACCTCGGCGTCTCCCGGCAACCGGTGCGCGAGGCGCTGCAGCGGCTGAACACCGAGGGATGGGTCGATCTGCGCCCGGCGCAGGGCGCGTTCGTGCACGAGCCGACCGAGGAGGAGGCCGACCAGCTCCTGACGGTCCGTACGCTGCTGGAGGCGGAGGCGGCCCGGCTCGCCGCGGCCAACGCGGGCAAGGCCGGCGTGGCCGTCCTCGAAGGGATCTGCGCCGAGGGTGAGAGCGCGGTCGCCGCCGACGACGTGGACGGCGCGGTCGCGCTCAACGCCCGCTTCCACGCGAAGGTCATGGAACTGGCGGGCAACGCCGTCCTGGCCGAACTGGCCGCGCAGGTCGACCGCAGGGTCCGCTGGTACTACACGCCGGTCGCCCGGCAGCGCGGCAAGCAGTCCTGGATCGAGCACCGCGAGCTGATCGCCGCGATCACGGCGCGTGACGAGCAGTGGGCGACGACCGTCATGCGCGCGCACACCGAGCACACACGCGAGTCGTACCACGCACGCCCCCGCGGCTAGCGCCTGTCGAGCGACAGAACCTGAACGTCCCGTACCGGTGAGTCCGCCTGGACGGCATGCCCTCTCATCACTGCGCGTAAGCGTGGCCATGCCTCGTGGGGGGAACCCTCGCCCCGGCTTTGTCCTGCGAGTGGAGAAAGTCCGCAGCAATTCGTGCGCACCTTCTTCCCAGTCCGGGCGGCCACTGCTACGTTCCCCCTCGAAAGCCGGACAGCGATGGCCGATTCGAGGCGGGGAGGGGCTCGTGAGACGTATGACGGCACGACCCGCGAACGCCCACCAGGCCAGACTGCTGAAGCTGTTGCGCGACGGCGGGCCCAACTCCCGGGCCCAGCTGGGCGACCAGGTCGACCTCTCGCGGTCGAAGCTGGCCGTCGAGGTCGACCGGCTGCTGGAGACGGGCCTGATCGTCGCCGACGGACTCGCCGCCTCGCGCGGCGGCCGCCGCTCGCACAACATCCGGCTCGCGCCCAACCTGCGCTTCCTCGGCGTCGACATCGGCGCGACCTCCATCGACGTCGCGGTCACCAACGCGGAGCTGGAGATCCTGGGGCACATCACCCAGCCGATGGAGGTGCGCGAGGGACCCGTCGCGGTCTTCGAGCAGGTCCTCGCCATGGCGGCCAAACTGCGGACCTCCGGGCTCGCGGAGGGCTTCGACGGCGCCGGCATCGGCGTCCCGGGCCCGGTCCGCTTCCCCGAGGGCGTGCCCGTGGCACCGCCGATCATGCCGGGCTGGGACGGCTTCCCCGTGCGGGAGGCGCTCAGCCAGGAACTCGGCTGCCCGGTCATGGTCGACAACGACGTGAACCTGATGGCGATGGGGGAGATGCACGCGGGCGTCGCACGCTCCGTGGGCGACTTCCTCTGCGTCAAGATCGGCACCGGCATCGGCTGCGGCATCGTCGTCGGCGGTGCCGTGCACCGCGGCACGACGGGCTCCGCGGGCGACATCGGGCACATCCAGGCCGTGCCCGACGGCCGTCCGTGCGCCTGTGGCAACAGAGGCTGCCTGGAGGCCCACTTCAGCGGCGCGGCTCTCGCCCGCGACGCGCTGGAGGCGGCCCAGCAGGGAGACTCGGCCGAACTCGCGGCACTGCTGGAGACGAACGGCGTGCTCTCCGCCGCCGACGTCGCCACCGCGGCCGCCGCGGGGGACGCCACCGCCCTCGAACTGATCCGTGAGGGCGGCAACCGTACCGGCCAGGTCATCGCCGGCCTGGTCAGCTTCTTCAACCCCGGTCTCGTGGTGATCGGCGGCGGGGTGACCGGCCTCGGCCACACCCTGCTGGCCGCGATCCGCACCCAGGTCTACCGCCAGTCGCTGCCGCTGGCGACCGGCAACCTCCCCATCGTCCTCGGCGAGCTGGGCCCCACCGCCGGTGTCATCGGCGCGGCCCGGCTGATCAGCGACCACCTGTTCTCACCCGCGTAAGCACCTCCCGCGCGCACCACCCGTACAGCGCCCTGCTTCGCCCTGCCCTGCTCCGCCCTGCCCTGAAACCGGCCCGCACGCCCGCCAAGGGGAACCCACATGGCCCCAGAACCACCCCTGCTCAGCATGTCCGGCATCACCAAGTCGTTCCCCGGCGTCCGCGCCCTGGACGGCGTCGACCTCGATGTCCAGGCCGGTGAAGTGCACTGCCTGCTCGGCCAGAACGGCGCCGGCAAGTCCACGCTCATCAAGGTGCTGGCCGGCGCCCACCAGCCCGACACCGGCACCATCCGCTGGCGCGGCGAGGACGTGACCCTGCGCTCGCCCATCGCCGCCATGCGGCTCGGCATCGCCACCATCTACCAGGAACTCGACCTGGTGGAACACCTGTCGGTCGCCGAGAACGTCCACCTCGGCCACGAACCCACGGCCGCCGGCTTCGTCGTCCGGCGAAAGACGGCCCAGGAGTCAACAGCCCTTCTGCTCAAGCGACTCGGACACCCGGAGATCGATCCGGCGCGGCTCGTCGGTGAACTGTCGGCCGCCCAGCAGCAGATCGTCTCCATGGCCCGCGCGCTCTCCCACGACGTACGGCTGATCGTGATGGACGAGCCGTCCGCCGCCCTCGACCCCGACGAGGTCGACAACCTCTTCCGGATCGTCGGCGACCTCACCGCCGACGGGGTCGCGGTGGTCTACATCTCGCACCGCCTGGAGGAGATCCGCCGGATCGGCGACCGGGTGACCGTGCTGAAGGACGGCCGTGCGGTGGCGAACGGGCTGCCCGCGAAGTCGACGCCGACACGCGAGGTCGTCGCGCTGATGACCGGCCGCAACGTCGAGTACGTCTTCCCCGAGCGGCCGGCCTCGCCGGCACAGGGGGAACCCCTGCTGGAGGTGCGGGGACTGGCGCGGGCCGGCGAGTTCGAGCCCCTCGACCTGACCGTGCGGCCCGGCGAGATCGTCGGCCTGGCGGGCCTCGTCGGCTCCGGACGCTCCGAGATCCTGGAGACCATCTACGGCGCCCGCAGGCCCACGGCCGGTCAAGTGCTCGTCCAGGGAAGGGCGTTGAAGCCCGGCAGCGTACGCGCCGCCGTCCGCGCCGGACTCGGACTCGCCCCCGAGGAACGCAAGGCGCAGGGCCTGCTGATGCTGGAGTCGGTCACCCGCAACGTCTCGGTCTCCTCCATGTCCCGCTTCTCGCGCGGCGGCTGGATCGACCGCGGCGCGGAGCTGGGCGCGGCACGGGCGGCCACCCGGGAGCTGTCGCTGCGCCCCGACAACCCCTCGGTGCCGATCCGCACCCTGTCCGGCGGCAACCAGCAGAAGGCCGTACTGGCTCGCTGGCTGCTGCGCGGCTGCCGCGTCCTGCTGCTCGACGAGCCGACCCGCGGCGTCGACGTCGGCGCCCGCGCCGAGCTCTACGCGGTCGTCCGGCGCCTCGCCGACGAGGGCCTCGCCGTGCTGCTGGTCTCCAGCGAGGTGCCCGAGGTGCTCGGCCTCGCCGACCGTGTGCTGGTGCTGCGGGAGGGGCGCGTCGTGCACACCGCACCCGCCCGGGACCTGGACGAACACCGCGTACTCGACCTCGTGATGGAAGGAAGCCCGGCGACATGACGCAGCCCGTCTCCCCGCCGCGGGACAGCGCCGACAAGGTGCCGTCGGCCGTGGGACCCCCTGCCTGGCGCGGCATGCTGTTCCGTGCCGACGTCCGCACCCTGTCCCTGCTCGGCGTGCTCGCCGCGCTCGTCGTCATCGGCGGCATCACCAAGCCGGACCAGTTCCTCGACACCCGCAATCTGCAACTGGTCCTCACCCAGGCGTCCGTGATCGGTGTCGTCACGGTCGGGATGACCTTCGTCATCATCTCCGGCGGTATCGATCTCTCCGTCGGTGCGATCGTCGCCCTCGCCTCCGTGTGGGCGACGACCGTCGCCACCCAGGATTTCGGTTTCGCCGGAATCCTCTTCACCTCGGTGATCGTCGGTGTGGGCTGCGGGCTGGTGAACGGAGTGCTCATCGCCTACGGCGGGATGGTGCCGTTCATCGCGACCCTGGCCATGCTGGCCTCGGCGCGCGGCTTGGCACTGCAGATCACGGACGGCAGCACGCAGATCGTCTCCGTGGACAGCGTCCTCGACCTCGGGGAGCGCGACGCGTACGTGCTCGGCATCCCGCCGCTCGTCCTCGTCTTCGCGGTCGTCACGATCATCGGCTGGCTGCTGCTGAACCGCACCACCTTCGGCCGCCGCTCCGTCGCCGTCGGCGGCAACGCGGAGGCCGCGCGGCTGGCGGGCATCGACGTCCGCCGCCAGCGGCTGTACCTGTACCTGCTCTCCGGACTGTGCTGCGGGATCGCCGCGTTCCTGCTGATCATCCTGTCCGGCTCCGGTCAGAACACCAACGGCAACCTCTACGAGCTCGACGCCATCGCCGCCGCGATCATCGGCGGCACGCTGCTCAGCGGAGGCCGCGGCACCATCGTCGGCTCCGTCCTGGGCGTCCTGATCTTCACCACGATCACCAACATCTTCGCCCTGAACAACCTGCAGAGCGACGTCCAGCAGATCGCCAAGGGCGCGATCATCGTCGCCGCCGTGCTGGTCCAGCGCCGTACCGCGAGCACGACCTGAGGAAAGGGTTCACCGCCATGTCGCAACTCACCAGTCGCAGAGGACTGCTCTTCGGGACCGCCGCCGTCTCGGCGGGTGCCCTCCTCGTCGGATGCACCAGCAACGAGCCGAAGGAGAAGGAGCAGAACGCCGACCCGCAGCCGGCCGCGGACGACAAGCCCGGAAAGCCGGTCACCATCGGCTTCGCCGGACCGCAGGCCGACCACGGCTGGCTCGCCGCGATCAACTCCAACGCCAAGAGCCGCGCCGAGAAGTACGAGGAGGTGACGCTGGAGATCACCGAGGGCTCCAACGACACCGCCGCCCAGATCGGCCAGATCGAGACCCTCATCAACAAGAAGGTCGACGTCCTCGTCATCCTGCCCGCCGACGGCAAGGCGCTCACCCAGGTCGGGCTCAAGGCGATGCGGGCCGGGATCCCCGTGATCAACCTGGACCGGATCTTCAACACCCCCCAGGCGTACCGCTGCTGGATCGGCGGCGACAACTACGGCATGGGCCTCAACGCCGGCCACTACATCGGCGAGCAGCTCAAGGACAAGTCCGACGCCAAGGTCATCGAGCTGGCGGGCCTGGACAACCTCGAACTGACCAAGCAGCGCACCCAGGGCTTCGACGACGCGCTGAAGAACTACCCCAACATCCGCAAGGTGGCGCGTCAGGCCGCCGAGTTCACCGTGGAGTCCGGCCAGGCCAAGATGGCCCAGCTGCTGCAGGCGCAGTCCCAGTTCGACGCGCTGTGGAACCACGACGACGACCAGGGCGTCGGCGCGCTGCGCGCCATCGAGCAGGCCGGGCGCGACGGCTTCCTGATGGTCGGCGGCGCGGGCGCGCTCTCCGCGTTCCAGGCCATCAAGGCGGACGACGGCGTGCTGAAGGCGACGGTCCTCTACCCGCCGACGATGGCGGCCTCGGCCATCGACCTGGCCCGTGCCCTCGGCCAGGCCAAGGGGGTCGGCGGCCTCGCCGAGTTCGAGATCCCGGCGTCGGTCACCTGCTACTCGGCCGTCGTCGACAAGACCAACGTCGACCAGTACATGTCCACCGGCTTCGAGTGAGGCGCCCCGCTCCACGGGTCCGGCCCCTGTGAGTGGGCCGGGCCCGCACCCCCCACCGCGCCACGACGACGAGGAGGACATCCCCATGGCACAGCCGCAAGCGCCCGAAGGGGCCGGCGCCGCGAAGCCCCCGCTGCGCATCGGCATGGTCGGCTACGCCTTCATGGGCGCCGCCCACTCCCAGGGCTGGCGCACCGCGGGCCGCGTCTTCGACCTGCCCCGGCAGGTCGAGCCGGCCGTCATCTGCGGGCGGGACGAGGCGGCCGTACGGGCGGCGGCGGACCGGCACGGCTGGGCGGCGACCGAGACCGACTGGCGGGCGCTGATCGCCCGGGACGATGTCGACCTGGTCGACATCTGCACTCCCGGCGACAGCCACGCCGAGATCGCGATCGCCGCGCTGGCCGCGGGCAAGCACGTCCTGTGCGAGAAGCCCCTCGCGAACACCGTGGAAGAGGCCGAGGCGATGGCGGATGCCGCGCGGGCGGCACACGAGCGGGGTCAGCTGGCGATGGTCGGCTTCAACTACCGCCGGGTACCGGCCACCGCGCTGGCCCGGCAGATGGTCGCCGAGGGCCTCCTCGGCACCCTGCGGCACGTCAGGGTGTCGTACCTCCAGGACTGGCTGGTCGATCCGCAGGCACCGCTCACCTGGCGGCTGCGCAAGGAACTGGCCGGCTCGGGCTCGCTCGGCGACCTGGGCGCCCACATCGTCGACCTGGCGCAGTACCTGGCGGGGGAGCACCTGGCCGGAGTGTCGGCGCTCACGGAGACCTTCGTGAGGGAACGGCCGCTCGCCGGAGCCGCCCGTGGCCTGGGCGCGGCCTCGGCCGAGGGGACCGGGCAGGTCACCGTCGACGACGCCGCCCTGTTCACGGCGCGCTTCACCTCCGGCGCGCTCGCGTCCTTCGAGGCCACCCGGTACGCCACCGGCCGCAAGAACGCCCTGCGCATCGAGCTCAACGGCGAGCGCGGCTCGGTCGCCTTCGACCTGGAGCGGCTCAACGAGCTCTGGTACCACGACGGCACCGAGCCCGGCACCCGGGCCGGCTTCCGCCGCATCCTCGTCACCGAACCCGACCACCCCTACCTGGAGGCCTGGTGGCCGCCGGGCCACGGCCTCGGCTACGAGCACACCTTTGTCCACCAGGCCCGGGACCTGGTTCACGCGGTCGCCGAGGGCCGCCTCCCCGAACCGTCCTTCGCCGACGGGCTGCAGGTGCAGCGCGTGCTCGCGGCGGTGGAGGAGAGCGCCGAGAAGAACTCCGTCTACACCCCGATCGCGGTCTAGGAGGCGTTGGTCATGCCGCGCACGTTCACGCTCTTCACCGGCCAGTGGGCCGACCTGCCCCTCGAAGAGGTCTGCCGCCTGGCCCGTGACTTCGGTTACGACGGCCTCGAACTGGCCTGCTGGGGCGACCACTTCGAGGTCGACAAGGCCCTGAGCGACCCCTCCTACATCCAGTCGAGGCACCAGCTGCTCGACAAGTACGGCCTCAAGTGCTGGGCCGTCTCCAACCATCTGGTCGGCCAGGCTGTCTGCGACGCCATCATCGACGAGCGGCACCAGGCCATCCTGCCGGCCCGGATCTGGGGCGACGGCGAGGCGGAGGGCGTACGGCAGCGCGCCGCCGCCGAGATCGCCGACACCGCGCGCGCCGCGGCCGCGTTCGGCGTCGACACCGTCATCGGCTTCACCGGCTCCGCCATCTGGCACCTGGTCGCGATGTTCCCGCCGGCCCCCGAGGCGATGATCGAGCGGGGCTACGAGGACTTCGCCACGCGCTGGAACCCGATCCTGGACGTCTTCGACGCCGAGGGCGTGCGGTTCGCACACGAGGTGCACCCGAGCGAGATCGCCTACGACTACTGGACGACCCAGCTGGCGCTGGAGGCCGTCGGCCACCGGTCCGCCTTCGGGCTGAACTTCGACCCCTCGCACTTCGTGTGGCAGGACCTCGACCCGGTCGGCTTCCTGTGGGACTTCCGCGACCGCATCTACCACGTGGACTGCAAGGAGGCACGCAAGCGCCTCGACGGCCGCAACGGGCGCCTCGGCTCCCATCTGCCGTGGGGCGACCCGCGCCGCGGCTGGGACTTCGTCTCCGCGGGACATGGGGACGTGCCCTGGGAGGACGTCTTCCGCATGCTGCGCTCCATCGACTACCAGGGCCCCATCTCCGTCGAGTGGGAGGACGCCGGCATGGACCGGCTCCAGGGCGCGCCCGAGGCCCTGACCCGTCTCAAGGCGTTCGACTTCGAGCCGCCCAGCGCGTCCTTCGACGCGGCGTTCAACAGCTGAACCACGCACTCCGTGGCAGGTCGGGGACGGGGGCCGGAGAAATCGCCGGTCCCCCCTCCGACCTGCCTGGATCCTGCTTTGTCCTGAGATGGGAAAAAGTTCAACCGATCCTGACGCAAGGGGTGTTCGCCCCGGACGCGGGCGGTTACCGTCCCTGATGTGTTCAGGACACGCAGCAGTGTTCACGATGCACGCAAGTGCTCAGGACGTACAGGAGTACTCGCGACGCACGGAAGTGCTCTGGATACACAGGAGTGTTCACGGCGCACGGAAGTGCTCAGGACACACAGAAAGGTCCACGACCCACACCTCCGGGGTGACGGCGCACCCCGGCGCCCGCACCGCACGTCTTCGCACCCATCCCGTACGGCCCACCCCGTTCCCGGAGGGACTTCGTGCACAGCACCAGACACAGCAGTACCCGTACCCCGAGGCGTCCCAGGCTTCGTACCGCCCTGGCCCTGTTAACCGGCCTGCTGCTGGCCGTGGGCTCCCCGGCCACCGTCGCCGGCGCCCACCCCGGCCACCCCGAACACGACGAACCGGTCGCCGAGGGGCAGTTCCAGCAGGTGCCCCTCGCCAAGGGGGAGCCCGAGACGGGCGAGCCGATGTCGCTCGCCGTGCTCCCGGACCGCAGCGTCCTGCACACCTCGCGCGACGGCACACTGCGCCTGACCGACCAGAGCGGCGTCACCTCGATCGCCGGCAAGATCCCCGTCTACAGCCACGACGAGGAGGGCCTGCAGGGCGTCGGCATCGACCCGGACTTCGAGAACAACCGGGCGATCTTCCTCTACTACGCCCCGCCGCTCGACACTCCGGCGGGTGACGCCCCGGAGTCCGGCACCGCCGAGGAGCTCGCGAGGTTCGACGGCGTCAACCGCCTCTCCCGCTTCGTGCTGAACCCCAACGGCACCCTGGACATGGCCAGCGAGAAGCAGGTCCTGGACGTCAAGGCCTCCCGCGGCATCTGCTGCCACGTCGGCGGCGACATCGACTTCGACGCGGCCGGCAACCTCTACCTGTCGACCGGCGACGACACCAATCCCTTCGCGTCCGACGGCTACACGCCGATCGACGACCGCGAGGGCCGCAACCCCGCCTTCGACGCCCGCCGCAGCTCGGGCAACACCAACGACCTGCGCGGCAAGATCCTGCGCATCACGGTCGCCGAGGACGGTTCCTACACCGTCCCGGAGGGCAACCTCTTCGCCCCGGGCACCGAGAAGACCCGTCCCGAGATCTACGCGATGGGCTTCCGCAACCCGTTCCGGATGAGCGTCGACGACGAGACCGGCATCGTGTACGTCGGCGACTACGGGCCCGACGCCGGCGCCGCCAACCCGGGCAGGGGCCCGGCGGGCCAGGTCGAGTTCGCCAAGGTCACCGAACCGGCCAACTTCGGCTGGCCGTTCTGCACCGGGAACAACGACGCCTACGTCGACTACGACTTCGCCACCGGCGCCTCCGGCGAGAAGTTCGACTGCGCCGCCCCGAAGAACACCTCGCCGCACAACACGGGCCTGGTCGACCTGCCGCCCGCGCAGGCCGCCTGGATCCCGTACGACGGCGGTTCCCTGCCCGAGTTCGGCAGCGGCTCCGAGTCCCCGATGGCCGGCCCGGTCTACCGCTACGACCCCGACCTCGACTCCAGCGTGAAGTTCCCCGAGGCGTACGACGGAGACTTCTTCGCGGGTGAGTTCGGCCGCCGCTGGATCAAGCGGATCGAGCAGAACGCGGACGGCTCGGTCGCGAAGATCAACGACTTCCCGTGGACCGGCACCCAGATCATGGACATGGAGTTCGGCCCCGACGGCGCCCTCTACGTCCTCGACTACGGCATCTCCTGGTTCCAGGGCGACGAGCACTCCGCGCTGTACCGGATCGAGTACGCCGAGGACGGCTTCTCCCCGATCGCCGAGGCGAAGGCCGACAAGACCTCCGGAGCGGCCGGCCTGAAGGTCGCGTTCACCGGCTCCGCCACCGACGCGGACTCCCCGGAACTCACCTACAGCTGGGACTTCGGCGACGGCACCACGGGCACGGGTCTCAACCCCACCCACAGGTACAAGAAGGTCGGCACCTACACCGCCACCTTCACCGCCAGGGACGCCGAGGGCAACTCCGGCAACGCCAGCGTCCGGATCGTGGTCGGCAACACCGCGCCCAAGGTGCGGATCGACCTCCCGGGCAACGGCGCCCTGGCAGCCTTCGGTGAGCCCGTCCCCTTCAAGGTGACCGTCACCGACCCCGAGGAGACGGTCGACTGCTCCAAGGTCAAGGTCGCCTACAGCCTCGGCCACGACTCCCACGCCCACGAGCTGACCAGCGAGATGGGCTGCGAGGGCACCCTGAAGCCGCCCGCCGGTGACGGCGGACACGACCCCAACGCCAACATCTACGGCGTCGTCGGCGCCAGCTACACCGACGGTGGCGCGAACGGCCAGGAGGCCCTGACCGGCACCGCCCGGACCGTGCTCCAGCCCCCGCACCGCCAGGCCGAGCACTTCGGCGCCCAGTCGGGCATCAAGACCTACAACAAGGCCGGCGCCCACGGCGGCAAGACCGTCGGCGACATCAGCGACGGCGACTGGATCTCCTTCACCCCCTACCGTTTCGACGGGCAGAAGAAGGTGACCGTGCGGGCCTCCTCCGGCGGCGCGGGCGGCTTCGTCGAACTGCGCACCGGCTCGCCCGACGGCCCGCTGCACGGCTCGGCCTACATCCCGCCGACCGGCAGCTGGGACACCTTCCAGAACGTCGACGTGCCGCTGCGCGCACTGCCCAAGGGCACCACGGAGATCTACCTGGTCTTCAAGGGCGGCGAGGGCGCGCTCTACGACATCGACGACTTCGAGTTCTCGAAGCAGCCGTTCAAGGGCGGCAAGAAGGTCCTGGTCTTCTCCAGGACCGCCGGCTTCCGGCACGACTCCATCCCGGCCGGCATCGCCGCGCTGAAGGAGCTCGGTGCCCCGGCCGGCATCACGGTCGACGCGACCGAGGAGGCCGGGCAGTTCACCACGACCAACCTCGCGAAGTACGACGCGGTGGCCTTCCTGTCCACCACCGGCGACGTCCTCAACGCCGCCCAGCAGACGGCGTTCGAGAACTACGTCAAGAACGGCGGCGGCTACATGGGCATCCACGCCGCCGCCGACACCGAGTACGAATGGGAGTTCTACGGCGGCCTCGTCGGCGCCTACTTCGACTCGCACCCGGCCATCCAGAAGGCCACCGTACGCGTCGAGGACCACGACCACCCCTCCACCGCGCACCTGGGCGACGCCTGGGAGCGCACCGACGAGTGGTACAACTACCGCACCAACCCGCGTGAGCAGGCCAAGGTCCTCGCCACCCTGGACGAGACCACCTACCAGGGCGGGAACATGAAGGGCGACCACCCGATCGCCTGGTGCCAGAGCTACGGCGGCGGCCGGTCCTTCTACACCGGCGGCGGCCACACCAAGGAGTCGTACGCCGAGGAGGCCTTCCGGGCCCACCTGCTCGGCGGCCTGCAGTACGCCACCGGCCAGGTCAAGGCCGACTGCAAGCCGAGCAAGGACTACCGGAAGATCTTCAACGGCCAGACCCTGGAGGGCTGGAAGCAGGCCGGTCCCGGCAGCTTCGACGTCAAGGACGGCACCCTGGAGTCCGTGGGCGGCATGGGTCTGCTCTGGTACCAGGCCAAGGAGCTGAAGTCGTACTCGCTCAAGCTCGACTGGAAGATGCAGGGCGACGACAACTCCGGGATCTTCGTGGGCTTCCCCGCCTCCGACGACCCGTGGTCCGCGGTCAACAAGGGCTACGAGATCCAGATCGACGCCACGGACGCACCCGACCGCACCACGGGCTCCGTCTACTCCTTCAAGTCGGCGAACATCAAGGCCCGTGACCAGGTCCTGCGTCCGCCCGGCCAGTGGAACTCCTACGAGATCAAGGTCCAGGGCGAACGCCTCCAGGTGTTCCTCAACGGAGTCAAGATCAACGACTTCACCAACACGGACCCCCAGCGGAGCCTGACCGACGGTCACATCGGCCTCCAGAACCACGGCGCCGACGACCAGGTCTCCTTCCGCAACATCCAGTTGAAGGAACTGCCCACCACGGGCGGCTGAGCGGGCGGCGGGCGGGGGACGCCGGACCCCCGCCCGCCGTTCTTGCCGCTCCGCCCGGGGTTCGCGCACGACAAGGAGGCTGCCCATGTCCGCGTCCCTCTCCCGACCCCGTGTGGGGGTGTGGCTGATCGGAGCACGAGGCTCCGTCGCCACCACCGTCGTCACGGGGTGCGCCGCAGTCACCGCGGGACTGCACCCACCCACCGGCATGGTGACCGAGACCCCCGTGTTCACCGACAGCGGCCTGCCCGCGCTGTCCGACCTCGTCTTCGGTGGCCATGACACCGTGGACTGCCCGCTGCCCAAGCGCGCCGAGACCCTGACCGCCGGCGGTGTCCTCCCGCCCGGCGTCGCCGCCGCCGTCACCGCCGAACTCGCCGCAGCCGACAGCGAGATCAGGCCCGGCGGCCCCACCCCGGGGGACACCCGAAGCGAGGCCGAACTGATCACGGCATTCGCGGACGACATACGTGACTTCGTGCACCGCCACGCACTGGAGCGGGCCGTGGTGGTGAACGTCGCCTCCACCGAACCCGCCTCCCAGGGACCGGGCGCGCCGCTCCCGGCCAGCACCCTGTACGCGCTGGCCGCCCTGCGCGCGGGCTGCCCCTACGTCAACTTCACCCCGTCCGAGGGCCTGCACCACCCCGTCGCGGCCCGCGAGGCCGAGCGGAGCGCGCTGCCCCACGCCGGCCGGGACGGCAAGACCGGACAGACCCTGCTGCGTGCCGTGCTGGGCCCGATGTTCGCTCAGCGGGCGCTGAACGTACGGGCCTGGTCCGGTACCAACCTGCTCGGCGGCGGCGACGGAGCGGCGCTCGCCGACCCGGCCGCCGCGGCGGCGAAGAACGCGGGCAAGGAGCGCGTCCTCGCGGACACCCTCGGCACCGTCCCCGAGGGCGAGGTGCACATCGACGACGTTCCGGCCCTCGGTGACTGGAAGACCGCCTGGGACCACATCGCCTTCGACGGCTTCCTCGGCACCCGCATGGTTCTCCAGACCATCTGGCAGGGCTGCGATTCGGCCCTCGCCGCACCCCTGGTCCTCGATCTGGCCCGCCTGACCGCCCGCGCCCACGAGGCCGGCGTCTCCGGCCCGCTCGGTGAACTGGGCTTCTACTTCAAGGACCCGGTGGGGGACGGGCCCGCGAGCCTGGGGGAGCAGTACGTGGCACTGGGCCGGCTGGCGGAGCGCCTGCGGACCGCCGGGGCGGGTGTCGCGGGCGCGACGTCGGCCGCGACGCCGGGTGCGGTCGCGGATCCGGTGGCGGAGCCGAAGCCGCGTCCGGACGCGGATATGGACGCGGACGTGGATCCGGATGTGGATCTGCATGTGGATCCGGATGTGGAAGGGGAAGCCGAGGCGGACGTGGACGTGGACACGGACACGTACGCGGACGCGCTCGCTGTCGCGGGAGCGGGGCCCGCGTGGCCCGAGGAGCGGCCCCACGGCGACGGCATCCGGGGCGACGGCACCCACGACGAGGACAGCCAGGGGAAGCGGGCATGAGCCGTGGCCGGGCCTGGGCCGAACTCCTGCGGCTCCCCGCCCTGTTCACCGTTCCCGGGGACGCCCTGAGCGGCGCGGCGTCCACCGGCGCCGCGCCCAACTCCCGGACCCTGCTCGCCATCGGTTCCTCCCTCTGTCTCTACGAGGCCGGCATGGCCCTCAACGACTGGGCCGACCGCGAGGAGGACGCCGTCGAACGCCCCCACCGGCCCCTCCCGTCGGGCCGCGTCCAGCCGTCCTCCGCCCTCGCGGCAGCCTGTGCCCTGACCGCCGCCGGACTGGCCCTCGCCGCCCGCGCGGGCCGCCCCGCCCTGACCGTGGCCGCGCCCCTCGCGGCCACCGTCTGGGCCTATGACCTCGTCCTGAAGCACACCCCCGCCGGTCCCGTGGCGATGGCCGCCGCACGCGGCCTCGACCACCTCCTCGGTGCCGCCGCGACCACCGGCCGCACCCGCGAGGCACTCCCGTCCGCCGCCCTCCTGGGCACCCACACCCTCGCGGTCACCACCGTCTCCCGCCGGGAGACCCAGGGCGGCACCTCCCTGCCGCCCCTCGCCGCCCTCGCCGCGACGGCCGTCCTCACCCGCCTGGTGACACGCGCCCCGGGTGCCCGGGCCCGCACCGGCGACGGGGCCGGTCGCCGGACGTCCGGGCACGGGAGGCCGGGCGTGACGCTCGACCTCGCCCTGCGCACCGCACTGGCCACGGCCTACGCCGCGACCGCGGGCCGCCCCTACACGCACGCCGCCCTCAACCCCTCCCCACCGCTCACCCAACGGGCCGTCGGCGGCGGCATCCGCGCCACCATCCCCCTCCAGGCCGCGCTCGCGGCCCGCGCCGGCGCCGGCCTTACCGCCCTGGCCATCGCCGCGCTCGCCCCGATCGGACGCAGGTACGCGAGGAAGGTCAGCATCACATGAGCCCCCGGCCCCACCCGGCGCAGCACCCCGGCGAACCGGCCGCCTCCCACGCCGCCCTCCGCTTCGGCTACGGCACCAACGGCCTCGCCGACCTCCGCCTCGACGACGCCCTCGGACTGCTCGCCGACCTCGGCTACGACGGCGTCGGACTCACCCTCGACCACATGCACCTCGACCCCCTCGCCCCCGAGCTGTCGGCCCGCACCCGCCGGGTCGCGCGGCGGCTCGACGCGCTCGGGCTGGGTGTCACCGTGGAGACGGGTGCCCGCTACGTGCTCGACCCCCGCCGCAAACACGGACCCTCCCTCCTGGACGCGGAGCCCGACGACCGCGCCCGCCGCGTGGGCCTGCTGCTCCGGGCCGTCCGGGTCGCCGCCGACCTCGGCGCCCACGCCGTGCACTGCTTCAGCGGGGTCCTCCCGCCCGGCACCGACGAGGACACGGCGTGGAAACGCCTGGCCGACAGCCTCGCCCCCGTCCTGGACGCGGCGGCCGCCGCCGGCGTCCCGCTCGCCGTCGAACCCGAGCCCGGCCACCTCCTCTCCACCCTCGACGACTTCCACCGTCTGCGCCGCACCCTCGGCGACCCCGGCCTCCTCGGTCTCACCCTCGACATCGGCCACTGCCAGTGCCTCGAACCCCTTCCGCCCGCCGACTGCGTCCGCGCCGCCGGGCCCTGGCTGCGCCACGTCCAGATCGAGGACATGCGCCGCGGTGTCCACGAACACCTGCCGTTCGGGGAGGGGGAGATCGACTTCCCGCCCGTCCTGGCGGCCCTCGCCGCCACCGGCTACCAGGGCCTGACCGTCGTCGAACTGCCCCGCCACTCCCACGCGGGCCCCCACTACGCCGCAGCCTCCCTCCCGTTCCTGCGCGCCGCCGCGCCATCCGACGGGCCGGTCCCACCCCCGACCCCGCCCGCCGCACCCCACGGCGAACCCTCCGCCACCCCTGAAGGGAGCATCCCGTGAAGCACCGCGACACCACCGCGGCCACCCCGGCGGCGAGATCCGGCGGCCCGAGCAGCACCCGGCCCGACGCCCCGGCCTCCCTCGCGGAACTGCGCGCCCACCTCACCTCCCACCTCCCGGGAGCCGCCCGCGTCTGGCTCGACCAGGCCCTCGACGAGGCCGCCTCCCACCCCGGCACGCACGGGCCCATCTCCGTGTGGGAGCTGCGCATCGCCGAGGCGGGCCGTCGCTGCGGGGACGAGCACGCCGACGCCGCCCGTGTGCTGGTCCTCCATGCCGCCGGCGCCGACTTGGAGGCGCTAGGGCGCGTCTACCGCCAGGGCACCGGTGCCGAACGCCGCGCCGTGCTGAACGCCCTGCCCCATCTGGTCGCCGGACCCGACGGTCTCCCGCTGATCGAGGACGCCCTGCGCACCAACGACACCCGGCTCGTCGCCGCCGCCGTCGGCCCGTACGCCGCCCGGCACCTCGACGCGCACAACTGGCGCCACGCCGTGCTGAAGTGCCTGTTCACCGGCGTCCCCGTCGACAGCGTCGCCGACCTGCAGCGCCGGGCCCGCGGCGACGCCGAACTCGCCCGCATGCTCGGCGACTACGCCACCGAACGCACCGCCGCGGGCCGTCCCGTACCCGATGACCTGCACCGTGTCCTGGCCCTGACCGATCCCGCGACCGCACCGCACGGATCGGAAACCCCCCACGCCAAGGAGTCCTGATGCGCATCTTCGACCCCCACATCCATATGACGTCCAGGACCACCGACGACTACGAGGCCATGCACGCCGCCGGCGTCCGCGCCGTCGTCGAGCCCGCCTTCTGGCTCGGCCAGCCCCGTACCTCGCCCGCCAGCTTCTTCGACTACTTCGACTCCCTGCTCGGCTGGGAGCCCTTCCGCGCCGCCCAGTACGGCATCACCCACCACTGCACGATCGCCCTGAACCCCAAGGAGGCGAACGACCCGCGCTGTCTTCCCGTCCTCGACGAACTTCCCCGCTATCTCGTCAAGGACCAGGTGGTGGCCGTCGGCGAGATCGGCTACGACTCGATGACGCCCGCCGAGGACACCGCGCTCGCCACGCAGCTCCAGCTCGCCGCCGACCACGAGCTGCCCGCGCTCGTCCACACCCCGCACCGCGACAAGCTGGCCGGACTGCGCCGCACTCTCGACCTGGTGCGGGAGTCCGCCCTGGCCATGGACCGCGTCCTGATCGACCACCTCAACGAGACCACCGTCAAGGAGGCCAAGGACGGCGGCTGCTGGCTCGGCTTCTCCGTCTATCCGGACACCAAGATGGACGAGGAGCGGATGGTCGCGATCCTGCGCGCCTACGGGACCGAGCAGGTACTGGTGAACTCCGCCGCCGACTGGGGGCGCAGCGACCCCTTGAAGACCCGCAAGGTCGGCGATCTGATGCTCGCCGAGGGCTTCACCGAGGACGACGTCGACCAGGTGCTGTGGCGCAACCCCGTCGCGTTCTACGGCCTCAGCGGCCGGCTCCACCTCGACATCGCCACCACCGACGCCACCCACGAGGGCAACTCCATCCTGCGCGGCGGGGAGTGAGCCATGCGCTTCCGCCATCCCGACGGCTCCACGGTGCATCTCGCCTACTGCACCAACGTCCATCCCGCGGAGACTCTCGACGGTGTCCTCGCCCAACTGCGCGACCACTGCGAACCCGTGCGCCGCCGCCTCGGCCGCGACCGGCTCGGCATCGGCCTGTGGCTCGCCAAGGACGCCGCCCACGCGCTCGTCACCGACCCGGCCGCGCTGCGCACCCTGCGCACCGAACTGGACCGGCGCGGACTGGAGGTGGTCACCCTCAACGGCTTCCCCTACGAGGGCTTCGGCGCCGAAGAGGTCAAGTACCGCGTCTACAAGCCGGACTGGGCCGACCCGGAACGCCTGGAGCACACCACCGCCCTCGCCCGGGTCCTCGCCGGCCTCCTGCCCGATGACGTCACCGAGGGCAGCATCTCGACACTCCCGCTCGCCTGGCGCACCGCCCAGGACGGGCCGCGGGCCGACGCCGCCCACGCCGCCCTGCGCACCCTCGGTGAACGCCTGGACGCCCTCCAGGAGCTGACCGGCCGCTCCCTGCGCGTCGGCCTGGAACCGGAGCCCGGCTGCGTCGTCGAGACCACCGGCGACGCCATCGCCCCGCTGACCGCCATCGCCCACGACCGCATCGGTATCTGCGTCGACACCTGCCATCTCGCCACCTCCTTCGAGGACCCGAACACCGCCGTCGACGCCCTCGTCCGCGCCGGCGTCCCGGTCGTCAAGTCCCAGCTCTCCGCCGCCCTGCATGCCGAGCACCCCCATCTCCCCGAGGTCAGGGAAGCCCTCGCCGCCTTCGACGAGCCCCGTTTCCTGCACCAGACCCGCACCGCCACCGCCGCGGGGCTGCGCGGCACCGACGACCTCGGCCCCGCCCTCGAGGACGCCGCTCTGCCCGACGCCTCGCCGTGGCGCGCCCACTTCCACGTCCCGTTGCACGCGGACCCCGCCGCCCCGCTCACCTCCACGCTCGACGTGCTGAAGACCGCCCTGGCCCGGCTCGTCGGCGGAGCCGCCCCCCTCACCCGCCACCTGGAGGTCGAGACCTACACGTGGCAGGCGCTCCCGCCGGAGCTGCGGCCCCGCGCCCGCGCCCAGCTGACCGACGGCATCGCGGCCGAACTCACCCTCGCCCGGGACCTGCTGACGGACCTCGGCCTCAAGGAGCTGCCGTGAACGCCCCCGCCTCCGAACGCCCCACCCCGCTCCTCGTGCTCGATGTCGTGGGCCTCACCCCCCGTCTCCTCGACCACATGCCGCACCTCAAGACCCTCGCCCGGTCCGGCGCCCACGCCCCGCTGGGCACCGTCCTGCCCGCCGTCACCTGCGCCGCCCAGTCCACCTTCCTGACCGGCACGACGCCTTCCGAGCACGGCATCGTCGGCAACGGCTGGTACTTCCGCGAACTCGGCGACGTCCTGCTGTGGCGCCAGCACAACGGCCTCGTCGCCGGCGACAAGCTCTGGGACGCCGCCCGCCGCGCGTACCCCGGCTACACGGTCGCCAACATCTGCTGGTGGTACGCCATGGGCGCCGACACCGACATCACCGTCACCCCTCGTCCGGTCTACTACGCCGACGGCCGCAAGGAACCCGACTGCTACACACGCCCGCCGGACCTCCACGACGAACTCACGGAGAAACTGGGCACCTTTCCGCTCTTCCGCTTCTGGGGGCCCGGCGCGGATCTCGTCTCCAGCCAGTGGATCATCGACGCGACCCGTCACGTCCTGCGGACCCGGGGCCCCGACCTGGCCCTGTGCTACCTCCCTCACCTCGACTACGACCTCCAGCGCTTCGGCCCCGACGACCCGCGCTCCCTGAAGGCGGCCGCCGACCTGGACAGGGCCGTGGCCCCCCTGCTGGCCGACGCGCGCGCGCAGGGCCGTACCGTCGTCGCGCTCTCCGAGTACGGCATCACCAAGGTCAGCCGGCCCGTCGACATCAACCGCGCACTGCGCCGCGCGGGCCTGCTGGAGGTGCACACGCAGGACGGCATGGAGTACCTCGACCCGATGGCCTCACGGGCCTTCGCCGTCGCCGACCACCAGATCGCCCATGTCTATGTGCGCCGCCCCGAGGACCTCGACGCGACCCGGGC
Organism: Streptomyces sp. NPDC002309; assembly: GCF_053593375.1. NCBI lineage: Bacteria > Bacillati > Actinomycetota > Actinomycetes > Kitasatosporales > Streptomycetaceae > Streptomyces > Streptomyces sp. NPDC002309. The sequence continues at coordinate 101,420 of NZ_JBSFCI010000014.1, read as the reverse complement.
CGCGCTCGACGGACTGCCCGGCATCGAGCGGCTCCTCGACGACCAGGGCAAGAAGGCCCACCATCTCGACCATCCGCGGGCCGGCGAGCTGGTCGCCGTCGCGGAGCCGGACGCCTGGTTCACGTACTACTACTGGCTCGACGACGAGCGCGCGCCCGACTTCGCCCAACTCGTCGAGATCCACCGCAAACCCGGCTACGACCCGGTCGAGCTGTTCATGGATCCCCTCGACCCCTACGTCAAGGTCAAGGCGGCCACCGCGCTGGCCCGCAAGAAGCTCGGCATGCGCTACCGCATGGCGGTCGTGCCACTGGATCCCTCCCCTGTTCGCGGCAGCCATGGCCGCCTTCCCGACAGCGACGACGACGGTCCGCTGTTCATCTGCTCCACCCCCCGTGCACTCGGTGACCGCGTGGAGGCCACCGATGTGAAACAACTCCTGCTCCAGCTGGCCGGACTCGGCTGAGATCCGACTACTGAGAGTGAAACACACGGCACTGACAACGGCCGGTCCCGACGGCACCGGAGCCGGCCACGACCGAGAAGGCAGGCCATTCGTGACCCTGTATTCCGACCCGTCCCGCACCGAAGCCGCCACCGACGCCCCCGACGAGGGACTGCGCCGCACCCTCGGAGTGGACCGGCGCCGTTTCCTGAGCACCTGCACCGCCGTGGCGGCCGGCGCCGTCGCCGCCCCGGTCTTCGGCTCCGCCCCGGCCCTGGCCCAGGACCGCGGCAGAGACCACGACCACGGGCACGGCCACGACGGCCACGTGCTCGTCCCGCCGCACCGGCGCGGCATCATCCTCTACACCGTCCGTGACGCCACCGGCCGCGACCCCCTCGCGACCGATCTGCCCTCCGGCTTCCGCGAGGTGTTCAAGCAGCTGGCCCGGCACGGCTACCGGCAGGTGGAGTTCGCGGGCTACCGCCAGCACGCCAACGCACCCGGCGGCGCCGACCTGGGCACCGTCGAGGGAGCCAGGCTGCTGCGCTCCTGGCTCGACGACCACGGTCTGCGCGCCCAGGGCAACCACGGCTTCATCCCGTCGTCCTGGCCGCTGACCACGGCGGACCTGGACGCCTTCAAGAAGCAGCTGGAGATAGCCAACATCATCGGCATGGACCACATGGGCACCGGCGGTGACCCCACCGGCAGCTCCTACCGCGCCGACTGGGACGTGGCCGCCGACAAGTGGAACGCCCTCGGCGCGATCGCCCGTCGCGAGGGCATCAAGCTCTACACCCACAACCACGACAGCGCGTACGGCTTCCTGCTCGACCGGGGTCCCCTGGACGACCAGGGCCGGCCGACCCGCAGCTCCGGCATCCGGAAGCTGGAGTACTTCCTGAAGGTCACCGACCCGAGGCTCGTCTGGCTGGAGATGGACGTCTTCTGGGCGCACGTCGCCCAGTACAAGTTCCACACCTACACCGCCCACGACGGCTCCAGCCGCCGCAGCGTCTTCGACCCGGCGGGCCTGGTGGCCTGCCACAACAAGCGCTACCCGCTGTTCCACGCGAAGGACGGCGTCGTCAGCACGACCAACGGCATGGGCTACGACATGGTGCCCTTCGGGACCGGCGTCATCGACTACACGACGTTCTTCTCCCGGGTCGGGGACCGCAACTACCACAACCCGATGGTCGAGGACGACAACTCCCCGAGCGCCACCGACCCCGCGCAGTCGCTGCGCGAGGCCAAGATCAGCTACGACAACATGGCTGCCCTGCGCAGGCGGCGCCGCTGATCCACCACGCGAATCGGGCGGCCCTTCCCCATGGTGGGGAAGGGCCGCCCGGTCCGTTCGCGGCTCCTCGTGCGGCCTCGCGGGCCACATGTCACGTCAGGCCGTCTCCTCGCCCAGGGGTTGCGGGTTGGGAGTGATGCGCTTGTCCTTGGGCCGTCCCGGCGGGCTGAGGAACAGCGCCACGAAACCGGCGAAGAACGAGATGCAGCCGGCCAGGATGAAGGCGCCGTTCAGGCCCCACGCCGACACGACGACGATGCCCATGCCGGAGCCGAGGCCGGAGACCAGCTTGGAGCTGTACACCATGCCGTAGTTGGTCGCGTTGTTGTTCTCCCCGAAGTAGTCCGCCGTCATCGCCGCGAACATCGGGAAGATGGCGCCGCCGCCGAAGCCGGAGACCGCGGAGAAGAACAGGAACAGCGGCAGGTTACTGATCTCCGCCGACCAGATGATGCCGAACTGGGCGAGGCCCAGGATGACACAGACGTACAGCAGGCACTGCTTGCGGCCGTACAGGTCGGAGAGCCAGCCGATGACACCGCGTCCGGTGCCGTTGACGATGGCCTTGAGTGACATGGCGGTAGCCACGATCCCGGCGGCGAATCCGGCGTGCTCGCCGATCTCGACCTGGAAGGCGATGCCGAAGATGTTCACGCCCGAGGTGCAGGCGAGACAGAACCACATGAGCGCCACCCGGCCGGTCCGCCAGGCCTCCGCGGGGCTGTACTGGTGGACGGCCGGCGGGTTCTTCTCCAGGGAACGGCGCGCGCGCGGGTCGTCCGGCGGGTTCAGCGGGTCGATCGCGGCGGGCCACCAGTTCTTCGGCGGGTCCTGGAAGAAGAAGCCGGCGACGGCGACGGTCAGCGCGAGGAAGCAGCCGACCGACACCAGGATGACCTTGAAGTTGGAGATGTCCATCACGGTCGAGAAGAGGAAGACGAAGGGCACCGAGCCGTAGGCGAAGCCGCCGTTGACGAAGCCGGTCTTGCCGCCCTTGCGCTCCGGATACCACTTGCCGACCATGTTGACGCAGGTGGCGTACACCATGCCCGCGCCCATACCGCTGAACATACCGAAGCCTATGAAGGCGAGGAGGACGTGCGGTGCGAAGGCCAGGGACAGATAGCCCATCAGCGTGCCGGCCGCGCCCAGCATCATCGCCCAGCGCGCGGGCAGCCTGCCGGTCTCCCGCAGCCGTCCCGCCGGGAAGGCCACCGCGGCCTGGAAGAACACCCAGACGCTCAGCATCCAGAAGATGCTGCCCTCGGACCAGTGGTGGGCCTGGTGGATCGTCTCCTCGGCGGAGGCGAACGCGTACTCCGCGGAGGAGATGCCCATCATGCCCACCCAGGGCAGGATCACCATCCACTTGCGCTTGCGCCCCATGATGTCGATGTCGGACTCGCCGACCCGGTACACGCGTCCGTTCTTGTCGGTCACCTCACGGTAGGCAACCGAAGTCGGCAGATCGGTCGTTGTCATGTCGTTCTGCACCCCTTGCGTCGAAAGATCTGGCCAGCGCCCCCTGTCCCATGCCTTTCGTGCGCGCACGGGTCCCGGAGCCGGCCGACGCGCACCGTCGGCCGGCTCCTTGCTCGCTCACCTCATGAGCCGCCCCCCAACAGGCCCGCCGCCCGTGCCCACCGGTACTTCGCGCCGAGCACGGCCACCGGCTGCTCCGTCGTGTAGGGGTAGGCCACGACCCCCCGCTCGTAGAGGTACTGGCACGCCTCCTCGACCTCGACGTCGCCCGCGAGCGACGCCACCACCGGCTTCTCGATCCCGCGCTCCCGGAACTCGGCCACCACGCGCGCGGTGAGTTCGGCGAAGACCATGGGAGGGGTGACGATGGTGTGCCAGTAACCGAGGACGAGCGCGTGGATGCGCGGGTCCTCCAGGCCGAGCCGGATGGTCGCCTCGTACGTCGACGGCGGCTCGCCCCCGGTGATGTCCACCGGGTTGCCCGCGGCCCCGAACGGCGGGATGAACTTGCGGAAGGCCTCGTCGAGGTCCGGCGGGATCTCCATCAGGGACAGGCCGTTGTCGGTCACCGCGTCGGAGAGCAGTACGCCGCTGCCGCCCGCCCCGGTGATGATCACGACGTTGTCGCCCTTGGGGGCGGGGAGCACCGGCAGCGCGCGCGCGTACTCCAGCATGTCGTTCAGGCCGGGCGCCCGGATCACGCCCGCCTGCCGGAGGATGTCCTCGTACACCGCGTCGTCGCCCGCGAGGGCGCCGGTGTGCGAGCCCGCGGCCTTCGCGCCGGCGGCCGTACGACCCGCCTTCAGGACGACCACCGGCTTCTTCGGCACCGTCTCCCGCGCGGCCTCCACGAAGGCCCGGCCGTCCTTGAGGTCCTCCAGGTGCATGGCGATGCACTCGGTGCGAGGGTCCTCACCGAACCAGGTCAGTAGGTCGTCCTCATCGAGGTCGGACTTGTTGCCCAGGCCCACGATCGCGGACACGCCCGTCTTCGTGGTGCGGGCGAAACCCAGGATGGCCATGCCGATGCCGCCCGACTGCGAGGTCAGCGCGACGCCGCCCTTCACGTCGTACGGCGTGCAGAACGTGGCGCACAGGTCCTGCCAGGTGGAGTAGTAGCCGTAGATGTTCGGGCCCAGCAGCCGGGTGCCGTGCCGTTCGGCGATCTCCACGATCTCGTCCTGGAGCGCGTGCTCGCCGGTCTCCGCGAACCCGGAGGGGATGAGGACGGCGTTGGGTATCCCCTTGCGTCCCACCTCCTCCAGCGCAGCGGCCACGAACTTGGCGGGAATGGCGAACACGGCCACATCCACCTCACCGGGAACGTCCGTGACACTCTTGTACGCCTTGCGGCCCAGAATGTCATCGGCCTTGGGGTTCACCGGAAGGATCTCCCCGGAGAAGCCGCCGTCGATGAGGTTGCGCATCACCGAATTGCCGATCTTCCCCTGCTCGTTGGAGGCGCCGATCACGGCGACCGCCCGCGGCTCCATCAGCCGGCGCATGGAGGTGAGGATCTCCTCGCGCGAGTAGCGGCGGCGCTGCTTGACCGGTGCCTCGGAGAGGATCACCCGGATGTCCGCGGCGAGGGCCCCCTCCGGCGTGGCGATCACCGGGTTGAGGTCGACCTCCGCGATCTCCGGGAAGTCCGTGACCAGTTGGGACACCCGGCGGATCTGCTCGGCGACCGCCCAGCGGTCCACGGCCGCCGCGCCGCGCACCCCGCGCAGGATCTCCGCCGACCGGATCGAGTCCAGCATCGACAGCGCCTCGTCGGCGTCCACCGGCGCGAGCCGGAAGGTGATGTCCTTGAGGACCTCGACCAGCACGCCGCCGAGCCCGAAGGCCACGACCTTCCCGAACGTCGGGTCGGTCACCGCGCCGACGATGACCTCCTGCCCCTTGGGGAGCAGCTCCTGCACCTGCACACCCTCGATACGGGCGTTCGCGTCGTAGGCGCGGGCGTTGTCGACGATCGTGTGGAACGCGGCCCGTACGTCGGCGGCTCCCTCGACGCCGACGATCACCCCGCCGGCGTCGGTCTTGTGCAGGATGTCCGGCGAGACGATCTTCATCACGACGGGTCCGGCGAACCGCGCCGCGAAGGCCACGGCCTCGTCGACGTCGGTCGCCAGCTCCTCACCGGGTACGGCGATCCCGTACGCGTCCGCGAGCACCTTGCCCTCGGGAGCGGTCAGCGCCGTGCGCCCCTCCGCCCGGACGGTGTCGAGGAGCGTGCGCACCCTCAGCACCCGGTCTTCGGCCATCACGTCAGATCACTCCGTTCGACTTGAGCAGGCGCAGCTCCTCGTCACCGAGGCCGAGCTCGCCGACGTAGACCTCGGCGTTGTGCTCCCCCAGCAGCGGTGAACTGGTCACTTCCACCGGGGAGTCGGACAGCTTCAGCGGGCTGCCGACGGTCATGAACTCGCCCCGCTCGGGGTGCGGCACCCGGACGACCATCTCGTTCGCCGCCAGCGAGGCGTCCTCGATGATCTCCTTGGTGGACAGGATCGGCCCGCACGGGATGTTGTGGGCGTTGAGCCGCTCCAGCACCTCCCACTTGGGCAGGGTCGAGGACCACTCCTCGATCAGCTGGAACATCTTGTTGAGCTGGGGCAGTCGAGCCTCGGGCGTCGACCACTCGGGGTCGTCGGCCAGTTCGGGCCGGCCGATGAGCTCGCTGATCGGCTTCCAGCCGACGGGCTGCACGATGACGTACACGTAGTCGTTCGGGCCGCCGGGCGCGCACTTGACTGCCCAGCCGGGCTGCCCGCCGCCGGAGGCGTTGCCCGAGCGGGGGACCTCGGTGCCGAAGTCGTCGTTCGGATACTCGGCGAGCGGGCCGTGCGCCAGGCGCTGCTGGTCGCGCAGCTTCACCCGGCAGAGGTTGAGCACGGCGTGCTGCATGGCCACGTTGACCCGCTGGCCGCGCCCGGTGTGCTCGCGCTGGTACAGCGCCGCGAGGATGCCCGCCACGGCGTGCACACCGGTGCCCGAGTCCCCGATCTGGGCGCCCGTCGCCATGGGCGGCCCGTCCTCGAAACCGGTGGTCGACATCGACCCGCCCATGGCCTGCGCGACGACCTCGTACGCCTTGAAGTCGGTGTACGGGCCTTCGCCGAACCCCTTGATGGAGGCGTAGACGATACGGGGGTTGATCTCCTGGATGCGGTCCCAGGTGAAGCCCATGCGGTCGACGGCGCCCGGTCCGAAGTTCTCGACCATGACGTCGGAGCGCCGGATCAGCTCGGTCAGGAGCTCCTTGCCGCGCTCGGTCTTGGTGTTCAGGGTGATGCTCCGCTTGTTGCAGTTGAGCATCGTGAAGTAGAGGGAGTCGACGTCCGGGAGATCACGCAACTGCTTGCGCGTGATGTCCCCGGACGGCGCCTCCAGCTTGACGACGTCCGCGCCGAGCCAGGCGAGCAGCTGGGTCGCGGAGGGCCCGGACTGGACGTGGGTCATGTCCAGGACGCGGATGCCCTGGAGAGCCTGTGCGGTCACCGGATCACCTCACTTGTACATGGTCTGGTTCATGGTTCCGGGGGCGTACGCGTCCGGGTCGACCCAGACGTTGATCAGCGACGGCTTGCCCGACTCGCGGGCGCGCCGCAGCGCCGGGCCGATGTCGGCGGGGTCACGGACCTCCTCGCCGTAACCACCCAGCATCTGGGCGAACTTGTCGTAGTGGACGTCGCCGAGGGTGTTGCCGATCCGCTCGCGCTCCTTGCCGTACTTGGCGGCCTGGCCGTAGCGGATCTGGTTCATGGAGGAGTTGTTGCCGACGATGCCGACGAAGGGCAGGTCGTAGCGGACGAGGGTCTCGAAGTCCCAGCCGGTGAGCGAGAAGGCGCCGTCGCCGAAGAGCGCGACGACCTCCTTGTCGGGCCGCGCCTGCTTGGCCGCGAGCACGAACGGCACGCCGACGCCGAGCGTGCCCAGCGGGCCCGGGTCCATCCAGTGGCCCGGCGACTTGGGCTGCACGACCTGACCGGAGAAGGTGACGATGTCGCCGCCGTCGCCGATGTAGATCGAGTCCTCGGTGAGGAAGTCGTTGATCTCGCTGACCAGCCGGTACGGGTGGATCGGCGAGGCGTCCGAGCGCAGTTGCGGCAGCCGCTTCTCCAACGCGGTCTGCTCGGCGGCCCGCAGCTCGTCGAGCCACTCCTTGCGCTGGGACGCGCCTCCGTTGACGCGCCCCGAGGCGGCCTCCGTCACCGACTTCAGCACCAGTCCCGCGTCGCCGACGATGCCGAGGTCGATGTCGCGGTTCTTGCCGACGGTGCGGTAATCGAGGTCGATCTGCACGACGGTCGCGTTCGCCGACAGCCGCTTGCCGTACCCCATGCGGAAGTCGAAGGGCGTGCCGACGATGACGATGACGTCGGCGTTGGAGAAGGCGTAGCGGCGCGAGAGCTGGAAGTGGTGCGGGTCGCCGGGCGGCAGGGTGCCACGGCCGGCGCCGTTCATGTACGCCGGGACGTTCAGCGTGCGGACCAGCTCGATGGCCGACTCGGTGCCGCGGGTCGTCCACACCTGGCTGCCCAGCAGTATCGCGGGCTTCTCGGCGTGCACGAGCAGGTCGGCGAGCTTCTCGATGGCCTCGGGGTCGCCGGCCGAGCGGGTCGAGGCGCGGTAGGCCCCGGCCTTCGGCACGCGCGCCTTGTCCGCCGGCACCTTGGCGTCGAGGACGTCGCGCGGGATCTCCAGGAAGGAGGGGCCGGGCGCGCCGTGGTAGCACTCGCGGAACGCCATGGACACCATGTCCGCCGCGCGCGCCGTGTCCGGCACGGCCGCCGCGAACTTGGTGATCGGCGTCATCATGTCGACGTGCGGCAGGTCCTGGAGGGACCCCATCTTGTGCTGGGTGAGGGCGCCCTGGCCGCCGATGAGCAGCATCGGTGACTCGGCGCGGAAGGCGTTGGCGACGCCGGTGACGGCGTCGGTCGTCCCCGGGCCGGCGGTGACGACCGCGCAGCCGGGCTTGCCGGTGATCCGCGCGTAACCGTCGGCGGCGTGCGCGGCGACCTGTTCGTGGCGGACGTCGACGACTTCGATGCCCTCGTCGACGCAGCCGTCGTAGATGTCGATGATGTGGCCGCCGCAGAGGGTGTAGATGCGTTCTACCCCCTCGGCCTTGAGGGCCTTGGCGACGAGATGACCGCCGGAAATGACGTCCTGGGTGTCGTCGGGCATGGCGAAGTCCTGTCCCTTCGTAGGGGGTTGGAACGCTCTCGCGGTACATTGCATACAGTCGACGAATACTGTATGAAGCTTGTTATCCCGCATCCGGTGGGTGGTGTCCAGGGGGCGTGCGGCAGTTTTCGAGGGCGCGGGTTTCGCCCACGCAGGACTCAGTAGTCAGGAGCCGAGATGGACCTGTACGAACACCAAGCAAGGGAACTCTTCGAGGAACGCGGCATCTTGGTGCCGAGGGCGGAAGTCACCGACTCGCCCAAGGAGGCACGCGAGATCGCCCGCCGGCTCGGCGGCCGTGTCGTCGTCAAGGCACAGGTCAAGACCGGCGGGCGCGGCAAGGCGGGCGGCGTGAAGCTCGCCGCCGACCCGGCCGCGGCCGAGCTGACGGCACGCCAGATCCTCGGCATGGACATCAAGGGGCACACGGTCGGCAAGGTCATGCTGGCCCAGCCCGTCGACATCGAGACCGAGTACTACGCCTCCTACGTCCTCGACCGCGCCGCCGGCCGCTTCCTCGCGATCGCGTCCGCCGAGGGCGGGATGGACATCGAGGAGGTCGCCGCGACCAGGCCCGAGGCCGTGGCGCGCATCCCGATCGACCCGGCCGAGGGCGTCACCTCCGCCGTGGCGGGCCGGATCGCCGAGGAGGCCGGACTGCCGCCGCAGACCGTCGACGCGCTCGTACGGCTGTGGGAGGTGCTGGTCCGCGAGGACGCCCTGCTCGTCGAGGTGAACCCGCTGGTCCGCACCGCCCAGGGGCAGATCCTCGCCCTCGACGGCAAGGTCACGCTGGACGACAACGCCCGCTTCCGGCAGACCCGCTGGGGTGCCGACGGCGCGGAACACGACGACCCGCTGGAGGCGGTCGCCGCCGAACGGGGCCTGAACTACGTCAAGCTGGACGGCGAGGTCGGCATCATCGGCAACGGCGCCGGCCTCGTCATGTCCACGCTCGACGTCGTCGCGGGGTGCGGAGCCCGCCCCGCCAACTTCCTCGACATCGGCGGCGGGGCCTCCGCCCAGATTATGGCCGACGGCCTGTCCGTCATCCTCTCCGACCCGGCGGTGAAGTCGGTCTTCGTCAACGTCTTCGGCGGCATCACGGCGTGCGACGCCGTCGCCGACGGCATCGTCCAGGCGCTGGACACCGTCCGGCTGACCAAACCGCTGGTCGTCCGGCTCGACGGCAACAACGCCGCGCGCGGCCGGGCGATCCTCGACGAACGCGCGCACCCGCTGGTCCAGCAGGCCACCACCATGGACGGCGCCGCCCGCTCGGCGGCCCGACTCGCCAACGCCACTTAAGGAGCCGGGACATGGCCATCCACCTCACCAAGGAGAGCAAGGTCCTCGTCCAGGGCATGACCGGCGGCGAGGGCATGAAGCACACCCGACGCATGCTCGCCGCCGGCACCGACGTCGTCGGCGGCGTCAACCCGCGCAAGGCGGGCCAGACCGTCGACTTCGACGAGCGCGCCGTGCCCGTCTTCGGCTCGGTCGGCGAGGGCATGGCGGCCACCGGGGCGGACGTCACCGTCGTCTTCGTGCCGCCCGCCTTCGCCAAGGCGGCGGTGCTGGAGGCCGCCGACGCCGGCATCGGCCTGGCGGTCGTCATCACCGAGGGCATCCCCGTGCACGACTCGGTCGCCTTCACGGCCTACGCCCAGCAGAAGGGCACCCGGATCATCGGCCCCAACTGCCCCGGTCTGATCACCCCCGGCCAGTCCAACGCGGGCATCATCCCGGCCGACATCGCCAAGCCCGGCCCGATCGGCCTGGTGTCGAAGTCCGGCACGCTGACCTACCAACTCATGTACGAGCTGCGCGACATCGGCTTCTCGTCCTGTGTCGGCATCGGCGGCGACCCCGTCGTCGGCACCACCCACATCGACTGCCTCGCCGCCTTCCAGGACGACCCCGACACCGAACTGATCGTCCTGATCGGCGAGATCGGCGGCGACGCGGAGGAACGCGCCGCCGCGTACATCCGCGAGCACGTCACCAAGCCGGTCGTCGGCTACATCGCGGGATTCACCGCCCCCGAGGGCAAGACGATGGGACACGCCGGCGCCATCGTCTCCGGCTCCTCCGGCACGGCGCAGGCGAAGAAGGAGGCGCTGGAGGCGGTCGGAGTGCGGGTGGGGAGCACACCGACCGAGACGGCCCGCCTGGTGCTCGCCGCCCTCGGGGCCACGGAGTGAGTGACGTCACTCATAGTCGCCACCCGGTGACTGTCGCACATCCTGACTCGTCAGTAGCTTCCGTGTGAGACATGCTCGAAAGTACGGCGCCGTACACGGCAGTGCGAGCCGTGCACGGCGCCGGGCCACGCACCTCCCGCCCCGACTGTGCACCGAGAGCGGAGCAGAACGATGGCACCCTCCCTCAACCCGAGCCCCTCTTCCCAGGCCCTCACCCTGAAGGCCGGCACCTCCTGGGCCGACGCCTGGCAGCGCTGTCTGGCCGTCGCGCCCGAAGCGTTCCGGGACGACCGCGTCCTCAACCTCTGGAACGCCACCTGGCAGGCGGACGGCCATGTCCTTCCCGCCACCACCCCCGTCGACGGCACCCCGATCGCTGCCCCGCCGCGCCTGGACCGGGCCACCGCCCACCAGGCCGTCCGCGCCTCGCTCGACCAGCACCGCGCCTGGCGGCACATCCCGCTCGACGAACGCCGCGCCCGCGTCGCCGCGACCCTCGACGCGCTCACCGAACACCGCGAACTCCTCGCGCTGCTGCTCGTCTGGGAGATCGGCAAGCCCTGGCGGCTCGCCCAGGCGGACGTCGACCGGGCCATCGACGGGGTCCGCTGGTACGTCGACGGCATCGAGCCGATGCTCGCCGGGCGCGCCCCGCTGGACGGACCGGTGTCCAACGTCGCGAGCTGGAACTACCCGATGAGCGTGCTCGTCCACGCCATGCTCATACAGGCCCTGGCGGGCAACGCGGTCATCGCCAAGACCCCGACCGACGGCGGTGTCGCGTGTCTGACACTGGCCTGCGCCCTCGCCGCCCGCGAGGGACTGCCCGTCACCCTTGTCAGCGGCAGCGGACGGGAGTTGTCGGAGGCGCTGGTGCGGGCGCCCGAGATCGGCTGCGTCTCCTTCGTCGGCGGTCGCGACACCGGCGCCGCGGTGGCCACGGCCGTCGCCGACCTCGGCAAGCGGCATATCCTCGAACAGGAGGGACTCAACACCTGGGGCATCTGGAACTACTCGGACTGGGACACGCTCACGGCGGTCGTGCCCAAGCTCTTCGACTACGGCAAACAGCGCTGCACCGCCTACCCGCGCTTCGTCGTCCAGCGCGCCCTCTTCGACGAGTTCCTCGCGGCCTACCTCCCGGCCGTCCGCACGCTCAAGGTCGGGCACCCGCTCGCCGTCGAGAAGCGTGACGACCCCTACCCGGCACTCGACTTCGGCCCGTTGATCAACGCCGCCAAGGCCAAGGACCTCGACGACCAGGTCGCCGAGGCAGTCGACCGAGGAGCCGTCCCGCTGCACCGCGGCAAACCGGACGACGCCCGGTTCCTGCCCGGCCAGGACACCTCCGCGTACGTCCAGCCGGTCACGCTCCTCAACCCGCCGCCGTCCTCCCCGCTGCACCACGCGGAACCCTTCGGCCCGGTCGACACGATCGTCCTGGTCGACACCGAGGCCGAGCTGCTGGCCGCCATGAACGCGTCCAACGGCGCGCTGGTCGCCACGCTGTCCACCGACGACCGCACGACCTTCGAGCGGCTGGCCCCGCAGATCCGCGCCTTCAAGACCGGCCACGGCAAGCCGCGCTCCCGCGGCGACCGCGAGGAACTGTTCGGCGGCTTCGGCGCGTCCTGGCGGGGCGCCTTCGTCGGCGGCGAACTGCTCGTGCGGGCCGTGACCCAGGGCCCGGCGGGGGAGAGGCTGCCGGGGAACTTCCCGGAGTACCACCTGATGCCGTAGTGGCGTCCGCCCCTCGCGAGAGGGTGCCCCGAGGTAGCCACATGGGCACCCTCTGTCACTGACGCCGCCCGCGCGAGGGGCGGAAATGCAGGTGAAGGGCACTCCGAAACCTTGGTATTGTTGTCCATGTCGCCGCCGGGAACAGCTCCGGCAAGGCGACAGACACCTGGTCCGGGTGGCGGAATGGCAGACGCGCTAGCTTGAGGTGCTAGTGCCCTTTATCGGGCGTGGGGGTTCAAGTCCCCCCTCGGACACAATGTGGGACGTTCACGAGATCGTCCCGAAGCGTTCACGAATTACCGGTCGAGTGATGTTACTCGCCGGTTTTTCGTCGTTCCTGGGGCGCCTCGGTCTTTGGCCTGCGGCGCTCCTGGTTTCACGCACGTTCCGGCGGTGATCTCAAGCGAGGCCGGTCCTTGCGGCAGTCCGGCTCCTTGTCCCGAGCCGGAACCGGAGTGTCGCCGACCGCGACGTGACTGTGCCGGCGAGCGAAGCGCCGCGCTGGGAGGAGGTCATGGCCAGGGCGAGAGTCAGGTCCTGGGCGATGGCTTGCAGGTTGCGCGCCGTGTCCGTGTCGGTGGCATTCCACTGCTGCCGCGACATGCACCTGAAGGCGGAGCCGTTGGCCCCGAGCCTCCACGGTGCCGGCGTTCCGCCGGAACTCGACGAGCTCATTCTCCGCATGCTTGCCAAGTCACCGCAGGAGCGGCCCGATGCCGGCGAGGCACTGGAGGCCTTCCGGCCGCTGGCACCTCGCTCGGGCGACCCGGCACCGAGGCCGCGCCTGGTGCCCGACCCCACGGCCCCGTTCCGTTCTCCCCGCACGTCCTCCGCCAGGCCCGCTCGGCCGGCGCCTGAGGCCGAGGAGTGGCTCGACCCGTCCGACGTCGCCGATCTCTGTGACGCCGCCTCCCGCGAAATCGAGGAGAACGCTCCGGCCGAGGCCGTCGGACGGCTGGCGGAACTTGCCTCACGGGTGCGAGCCGAGTGGGGCGTACGTCGACCTGTCGTCGCGCGGGTCTGGCGGATCGCCGCGGAAGGGTTGCGGCTGGCCGGGGAGTGCGGAGACGCGGCCAAGCTCTACGACGGGCTGGCCGGGGAGCTCGAACCCGGCGACGGTGAAAACGCTGTGGCCGCACGGGCCGTGGCCCGGTTGCGTGCGGCGGAGTGCCGGCTCGCCTTCGGGGAGATCGACGCCGCCCTGCGTGTGATCACGGACTGTCTTTCTCTCGCGGGCGAACTGCCTGCGCAACTGGCGAAACGGATCACCGATGTGTGTTCCGAAGTGACCGTCGATGTCGAGGAGCGTTGTGCCGATCCGGATGCAGGGGGCTGACATCCGGCAGTTCCGACGATCTGGCGTGCGGCTCACCCGAAAACACCGAGCAGGGTCACACTTACGCATGCCGTCAGACGGCCAGTCCGCCCACCGCGAGTCGATCGCTCACATCGTTCACCAGCCCCTTGCCCAGTCCTTGAGCCTCGGTGAGCAGGTTCTCGAAGGTCCTGAGCCGACGGAAGGTTTCGGCATACCCCGCTTGCTCCTCCAGAGGGAGCTGAAGCACCTGAAGGCGCCGGATGTCGATCCTTGACGAGCTCGATGCGTGGGTCCCTGCCTGGCGTCCGTTGGCGGGCGCACGCAGACAACCGGCGAGGAAGTGGGCATCCAGCTTCTCCGGGTCCACCCGCAAGGCGTAGAGCTGAGGGCCCAGGGCCACCGGGGTGCCCTCGTGCACCCACGCCTGGAACGCCCTGACCACACCGGCGACCACGACATCGCCCTGCTCGACGACAGCGTTGGCCGAGCCGGCGGGGACCCGCCCTCTGGGAGCGCCGTCCATCAACAGGTCGGGGACCGTCAGGAGCGGAACGGTGGTCTCAGGGGAAGGCGCAGCTGTCTCCGAGGGCTGTTGCCCGGCCAGGAGTGTGAGGGCGCCGGCCTTGACGAGGTCCCCGACTGTCGCTGTGACCTGCGGTGTATCGCTCTCGAAACCGAGCTTGGACAGATGCTGCACATGTCCTGCGAGGTCGGTCAGGAAGCCGCCCAACTGGCCCCATGAAGCCGCCATTTCGACGCCGGAAGGTTCTGTGCTCGACGCGGTGTAGCGCCCGGGGGTGACATCCACCTCGTCGTCCAGCAGGTCGAGCAGGGGGACGCGGACGGCGCTTTCCGGTGGATCGGCGTCCGGGTGGTCGAGGACCTCCAGAGCGGAGAGGACGAAAGCGCCGAGAGCATCCCAGTCCGGTCCTGGCTCGCGCGCGCCGGGCCGTGCGAAGCCCGTTGCATCGACAAGCAGCGCGTCCTGAGCGGGACCGGCGGGAACCGGGCTGTCCGGGGCGGCTCTCAGGACCCACAACTGCAGTGACACACTGTGCGGTTGCGCGCTTCCGGGCGGCAGCGCCACCACCGCGCGAAGCACCCCGGTACGCAGGAGCGAGCCCCGGATGCGGCGGCCCGCCTTGCGGGACGCGACGGCGGGCGGAAGGACGACGACAGCCGTCCCGCCGGGTTTGAGGTGGGAGAGCAGGTGCTGTACCCAGGCCAGTTCCGGTTCGGTCCGTGGGGGCAGTCCGTGAGTCCAACGCTGGTCGGTGGCGAGCTCCTCGTAGCCCCAGTCACGTTCGTTGAAGGGGGGATTGCACAGCGCGATGTCGGCGCGCATCCCTGCGAAGGGGTCATCGCGCAGCGCGTCTGCCGTGGCGATCTCCGTACGGATGTTCCGGTTCTCGGTGATGAATCCGAGCCGGGAGGAAGCCAGCGCCGCGAGTGCCGGATCCCTTTCGCACCCGAGCACCACCAGACCCGGACCGTCGTATTCCTGCGCGGCCGCGGCCGACAGGTGGCCTGTACCGCAGGCGCAGTCGAAGACGGTAAGCCCTTCTCCATCCCTCCCCAGCCTCGTGGTGAGGGCGATCCGGGTCATCAGCGAAGCGAGCTGTGAGGGCGTGGTGCTGAGTTGTCGTACATGCGTCTCGAGCCATCGTTGCAGCAGGAACTCAAAGGTCTCGCGTTGTCCCTCGCTCCGCCCCAGTCGTGCTGCTTCGCCTGCCAATTCTCTTGCTGTGCCTGAGAGTTCGGATTGGGCTACCCGAGCGCGAGGAGCGCGCATCAAGCGGACCGACTCGGCAATGGCCAAGCCCGACTCGTCCCTGCTGCCGAGCGCCTCGAACCGCGGCCAGAGGAACTCACGACCACCGAAGTCCTTGAGCTTGCCGTTGTCCCGCAGCCACTGTTCCACCTCTGCCAGTGAGAACTGCGGACTGACGTCGGTGCCGCCGATGCGGGTGGGGAAGGAGTCATGGCGGCGGCGCCAGTTGCTCACGGCCGCGCGTCCCACACCGGCGATCCGGGCGATCTCGGCCAAACTGACGGGTACGGCCTTGGGTGTACTCATCGAACAGTCTCCGAGGTGCTGGGCCGGCAGCGCTGGTCAGTGTCCCGGCGGCGGTGTTGCGTCGAAGGCTACTACGCTCATTGACTTTGTTCACAGTGTGAAACTGCGAGGTCGATGTGTGGGAAGTGTGGAGGAGGAGAGGAATGTCGGATTTCGCGCCGGGAACAGTGCTGCGCGACCGCTATCAGCTGCAGTCGGTTCTCGGCCGGGGCGTGATGGGGCAGGTCTGGCAAGGGCGTGATCTCTCTCTCGAGCGGCCCGTGGCCGTGAAGACGATCGCGGCGGAACTGCTCGCCGTCCCGGCGAGCCGCGAGGAGGCGCTGGCTCGCTTCAAGAGAGAGGCGCAGGCTGCGGCGAGGCTCGACCATTCCAACATCACCACGGTCTTCGACGCCTCGATCACGGACGACACCTGCTGTCTGGTCATGGAACTGATCGAGGGCACCACTCTGGAATTCCTCTTCGATCAGCAGGAGGACGAACGATTCGACGTGGCCTCTGCCGCGGCCGTCGCCGCCCAGCTGTGTGCCGGACTGTCCGCGGCCCACGCCGCCGACCTCGTCCATCGTGACCTGAAAACACAGAATGTCATGATCCGGCGAGATGGCGTCGTGAAGATCCTCGACTTCGGACTGGTGAAACTGCTCACCGACGCGGACCCGCGCCTGACCATGACCGGTGAAGGCATCGGCAACATTCTCTGCGCGTCCCCCGAATTGCTTTCCGGTCGGCACCGGCTCGACGGCCGCAGTGATCTCTACGCCGTCGGTTGTCTGCTCCACCACATGCTCACGGGGAGAGCCCCGTTCGCCACCGGCCAGCCGGCGCTCCTCGCCTCCCGCCATCTGAGCTCGCCTCCGCCCGTCATCTCCGATGCGGGGGTGGAGGTTCCCGAGGCCTTGCAGGAACTCGTCACGGCGCTGCTCGCCAAGCGTCCGGACGACCGCCCGTCCTCCGCGACCGAGGTCTACGCGGCTCTCGCCCCCTACCTGCCGGAACCGGCGCCCGGTCTGGCCACCCGCCGCGGTCTGCCGGAGGATCCCCGCCGCCCCTTCCTCGTACCGCAGGGGCCGAGGCCCGTGTGAACAGTGAGAGGATGACCCAACTGACCGGGTGCGCCGCGTCGCCCCCGGTCGCAGGGGGTGTGGCAGGCGCCGCGGGCGCCGGGACTGGGGACGGGCGCAATGCGGCGAAGCCTTGGACGGTACGAGCTCACCCACGAGCTCGGCCGGGGAGGTATGGGTGTCGTCTGGGCGGCATGCGACCGTGACCACGGTCGGGAAGTAGCCGTAAAACTCCTCGCGCCCCGCAGCCGCGGCGCCGAGCTCACGACACTGGAGCGCCGATTCCTCCGTGAAGCGCGCCTCACCAGCCGACTGGATCACCCGGGCATCCCGGCCGTCCATGATCACGGCAGCCATGACGGCGAGCTCTATCTCGTCATGGATCTGGTCCCGGGCCGCGCCCTTGACGCCGTTCTCGAAAGCGACGGCCCACTCTCCGTCGAGCGGGCCGCGGATGCCGCGCGCCGTGTCGCCGACGTGCTCGCCTACGCCCACAGCCAGAGTGTGGTGCACCGCGACCTCAAGCCGTCGAACCTGATGATCACCCCGGACGGTGAGATCAAGGTCCTCGACTTCGGTGTCGCGGCCGCCCTGGAGCCCCAGCCCGGCGAGACCCGCTTCACCGCGGCCAACGCCACCCCCGGCACGGTCGTCTACATGGCACCCGAGCAGGCCGTGGGCAGGACCGTGCCGGCGAGCGACCTCTACTCGCTCGGCTGTGTCCTTTATGAACTGCTCGCCGGAGACCCGCCGTTCACCGACGGCAGCCCGTTCATGCTGTACCACCGGCACGCGAACGAGCCGGTGCCCCCGCTCGCCGACCGTCGTTCCGGTGTGCCGGCCGGCTTGCGTACGCTGGTGGCGGCGTTGCTGGAGAAGAAGCCCGAGGACCGACCGGCCTCCGCGGCCGAGGTGGCCGCTCTGCTCGCCGCGTGGGCCCCGGCCCGGCCCGGCTCGACGTCCGTGACGGCGCTCGCGCATCCGCGTCTCGCCGAGATCGCCGCCCTGCGCCGGGCGGGCCGCCCGGCCCGCGCCCTGGAGGAGTACGAGGAACTCATGGCCGTCCCCGGCCTCGGCCGGGCCGACTTCCTTGCCGCCCGAGCCGGAGCCGCCCTGTGCGCGGGCGTGCTCGGCCGCACCCGTGAGGCCCTGGACGAGCTGAAGTCGGTCCTCGCCGAACAGCGCAGCCTCCTCGGACCGGGCGACCCCGCGGTGCTGGACACGCGGTACGAGATCGCGGTGCTGCTGGTCCGGACGGGAGAGCGCCACGCGGCCGTGGAACTGCTGCGGCGCCTGGTCGGCGACGAAGAGAGGGTCTTTCCCGCGGATGACATACGCAGGGGACGTACCGGCTCCCTCCTGGACCGGCTACGACGTATGTCCTGAAGGGGTGCCCCGCACCATTGTTCTGTAATCTCTGTTCACAGTAAATCACTCATGTTAGTCTCCGGCTGCACCGTTCCGGTGGGGAGGCAGGACACTGTCTACGGACGGCAGCGGGAGACACCGAGGGGAACAGCGCCGATGACGCCAGCAGCTCAGGGTGAGACCGAGCGGACGGGGGCGGCGCAAGCGCTCCCCGAAGAAGGAAATCTGGTCGAGGTGCGCGGCCAGTCCTGGGTGGTCGCCCGCGTCGAGCCGTCCCCGGCCGCCTCCGACGGCGAGGAGGACCGGCGCCCCGCGACCCTGCTCCATCTCCAGTCCGTCGCCGACGGCCGCTTCGGCGACACCCTCTCCGTCATCTGGGAGGTCGAGCCCGGCCGCCGAGTCCTGCCCGCCGGCTCCCTCCCTGACGCGTCCACGGGCTCCTACGACTCCCCGAACCGCCTCGCCGCGTTCCTCGACGCCGTGCGCTGGTCCGCCGTCGCCTCCGCCGACGCCAGGACCCTTCAGGCCCCGTTCCGGTCCGGCGTCGCCGTCGAGCCGTACCAGCTGGAGCCCGTCTCCCGCGCCGTCGGCGCGCCCCGCGTCAACCTGCTCCTCGCCGACGACGTGGGCCTCGGCAAGACCATCGAGGCCGGTCTCGTCGTCCAGGAGCTGATGCTGCGCGGCCGGGCTCGCCGCACCATGGTCGTCTGCCCGGCCGGCCTCACCCTCAAGTGGCGCGACGAGATGGCCGAGAAGTTCGGCCTGGAGTTCACCATCGTCGACTCCGAGCACTGTGCCCGCCTGCGCCGCACCCACGGCACGGCCGCCAACCCGTTCCGTGTCCACCCGCTCACCATCGTCTCCCTGCCCTGGCTGCGCGGACAGAAGGCCCAGCGCCTCCTCGACGAGGTCATCGGCGCCCCCGAGGAGAGCTCCGACGGCGAACACAAGCGCTTCTTCGACCTCCTCGTCCTCGACGAGGCCCACCACGTGGCGCCCGCCGCGCCCAAGCAGGTGTACGCGGTCGACTCCCAGCAGACCA
Source organism: Streptomyces sp. NPDC002309 (assembly GCF_053593375.1). Classification (NCBI taxonomy): domain Bacteria; kingdom Bacillati; phylum Actinomycetota; class Actinomycetes; order Kitasatosporales; family Streptomycetaceae; genus Streptomyces; species Streptomyces sp. NPDC002309. Next base: position 82,178 of record NZ_JBSFCI010000014.1, on the reverse strand, counting down.
AGCTGATCCGGCGCCTCGTCCCGCACTTCGAGCACCGCCTCTTCCTCTCCGCCACCCCGCACAACGGCTACCCCGAGTCGTACACCGCCCTCCTGGAACTGATCGACGACCAGCGCTTCGCCCGCGGCGTCGACCCCGACAAGGAAGCCCTCAAGGACACGGTCGTACGACGCCTGAAGTCGACCATCACCGAGCGGGACGGCGTGACGCAGCGCTTCCGCGGTCGCCGGATGCACGACCTCTCCGTCGACTACACCCAGCAGGAACGCGCGATCCACGAACTGCTCGGTTCCTTCGCCGAGTTGCGCCGCAAGAAGCTGAACCCGACGGCCCGGGGCGGTCGCCGCGCCGCCGACCTGGTGACCCTGCTGCTGAAGAAGCGGCTGTTCTCCTCCCCGGCCGCCTTCCTCCACACCGTGCAGGTCTACCTCTCCCACGTGGAGGACACCGGCCCCGCGCGCGGCCGTACGGCGGCGGCCGAAGTCCCCGAGTGGCTTGAGGAGTTCGCCGACCTCGTCGCCGATCTCGACGACACCGGCCTGGTCGACGCCGAGGACGACGCCCTGACCCGCTCCACCTCGCTCACCCCGGCGGAGGACGGTCAGGAACTCGACCTGCTCCAGGAGATGGAGCGCTGGGCCCTCACCCACGAGGCGGCGCCCGACTCCAAGGCGGACGCCCTGATCCGCGAACTCAAGGCGATCTGCCGGACCTCCGACGGCAAGCACTGGACGAACGAACGTGTCGTCGTCTTCACCGAGTACCGCGACACCCAGAAGTGGCTCCACGACCTCCTCCAGCAGGAGGAACTGACCGACGGTGGCCGCGTCGAACGCCTCCACGGCGGCCTGTCCGCCGAGGAGCGCGAGCGTATCCGCCTCGGCTTCCAGACCGAGCCGTCCCGCGCGGAGGGCAAGGTCCGCATCCTGCTGGCCACCGACGCCGCCGGCGAGGGCATCGACCTCCAGAACCACTGCCACCGCCTGATCAACTACGACATCCCCTTCAACCCCAACAAGCTCGAACAGCGCATCGGCCGCATCGACCGCTGGGGCCAGAAGAAGGACCCGGAGATCACGCACTTCATCGGCTCCGGCTGGCAGCAGGCCCAGGCCGGCTCCTACGAGGCCGACCTGGAGTTCCTCTCCCGTGTCGCCAAGAAGGTCGCGCGCATGGAGCACGACCTCGGCTCCGTCAACGCCGTCCTCGCCGACGCCGTACAGCGCCGGATGACCGGCGACACCGCACCGGTCGACATCGACAACGCCAAGCCGAAGACGATCAAGGGCCGTCGCACGGGCGGCGAGGTCGCCCCCGAGCAGAACGTCACCGCGCAGACGAAGCGCCTCGCTGACCAGTACGACGACACCGTCACCGCGCTCGGCCTCACCCCGGCCAACGTCAAGCGGGTCGTGGACACCGCGCTGGCACTGGACAACCAGCCGCCGCTGCTGCCGTCCACGCTCCGCGCGGAGGACTTCGAGCCGGGTGACCTCTTCGACGTACAGCCCCTGTCCGGCAGCTGGGAGCGGGCGACCCGCGGCCTCGCCCACAAGCTCCGCGAGGGCGAACAGCGTCCGCTCACCTTCTCCTCGCGGGTGGCCGCGCACGGCAGGGACGACGTGGTCCTCGCCCACCTCAAGCACCCGCTCGTGGCCCTCTCCACCCGCCTGCTGACGGCGGCCGTCTGGAACGCGGACTCGATCGGCCTCAACCGCGTCACCGCGGTCGTCTCCGACGACCCCGCCGTGACCACGACCCTCGTCTCCGCGTACGCGCGGTACGTCCTCGTCGGCACCGACGGCACCCGCCTGCACGAGGAAGTCCTCTACGCGGGCGGCTGGTTCGGCGACACCGGCCGCTTCCGCCGCTGGGAGTCGGTCAACGAACAGGGCAGGGTCCTCTCGCAGGCGCTCACCGAGGGCATCGAGGCCGCCCCGCACCTCCGCAAGGAACTCACCGAGGCCTGGGCCAAGCTCCGCGATCCCCTCTACCGCTCCCTGGAAGCCCGCTCTGGCGAACTCGGCCGCCAGCTGGAGAGCAGGCTCGCGGAACGCCGGACGGAGGAGGAGCGCCGCATCACCGGGACCCTCGACCGCTTCGAGGCCACCCTGCGCGCCAAGCTCAAGGAGGAGGGCGAAGGCGAGGGCGAGCAGCTCGCGCTCCTGTCCACCCACGAACTGACCGGCCACGAACGCCGCCAGTTCGAGGACGACCGCCGCCGCTGGCAGGAACGCCTGGAAGGTCTCCCCGCCGAACGCGAACGCGAACTCGCCGCCATCGCCGCCCGCTACCGCGAGCCCCGCTCCCACCTCTTCCCCGCCGCCGTCGTCTTCGTGATCCCCGCAAAGGAAGCCCGCCGATGAGCCCCCGCCAGATGAGCGCCGGAGTCGCCGCCGCCAAGGCCAAGGCCGCCGACGGCCGCCGTCAGCACCAGGAGTGGCTCGACCTCACCGAGGTCTCCGGCCCCTTCCTGACCATGCCCGTCCTGCTGCGCGCCTGGCCCCAGCTCGATGTTCTGGAGAAGGACGAACGCGCCCGGATCCGCGCCCGGCACGCCGACTGGCAGACCGACACCACGGCCGGCCGCGACGAGTGGGTGGCGTATGTGCTGGGCCGCCTGCTCGGTTGGGGCGACGCGTTGACTTTCCGGCAGGGCGATGCGGAGCACCACGGTCTTGACCGCCTCACTCTGCGGGTCGCGGAGCACAACACCGAGGTACGCCCCGACTTCGCCCTTGTCGAACCGGGCGCGGATCTCGCGATCGAGCCGGACGTGGCGTCGGCCGCCAAGCGCGTACGCCTGCTCGGCATGACGGTCCCGGCCGGTACGGCCCCCACGGCCCGCGTCGGCGGTGGCGGCGACTGGTCCGCGGCCCCCGCCGACCGCCTGGCCCGCCTCCTGCGCCATCACGGGGTACCGCTCGGACTGGTGACCGACGGCCGCTGGTGGTGCTTGGTCTGGGCCCCGCTGGGCGGCGTCACGACGACGGCGGTGTTCGACGCGATCGACTGGAACACGGCTGCGGACCGGAATCTCGTTCGGGCGTTCGTCTCGTTGCTGCGCCGCCGTCGCTTCTTCGAGTACGACGACGCCGAGACGCTGGTGGGCCTGCTGAAGGCGAGCCTCGCGGCGGGCGAGGACGTCACCGAGGCGATGGGCGTCCAGGTCCGCCAGGCCGTCGAACTCCTCGTGGACGCCATAGGGCGCGCGGACGTCCGCGCCATCGAGCACGGGGCGCCGGGACTGCACGCGTCGGGCGTCGGCGCGGGCGAGGTCTACCGCGGCGCGGTCGCGGTCATGATGCGCGTCGTCTTCCTCCTCTTCGCGGAGGAGCGAGGTCTGCTCCCGGCCGACAACGAGGTGTACGCCCGCTCCTACTCCGCCCGCTTCCTGCGCGACGAACTGAAGGCGCGGGCGGACGAGGAGGGCGAGACGTCCCTCGAACACACGACGTCGGCATGGCACCGCCTCATCGCCCTCTTCCACGCCGTACACGGGGGAGTGGACCACCCGGGTTCCGGCTTCCACCTCCCTGCCTACGACGGCTCGATCTTCGACCCGGACAAGTTCCCGTGGCTGGAGCGAACCACCCCGCTCCTCGCGATCGACGACCGCACGGTCCTGCACATGCTCCAGGCCGTGCAGGAGGTCCGCGTCGGCAAGGGCAAGGACCGCGAGGTCCGCACGCTCAGCTTCCGCGCGCTGGACGTCGAGCAGATCGGTTACGTGTACGAGGGCCTGCTGTCCTTCGACGGACGCAGGGCCGTCGAGCACATGGTGGGCCTGATCGGCCCCGAGGGCCTCGAACACGAGGTCACGCTGCGGGAGTTGGAGTCACTGGCGGCGAAGGCGGGCGGTTCGCTGTCCGGCCTGGCCAAGTCCATCCACGAGAAGTGGAAGGACCCGAAGCCCCCGGCGACGGCGGGCCAGTTGGAGAAGAAGCTGGCTCCGCTCGGCACGGAGGCGGCGGCGGAGGCACGGCGCCGGCTGAACGCGGTCACCAAGGACGTGGCGCTGACGGAGCGGCTGTTGCCGTTCGTCGGCATCCTGCGGGACGACCTGCGGAGCCTGCCGACGGTCATCCCGAACGGCGCGCTGTACGTCACGGAGTCGTCCCTCAGGAAGAACACGGGGACGCACTACACGCCCCGCTTCCTCGCGGAGGAGGTCGTGCTGCACGCGCTGGAGCCCCTGGTGTACGAGCCGGGCCCGCTCCAGACGGCGGACACGGGGGAGTGGCGCCTCAAATCTGCCGACCAGATCCTGGACCTGAAGGTCGCCGACATCGCGATGGGCTCGGCGGCGTTCCTGGTGGCGGCCTGCCGTTACCTGGGCGACCGCCTGATCGAGGCGTGGGAGTCCGAGGGCCGCGCGGACGCGATGGCGTACCGGGCGGGGCGGGCCGTCGACGCGGTGACGTCCGCGGACGCGGAGCAGGACCCGGTCGTGGTCGAGGCGCGTCGCCAGATCATCGAGCACTGCCTGTACGGCGTCGACATCAACCCCATGGCCGTGGAGATGGCCAAGCTGTCGCTGTGGCTGGTGTCGATGGATCCGGGCCGGCCGTTCACCTTCCTGGACGACCGGCTGGTGGCGGGGGATTCGCTGCTGGGCGTGCACACCATGGAGCAGATCCAGTCAGTGCACATGAAGCCGAGCGGACAGACCGACGTCCTGGCCGAGCAGGCCCGGCAGTTGGTGGACCAGTTGACGCGGGAGCGGTTGGCCATCACGGCCATCAAGGGCGTGGACCTGCCGGCGCTTCAGGAGAAGCGGGAGCGCCTGGAGGAGGTCAACCGGCATTCGCGGAGGCTGCGGTTGGTGGGGGACCTGATCGCGGGGGCCGCGCTGGCTACCTGTGCTTCTGGGCGGGTGCCTTGGTACGAGGAGGACGGTGGGGATCGGGTCAGGGATCTGTTCCCCAGGGCTGCGTGGATCGTGCAGCGGATCATGGAGGACGGGGTCGAGGACGACTCTGAGGTGGTGCGGGCGGCTCGGGATAGAGCGGAGGGCTGGCTGGAAGCGGAGGTGCCGGAGGAGGCTCTGGAACGGCAGCCAGTGCATTGGACTCTGGTGTTTCCGGAGGTGTTTACCTTGAGAGGTGGGTTCGATGCGATTGTTGGGAATCCGCCGTTCCTGGGTGGACAGAAGCTCACGAGTGCGATGGGCGAGGCCTATCGCGAGCACGTGATCGACTACCTTGCGAGCGGCAAGCGCGGCAGTGCTGATCTGGTCGCGTACTTTGAGCTACGAGCGCATCAGCTGTTGAACGTCGGTGGGCAGACGGGCCTGATCGCCACGAATACTCTGGCGCAGGGTGATTCTCGCGAGGTCGGTCTTGACCAGCTAGGGTCAGCGGGGATCACCATTCGCCGGGCTGTCAAGAGTAAGCGGTGGCCGTCTAGTTCGGCGGTCCTTGAGTACTGTGCGGTGTGGACCAGCAGGACGCCACTGGCGGAGGAAGCTCGTTGCGTCCTGGGTGATGCAGTGGTGCCAAACGGAATTTCCACATCGTTGAACCCGGCGACCAGGGAGTCGTCGTGGGTGGAGCCCCTGGAAAACAATGACGGAGTATCTTTTATCGGTTCGTATGTCCTGGGTATGGGTTTCACGCTGGATGAGTCAGAGGCGCACGCCTGGATCGCAGAGGACAACCGATACGCAGAGATTCTTTTCCCGTATCTCAATGGGCAGGACGTTAACCAGCATCCGAGGCATGCTACGGACCGATGGATTATTGACTTCCAGATGCGTTCCCTTGAAGAGTCGATGTGCTACGACAAGGCTATTGCTAAAGTTATTCGCGAGGTGAAGCCGGAGAGGGAAAGGAGTAAGGACAAGAGTCGGCGAGAGATTTGGTGGCGATTTACTCGTCCCGCTCCGGAGATGCGCAAATCTATCGGGCGACTTGATCGCTGCATGGTAATCACTCGACATACTCATGTCGTGATGCCGGCGATGGTTACGACTGCGCAGGTGTTTAGTGACGCCACGGTTGTGATCGCGTCTGATGACCCAGCACTGCTGGCTGTTCTGTCGAGCGCTCCGCACTATTGGTGGGCCCTCGATCGTGCTTCTACTATGAAGGGTGACCTCCGGTACACCCCCACGGACGTATTCGAAACGCTCGTGCGGCCTCCACTCACCGACCGTCTTCGTGCTGCTGGAACCTGTCTCGATGGATATCGTCGCGACTTCATGGTCACCCGCGGTATGGGTCTAACTGCCACCTACAACCTGGTTCACAACCCTGATTGTCAGGATGAGGGCATCGTTGAACTCCGGCGCATCCACGAGGAGATCGACAGAGCGACTGTCGAGGCGTACGGCTGGTTCGACCTGCTGGACGAGTCCAGACAGACTCAGCCGGCGGACCCGACACACGAGACCTTCCTGCTCGATCATGGCTTCCACGAAACCGATCAAGGTACTCGTCGCACCATCGGCTTGCTCGCCCGAACCGAGATTGTCGATCGTCTACGCCGATTGAACCACCAGGCCTACGCCGATGAGGTGCACCTCGGTCTACTCAAGGGCGTGACTGTCGATAAGGCGAGGGAGAAACACCCCGACCTTCCCCCGCCATCGTCCGAAGCTATCCGGAAGCGCATGGAGCAGCTGGCCGCGCGAGGTGGGTCGGATTTCGGTGAGGGTGCTGAGGGCGCCCTATTCTGAGCCGTCGGCATGGCAATGGGCTTGCTCGCGTCACCTCAAGTCACGTGAGCGAGCCCGTTGTTTCGCTCAGAAGCCGTGCTCGGCCCTACTTCGCCGTGAGCACCATGAACGCCGCCCACTCGTCCCGGCTGATCCGCAGAACCGGCCTGCCGCCCACGGTCTTCGAGTCCCGCACGAGCACGGCGTCCAGGCTGACAGCCACCTCCACGCAGTTGCCACCTCCCGAGCCGCTGTAGCTACTCTTGAACCAGCGCAGTCCGTCCGCGTTCTCGGATCCCCGCTCCACGCTCATGTCTCTCCCACCAGCCGTTCGATGAGCCGCGCAGACTCGACGCCGTTCAAAGCCTGCGACCGCAGCTTCCCATAGCGCAAGCCGAAGGCGCTTACCTCTGCTGGATCATGCACCACACATCCGACATCCTGAGACTCGATGTAGCCGAGATGCTGGTGCTCCTTGGTCTCCAACACCACAAACGGGCCGTTCAAGCCGGGGTGGATCCCGCATGTGGCAGGCATGACCTGGACCTCCACGTTCGGCAGCACCCCGACTTGCAAGAGGTGTTGCCATTGTTCGCGCATGACGTCCCTGTCGCCAACCGGATTCCGTAGTGCCTCCTCGCCGATGATGAACGACAGCTCCGCGAGCGGCACTCGCGTCAGTGACCTCTGCCGCCCCAGCCGCGCTTCTGCGTGCTGGTCGATGATCTCCTCATTCAGCGGCGGGCAGTGCCCGGCGAACAGGGCCCGCGCGTACGCCTCCGTCTGCAACAGCCCCGAAACCAGCAGTGGCTCATACTCGAACCGGCTGACCGCCTCCGCCTCGAACAGCGCGAAGTTCCTGAAGAACCGCGGCAACTTCGCCCGATCCACCTCCCCCTGAAGCGCCTCCAGAACCCCGCCCGCCTCCAGAACCCGTTCCGCCGCCGCCGTGAACGCCGCCTTCGCCGGCCGTCGCCCCTGCTCGACCGAGGCGACCTGCTCCAGCGAGTACCCGATCGCGTCCCCGAGTTGCTGCTGGTTCAACCCGGCCCGCTTGCGCAGGTACTGCAACAGCACCCCGTACGCCGACCACACGCCAGGCACATCGGGCCCTTCGTCCTTCGTCTTCGCGCCGCGCCTCGTCCGCGTGTCCCCTACGTCCCTTACCGTTCTCACAGCCCCACGCCCTTCCGTCCTGCTCCGCGCCCCGCCACGGCCGCGCTCGCCACCGGTCCGTGTCCAACGCGACACGCGGGAACCGGGATACGCGCCGCACCCGTACAACGCCGGTACAAGCCCCGTACAACCCAGCCCACAGCCGCCCACCCACTCCGTACGACGAGAACGACGTACGGCTGTCATACCTGGTCAGCGGGTCATGCGCCCCACCACGCTGACACTGTGACGCACCAGCACCTCACCGACGAGGCGAAGCCGCCTCTCACGCCCGCCCGCCAACTGACCCTGTGCTTCAGCGGCACCAGACGCGGTGCCCGCCTCGCCCGCCAACTCGCCGTCCAGCAGTTCACCGAGTGGACAGCCCTCCCGTACGACTCAGACCGGGCCCGCGCCGTCGCCCTCGTCACGGCCGAGCTGACGTCGAACGCGGTCCGCCACGGCAGCCTCTCTGGTCGGGACTTCAGGCTCGCGCTGCTTCTCCTGCCACACGCACTCCGCATCGAGGTGACCGACACCCGTCCGGAGCGCTGTCCTGGACCCGCCGCTCCCGCCGCCTCGCAGTCACTCGACGCCCCGTCGGGACGGGGGCTGCTGCTGGTGGAGGCGTACACCGAACGCTGGGGCTGGGAATGCCTGGACGCCCACACGAAGACCGTGTGGGGCGAAGTGGCGCTCTCGTCTTCGCCCGAGGCGCAGGAGGCGACGAATTCAGCGAAGAGTCTCGCGCATCCCTCCCGCACAGTGACTTGATGACCTCTTGAGTTCCGACGAGGCAGGAGTCAGGGCAGGTGCCTGCCGTGGGAGAACAGCGCGGCCTCGACCTGATCCGGCAGCACCCCGGCTACTCCCGCATAGTCGTGGGCCAAGGACAGATACCGGCCGTAGCGTGGTGTCGTCCACCCACCCCTGGACCACTTCACCTCTGCGTCGGCAGCCCGCAGGGACCGCGCGACGACACTGTCCAGGATCAACGGACGCCAAGGGCCAACTGGGTGATCGTGACCAGCGAAGTACAGCACCTTGGTGAAGAACGCCGGTCCGAGGAACTTGATCCGTTCGTCGTTGTTGAAGGCGAAGTACGCCCTGACCGCTCCCTCCCGCCGCAGCACGCGGAGGACGGCGGCCAGGTGCGCGTCGATGTCGGAAGCGGAGGACGAGGTGAAGATGCGGGTGTGCCGGGCGACCGACCGGGCCTTGGTCCCACTGCCCCAGACCAGCGAAGCGGTCAGAAGGTGTCGTCGTCCTTCCACGGTGTCCGCGCGGCGCGAGATGTCGAACACCGTGCTGCGGTCGACTCGCGCCCTGCCCGCGACGATCGGGCACGCGTCGAGTTCGCCGGGCCACCAGCCTGAGTCGGGCAGAAGAGACACCCAGCGCGCCCGGTCGAACGGGATCGCCTGGCCGAGTACGTCGTCACGGCCGGGAACGGGGCTCCCAGCGGGCAGAATGACCGTCCCGGATGTCCTGTCTGCTTCCATGGTTCGAGTGTTCTGCATCGATGGCGTCTCGTGTGATGGCGTAGGCAAGTGTTACGTGTTCCGTTTACGAGGCTCCAGGCGATCTTCGTCGAGACGATGGCCCACGAGGCGCCCTGCTGCTGGGACGAGTTGAGCGCCCGATCGCGCTGAGCCATCGCCGCCGGCCTGCGGCTTCCGGGGCCTTGATCGGATACACCACTCGGCGGGACGCCATCCGGAAGTCGGCGGAGCGGGGCGGTCGTTCCGCCAGTGCACGGTGCCGGAACCCGCGCACCGGTCCGTCTATGCACGCGTCAGTCCGCAGTTCTCCTTGCGTATCGACCCGGATGGCCCAGCGGTGATCGCCGCTGACCCGCGGAAACGCGGAAGCCCCCTCAATTCTGAGGGGGCCGTGTGTCGCGGCGTGCCTGTTGCGGGCTGCCGTCGGATCAGATCGTCGGGGTGTCGTCGACGATCTCCTGGTGCGGTTCGATGATGAACTTCCAGCCGTCGCTGGGCTCAAAGAACCGCACACGGGTGGGGTAGATGTCCAAGGCGCGACGGTCACGGTTCTGCGTGCCCGCGCCCTTCCTCCCGCGGACCGGCTCCTCAAACAGGTCGATCTTGATGTCCGGCACCGCGACGATTTCCTCGTTCCAGCGCTGGACGAGTCCCGCGCCGAAGGCCTCCCGCGCGGAGGCGTAGAGCGCCTCCAGGGACTCCTTGCTGCCGTCGGGCACGAACAGGGCGAGGTTCAGGAGGACACCGGCGCTCCGGAGAACCTCGATCTCCTCCCCGGCCTCGTCGGCAACCCATATCCCGCGCTCTTCGGCGTTGTCCGGAAGAACGTGAACCTCCTTGCCGAAGACCGTCCTCGCGATGACGGATCCTCCCTCGAAAAACTTGCCCTGCTTGGTGAGGAAAGCCGGGGCGAAGCAGTCGAGGGGGAGATCGTCGAGCTCTGCCGAGACGAATACATCATCCTGAGGACCCAATTCCGCAACCTCTTCGGCCGTAAGACGCCGGGCCTTAATCTTCTCGGTGTTCACGCTGTTCGCCTTCTCCGTATGATCACTGACAGTTCAGAGAGCCGCTGCTAATGGCTCGGCCACGGCCCATGAGTTGGCCTGATCTCATGTCAAGTAGTGCCGGTGGCCTAGCGCGTCGTCCGACGTCGCTGCACCGGACAAGATCCCAGACACGGACCCGGGCGGCAAATCCGCGCGGGGACGACCGGCGCCATGGCCTCCCGGGCGTCGTGCCGCCCTCCCGGGACCACCTCTCACCAGGGCGTCTCGTGAATCTGTATCGGTTTGCCGGAAGTTCGGCATGGCTGTCATGCGTGGGTGCCCGGCGAGAGAGCCCCGGGCGGACGGGTGTGCTGATGTCATCGGGCTTGCGGTGGGTGCGCGCATTCCGTGAATGAAAGGGACGACCCGCTCGAGAGTCTTCATCGCCTGGAGAAAATTCTGGGGAGCGTTGTGAGCTGGCTGCGTTGCTCGTCCGTCAGAGTCTCGGGTACGGCGGTTCCGATTTGCGTCTCGTACTTCACCTGCCTGGGGTCGCCCGGGGGACAGTCGACACCGCCCTCACCGGACATCTGCGCCCGGCCGGGGATGTCGTGCCCGCCGTAGGTCGCCGCCCACAGGAACTCATGGCCGATGCGGACCGCCTCTCGCCGGTTCCACGGCTATGTCGAGGAGAGATGGACCGACTCCGCCGTGCGCCGCTACGTCCGTGACGCGGGCCCCCTGCTCGACCGACTGCACAAGCTCACCCGCGCCGACTGCACCACGCAGAACCGGCGGAAGGCGCATGCACTGGCGCGCGCCTACGACTCCCTGGAGGAGCGCATCGAGCACTTGGCGGTCGAGGACGAACGACAGGCCGCCCGCCCGGACCTCGACGGCTACCAGATCATGCAGATTCTCGGCATCCGTCCCGGAGCCGAACTCGGTAGGGCCTACGAGTACATGCGGGGTCTCCGTATCGAGAATGGCCCCATGGACTTCGAGACAGCCAGGGACGCCCTGCTGGAATGGCGGGACCAGCGGGTCCGCTGAATCGAGTTCGCGGATTCGCAGAAGGGGGTCGAGCCGGTCGGTTCGGCTCGACCCCGACTGCGACAGCGGCAAACCCCGGACACCAGTAAGCGTCCTATTGACGATAAGTGGGCCGTCGTGCGAGGCTGACGCGGCGGTCACACTGGAGACGCCTTCCACGAGCGTCTTGCCGTGTCCAGTGCCCTTCTGACCGTTCCGATCAGGACGACCGACCACTCCATCCCGGCATCACACCACCCGCCCGGCTGGCCTCACGCGGGCCGTCGCACCACCTGGAGTCCTCATGGCCCGCATCCCCCTGCCCAACCCCAAACTGGACGCGCGGGCTGCCGATCGGGCCGCCGGAGTACTGCTCGGCGCGGCAGTGGGTGACGCGCTGGGCGTGCCGTACGAGTTCAAGGCGACGCTGAGCGAGGACCAGCAGCCGATGATGATCGGCGGCGGCCTGGGGCCGTACGAGCCCGGTGAGTACTCCGACGACACCCAGATGCAGGTCTGCATCGCCCAGGTGGCGTCGACCGGAGCGGATCTGCGCGAACCGGAAGCCCTGGACGCGATCGCCGCCAACTTCCAGGGCTGGCTGGGCGAAGGCGCCAGCGACGTCGGCAATCAGACCAGCCTGGTCCTGAGCATCGCCGCCCGCGCACCCGGGTCGGCGGGCACGGCGATGCGGGAGGCGGCCCGCGAGTACACCGCCGGCAACGCGCGCAGCGCTGGGAACGGCTCCCTGATGCGGACCGGAATCGTCGCCCTCGCACACCTCGGTGACCCCGCCGCGATGGCCGAGGCCGCCATCGCCGTCAGCGCGCTCACCCACCCCGACCCTGACTGCGTCGACGCCTGCGTGTTGTGGTGCTCCGGCATCCGAACCGCCGTACTGGACGGGACTTTCGACGGCGTCCGCGCCGGCCTGGACCTCCTGCCTGCCGAGCGTCGGGACATGTGGGTCGAGCGGCTGGACGAGGCCGAGGCTCATCCGCCGCGTCACTTCACCAAAAACGGCTGGGTCGTTCACGCACTTCAGGCCGCTTGGTCGGCGATCACCCGTACCGCCGTGCCGGAGTTGAGTCCCGCCGGGGGCAGCTTCCCCGCCCAGCACCTTCAGTCGGCGCTGGAAGCGGCGGTACGTGCGGGAACGGACACCGACACCGTCGCGGCGATCGCCGGTGCCCTGCTCGGCGCGCGCTGGGGCTGCTCCGGCGTCCCGCTGGAGTGGCAGCGGGCTGTCAACGGCTGGCCCGGCCTGAACGGGGCCGATCTGGTCCGGCTGGCGCTGCTCACCGCCCGCGGCGGCAGCGACGACTCCGCCGGCTGGCCCTCGACGCCGCAGCTGCCGTCCTCCCACCCGGGCTTCGCCATACGCCACCCGCACGACCCCGGGGTGGTGCTGGGCAACCTGACCACGGCCCAGGGCGCCGAGCCGGTCGACGTCGATGCCGTGGTGTCACTGTGCCGCATGGGCACGGGACCGGTCCTGCCCGGTACCGACGTCGAGCACGTCCGCGTCTGGCTGGTGGACCAGCAGGGAGACAACGCCAACCTCCACTACGTGGTGGACCAGGCCGCCCGTGAAGTGCTGCGGCTGCGTCAGGAAGGCAAGCGAGTCCTGCTCCACTGCTATGCCGGGCAGAGCCGCACCCCGGCTGTCGCCGCCGTCTACAGTCATCTGGCCGTCGGCACCGACCCCAAGGCCGCGCTGCAGGACCTGCGTACCGCGCTGGTGAACGGCTGGCATCTGTCGGCGCACCCGGAACTGCAGGATGCGGTGCACGAGTTGGCCACCCCGAAGGCTTCTGGCGGGAAGACTGCCGGAACCGCTTCTCGGAAGAACCACGTGCATGAGGTCACAGGGAGCGCGGGGACGAGGGATGACTGGACCGGCGGCGCCCGCGACGGCGCCTCCGCGCAACAGGATTCGTAGTTTCCCGTGGAGCCCGACGAGCCGGATACGGACCGGATACCGCGGGAGTTCCTGAAGGAGAAGCATGCGGTGTCCCGAGTACGCGGGCTGCTGCTCGGTCTGGCGATCGGCGACACGCTCGGCCGCGCCAAGGGCGAGCTGCCGGTCGACGGCCCGTTGCGGGCCGGGGTGAGCACGCAGCTGGCATGCTTCACCACTGAAGGAACGATCCGCGCCCTCGTGCGCGGCGACCACAAGGGCATGTGCCATCCCCCGGGGGTGGTGTGGCACGCTTACCGTCGATGGGCCGCCTTGCAGGGGCTGGAGGCCCAGCGCAGCAGTTCGGGCGGGGGCGCGTGGCCCGACGGCTGGCTCGCCCAGGTGCCCGTCCTGGCCGAACCGCGTGGTTCGGCGCCGGCGACCGTGACCGCGCTGGCCAGGAGCGTGCACGGCCAGGTGGAGACGCCGACGACCAGCCGTGGCTGCCACGCGCTCACCCGTACCCTTCCGGTCGCCGTGCTCGGTGCCGCCTACGGCACCGAGCCGGCAGTCGACACGGCCCGTGAGATCGCATCCCTCACCCATGGCGACCCCGCCGCCCACACCGCGACTGCCCAGGCGGTGGTAGTGGCCCAGCACTGTCTGACCGACCTGACCGAGGCACAGGCGTCGTCCGGCGGTCGGACACAGGTACAGCACGCACTTCGGGAAGGCCTTCGTGCCCTTCGTGGTACGGACCTGGCTTCGGCTCCCCAGGAACTCGACCGGCTCGGCCAAGCACTTGAGATGGCCGTCTCTCACCCGGCCGACCCTGAGCGGCTCGCGAAGCTGGCGCCGGACGCCACCGCGCCGTCGGCTCTGCTCGGCGGCGCGTATGTCGCCGCCTCCTTCCCCGAACGGGACCAGGTTGCCGACGCGTTGCGGTTCGCCGCCGGGGCACCGGACGGCGACTCGGTCGCCTGCGTGGCCGGTGCGCAGCTCGGGGCAGCCCACGGTGCCGAGGCCCTGCCCGTCGGCCTGGTCAGCCGTCACGAACTGGCTTGGGTCCTCGACATCCTGGCCCGTGACCTCGTAGCCCAACTCACCGACCGTCCCGGCGGCACCGAGTACACCTTGGGCTGGGACCCGAACTGGTGGGATCGCTACCCCGGTTGGTGACCCGCCGCTGATGGCCGTGCGAGCCGCGCGGCCATCAGCGGCGGGTCACCCCGGCAGGTCGGTCTCAGTCCTCCAGGCGGACCGGCATCAGGATCGAGAAGCTGTCCTCGTCGTCTGCCCGACGCACAGCGATCGGTGCCGTAGGAGCCCCGAGTTCCAGGACCAGTTCGTCCCCGGCCGCTGCGGTCAGCGCGTCCAGCAGGAAGGCGCGGTTGACGGCGACGTCGTTCGGGTCGTCGTCACCGTCGTCGCACACGATCACCGTCCCGTTCTCCGTCACCCTGAGCACACTGAGGTCGAAGGCTTCGCCATCCTGTTCGCGCGTCTCGCCCGCGCGGACCGGGCCGGTCTCCAGCGCCTCCCGGAAGGCCGCCGTGTCGATGTGGGCCCGGCGACCGCTCGGGAGCTGGACGAGGCGACGGTAGTCGGGGAATTCGTGATCGAGGCTCTGCCCGGCCGCCTGCCGGTCGCCGGTCTCCATTGTCACGCGGCCACCGTCCACCGCCAGCCGGACGGACTCCCCGTCGTTCAGCAGCACCCGCATCGCGTCGGCGAGCGGCAGTGGCACGACGGCCTGCACGCGAGAGCCGCCGTACCCTACCGTGCAAGCCTGCGCGACGGCCAACCGGTAGCGGTCGGTGGCCACGAGGTGGAGACCGTCGCCCTCGACGTCGAACAGGATCCCGCCGAGCACCGGCAGTCCGGGGTCGGTACCGGCCGCGAAGCGGACCGCGTCGAGCGCGGCGGCCAGCTCCGGAGCGGGAACGGAAAGCCGGACGGTGGCGGTGCTGAGGGACGTCATGAGGGTGTTCTCCCTGTGATCGAGTAGGGCTCGGAGCGCGGAGAACTCAATGCGGGCATCGAACAGCCCCAGCTCAAGACGGTGCAGGTGCGCCTGAAGGAGGCCGCGCACCAGGTCCGTGTCCGTGCCGGACCAGGCGGCCAGGACGAGTCGGATGTCGGCCAGAGGCATGCCCGCCCGACGCAGCCGGGCCAGCAGTCGGGCCTCCTCCAACTGCTCGGGCTCGTACCAGCGGTAGCCGCTGACCGGGTCCACCCAGGCGGGGACCAAGACGCTGGCCCGGTCGTAGAACCGGAGCGCGCTCACGCTCAGTCCACCGTTTCGGGCCATCTCCCCGATGCTGCGCATCTCGTTCTTCACACCCGTAACCCTGAGCCCTCGACAAGGTCGAGGGTCAACCTCGGTCATTGTCCGGATCTGAGGCACTTACGTGGCGTCGGTCTCGGGGTCGTCGTCCCGGTCGACCTGCAGTGCGGCCGGCATCGGCAGCCCGTACTTGTCGCAGAGGAACCGGGTCTGGCAGTACCGCTGGGCCTCGGCGGCCACTCTGCCGAGAACCGCCGCGTTCATGCCGGCCCCGATGAGGACACCCACGAACGGCACCACCTTGGCGACGTTCTGAACCGGCACCCTGGAACCGGCCGGGCCCAGTTGTTGCAGCAACTTCTCCAGTGCGGCGACGAGGCGGTGGTCCTGGCGGAGTTTCTCCGACCAGTTCACACGCCCCTTGAGCGCGCTCGCCGCCTTCGCGGCCTCGTTCAACGGCTTGGCCTTGGCCGCCTGTGCCATGAAGGACCGGCGCGCCAAGCGCTCGATGAACTCCTGCTCGTCGGGGTCTTTCGCGTCGTAGCCGTAGGAGTACGCGATGCGCGCCGCGATCGACGCGGTCAGGACCTGGACGACGAGGATGTCAGCCGTCATCGCGACAGGTATGCCGGCGACCGGCACCATGGCCAGCAGGCCCATGGTGCCGCCTTCGAACGCACCGGCGGTCCGCCACTTGAGGGTGTTGGCGGTCAGCAGCCGGTCGCAGACCTTGAGGTCCTGCTGCCGCAGTTCGGTGAAACTGTCGAGTTCGCACCCCTTCTTGCGGGCGAGCTCCTCGACGGTCCTCGGGTCATTGAGCTCCATGGCCCAGTCGTTGACCAGATCGAGCACCGATACCGCGGCCCTGAGCGCCGGTTGCAAGGCCAGCTCGGCGGCTGCCTCACCTGCGCGACGGACGGGGTCCGCGAGCTTGTCCGGTACGGCGTCCCTGACCCGGCTCGCGGCGCTTCCCGCGACCTCGCCGGTGCGACTGAGAGCGTTGCTCGCCCAGTTCGGCAGTCCCCGTGGGTTGTTGCGGCGCTCCCAGTGCTCGTTGAGGGCCTCCCACACCTTCACCTCGTAGGCGCTCATCGGGGTTGCGCCGTTGTCGGTCGGGTCGGTCGGGTCGGTCGGTTCGGTTGGGTCGGTTGTGTTGGCCGGGTCGGTGTACATGCTCATGAAGGTTCCCCATCTCAACTGGGATCGTCAGGTCCGGTGGGTCGGATGCGGCCTCGGGCGCGACCGCCTTGAGCTCGGTCAGGCCCTGCGGGCCAGATCCAGCGCCGCCGCCCCCACGAACCAGTCCAGTACCTCGCAGATCTCGTCACCGTGCCGCGCGAAGACGCTCAGCGGGAAGGACGGGCGCAGCTCCAGCTTCGCCTCGGGCAGGTCGATGCCATCGATCTTGTTCAGGCGGTTCAAGAGTTCCCGGCGTTGTTCCGTGTCGTCGAAGGGGCTGCGGGTCTTCAGGTACTGGAAGACCACCTCGACCGTTCCGCTGACGGGGTAGATCCCGACCGGCCACATCAGGTGCGGCCGACGGCTTGTGCCGGCGTCCAGCATGGGGAAGCAACTCGTCTCCTCGTGCCGGCCGTAGGTCACATGGCCGCCCTGGCGGCGCCAGAAGTCGAGGGCCGCCACGACTCCTTCGTACGTGTCAGGCCAGCTCTCCCGCAGCTGCGTACGGAAGCGCTCGGCCGCCGCCTTGTCCTCTCCCTCGGGGAGCGGGTCGTGCGCGGTCGGCTGGGCAACGTCCCTCCCCAGCAGGGTGGCCAGTTCGGCGGCCGACAGACGCTGGGACTGATGGGCCCGGCCCAGGGAGTCGAAGCGCACCCCCTCGCTCGTCAGCAACTCCTGTGGCGGCGGTCGGTCGACGCCGTCCGCCCAGCGGAAGGACGGGGAGATCCTGCCTTCCACGGTGAGCACGCGGTAGGCGCCGAGCACGCCCGTATTGGCGCCCAGGTAGGCCCCGACGGGCACGGGATGACTGCCGATCAGTTCGGCGACGTCGCCGTACGTCGTCCATGTACCGCTGGGCATCGCCACCAGTGCCGCGCGCAGTTCGGCCCAGCCCGGCGACTCCTCGGCGGCCGGCTTGACTCCGCCGATCGGTCCGGGCCACAGCTCCACCGCGCGGGCGGCCAGACGGTCGGCACGCTTCAAGATCTCGGCCTTGCCCCAGCGTTGCGCGGAGGAGATCTCCAGGTTCATGCGCAGGGCACTCGAGTCGAGGATCTGCTGCTTACGCTCGAAGGGGTGGTTCGAGAGCTTGGCATTGTCCCCGGTCAGGGTGAGGTTGCCGAGCGTGTGTACCAGCAGATCATGCAGTTCCTGCGGTGTCTGGTTCGGCTCCGTCTCCTCGGCCAGCAGGTCGAACCACGCGGGAGCGGGCCGCTGCGGCAGGACGTGCTCCACGCTGAGGGACGCCTTGGCGAAGTCCACGGGCTCGGAAGCGCGGTAGCTCTCCTCCAGGCGGCGCAGGATGTAGCTGCGCTGGGGAGGGCGCCCGCTCCAGTAGAACGGTTTGGTGCGGACCGCCTCGCGCAGCTCTTCGTCGCTCGGCCAGCGCCGGCGCCGTCCGGACAGGAACCGCCGGACAGCCTCGGCGGCCGACCGGTCCGTCTCCAGCTCCTTCGGAGCCTCCATGAAGATCCGGTTCAGGCCGGCCGTCGACGTCTGGCAGATCAGGCGTCTTACCAGATAGGACTCGACGTAGCCCAGCGCCTGCGCCACGTCCTTGGGTGTCGTCCTGCCGGCGTCCAGCAGGTCCAGCAGGTGCAGTGCGAGCGGATAATGGGTCTGGCCGCCCCACGAGGCCAGGCGCTCCAGGACCGTGCGGAGGGCGGGGGACTGCTCTCGGGTGTGGTCGACGATGCGCAGGAATCTCCGACCCCGCTCGGCCAGTTGCTCGATCTCGCGCTGCAGCGCGTCCTCGTCGCCGGCCAGCGGCTGAAGCCGCTTCTGCTGCTCGCGGTAGATTTCGCTCTGCTTGGTCTTGTAGTGGCCA
This sequence comes from Streptomyces sp. NPDC002309, assembly GCF_053593375.1. Taxonomy (NCBI): domain Bacteria; kingdom Bacillati; phylum Actinomycetota; class Actinomycetes; order Kitasatosporales; family Streptomycetaceae; genus Streptomyces; species Streptomyces sp. NPDC002309. The sequence continues at coordinate 63,648 of NZ_JBSFCI010000014.1, read as the reverse complement.
CGCACGATCAGGTCCAGCCAGACGAGGAGTTCGAGGTTCTTCGGCCCGAGGGCCTGCTGCATGGGCAACCACAGTTCCTGGTAGACACGCTCACCGCGCCTGGGAAGGAGCATGAACACGTAGTTGCGCAGCAGGTCGCTCTGACTGAGCCCGACGCCCGTGTTGTTGATCGATTCGAAGATGCGATAGACGTTGTCGCCCGGCTCGGCGGTGATCTCCACGATGGAGAGCAGGTCCTTGAGGACGGTCTCCACAGTTTCCACCCAGCCTTGTACGTCCGCCTCTTGCCCCTCGGCGAGTGCACCGCGGAAGAAGCGGTAGGCCGTACCGATGTTGTCACCTCCGCCCGCCTCGGCCCGGGACTGGATACATGCGGTGTACGCCTCTCGGTCCGCCTGGGTGGGCAGCAGCCGGTAGTGATCGAATCCCTCGTGGAACTCGTTGACAAGGACCTGTCGGTGCACCCTGTCGGCGGCACGCGAGTCACCGCCCTCCTTGAGGTGGTCACGCAAGGCGGTGAAGGCCAGCATCAGTGTGGTGAGGCGCTGCTGACCGTCCACGACGAGCCATCTCTGTACGCCGCCGGCTTGGATCTGGCCGGGGGCCAGCACCACTGATCCCAGGAAGTGAGGCGTTGCGGACTCTCCTGACACGTGCTGCTCGACGAGCTCACCGACGTCCTCCCACAGGCGCTTCAGCTGGTCCCGGCCCCAGCTGTACGTCCGTTGGTAGAGAGGCACTTGGAACTGCTTGTCCCCTTGGACGAGCTTGAGAAAGGTGATCTCCTGAGCGCGCATGCGTTTCCTTTCCTGCCGGGCGCACGAGTGCGGCCCATGTGCCCGATGACGCGTGCTGGGGGACAGCGGTTACCTGAATCTAGCGTGAACTCAGTCAATGGCAGGATGGTTTGGCCATCCCGATGGAGCCGGCGCGGCCATGTCTGCCATGCCTGCAAGTCGTCAGGCTGTCCGTGATGCGGTCCTCTCCCTTGGCGCGGCGACGGACCGGTCGGAAATCCTGGGCATCGTCTCGTTGGGGGACCGGCGCAGCAGTTTGATCGTGCGGCCCTCGGCCCAGGCGTTCCATGACTTGAGGTAGTAGAGAAGGTGCTCGCGTGAGTCATCGCGGCGACGATGGGTCTTGCCGGCGGCCAGGCTGAGCATGGTGTTGCGCAGGGTGAGGCGAGGGTCGCCGGACTCCAGCCGCGCACCGGTGACAACCCCGTCTTTCCAAGATGATTGGTCGATGTGGGGCCGCGCCGCGGTGGTGACGTACCAGCCGATGGTCGCCGCGGTGACAGTGATGCGGCATGCGCGATTGATCGCGATGCCGTGCAGGAGGGCGTCACGGATGCCGGGGTGCTGTTCCAGAGCGATCAGGAGCTGATCGTTGCTGGTGACGGATGAGCCCCCGCTCCATGCGGAGTTGGGTGCGTGGAGGTACAGGTGGAGTCCGCGCAGGGCCGCGGCCAGGTGCGTCGCGTTGGCTTCACCCGCGAGCGCGAGTGCGTCCCGGCCGGTGCGCTTGCGACCCGTGTCCATCACCGTGAAGGCCGTGCGGGGGACGCCGTGTGTGACGGTCAGTGGCACTGTGAGCCCAGCTCTGACGATGGCCGCCAGTCGGTGCTGACCGTCGATGAGTGCGTTGTCCTCGTCGAACGCGATGCCCTGGTGCGTCAACTGCCATTCCCCGCGCTGGATCTGGTTGGCCAGCTGCTGCACGGTGTTCTTGCTGAGTGGCCGGTTGTTGGTGTTCTGGGTGAGCCACCGCGCGGCCAGCTCGGGTGACACGTGGACCACTTCCATGCGCATGACGTGTGCGCCTTTCCCTGGAGCGATTGGGGGCTGATCGGGTGACGCGACGACCATCATGCAGATTAATGTGAACTCAGTCAACGTGAGAAGGTGTGTCGAATGCGCCCCCGCGGTGTCGATGGTGAGGCTTGACTGAACGGTTTCGGGTGCCGCTCAGGCGGTTTGTATGGGTCGCGACGTGGCGGATGTTCCCTTGAGGGGTTGTCGGGGCGTCGTTCCTGATACTCTCGATCCGTGTGCTCAGTTCACACTAGAAGTTGACGTGCCGGGGGGTGCGTCGCGCTCGCAACTCGGCTGGCCGGGGCGGGATTTCACAAGGTGGCCACCATGTGGCCCTCGGAAACAGTGGGGTGGCGTGTGAGCCAGGGTGAGAGTGGCCTGGGTGACGGCATGAGGCCGGTCGGCTCCGTCTATCAGTACGACGACGGGCTTCACGTCCGAATCGACGACGTCGTGCCGTATGAACTCGTCGATCCCAATGACTCGTACGGTTACCGGCAGGGCGACGACATTGTCAGGTGCACCTTGCACCTGAGCAACGCAACCGGACAGCCGATCGACGTCAACGGAATCAGTCTGCTCGTCCGAAGCGGACCGTACGGAAAGGCGGGGCGCCAGGTCCAGGACCACCAGACCGAAGTCCTGGACGAGGAGCTGGACGGTACCCTGCGGAAAGGGCGCAGGATCTCGGTGACCTGGGCCTACAGCATCCCGGCAGGCACGGCCGCGGAGCTGGACATCGAGGTGCGGTTCCCGGATGGGCATGAACGTGAGAGCGTCACGTTCACCACGGCCGTTGCCGCTTCGGGTGCTCCCGCCCCCGCACACGGGGCTTTGGCGCGAACCACGGCGACGCCGCTCCCTGACCAGACCTCGCTCTTCGGCGACCGGCAACAGTTCCTGTTCGCGGACGAGGAGCCGGATGCCGTGGCCGGCCAGGGCCTTGCCGACGTCAGCGAAAATCTGGGGGCTCCCGTCCGGGAGGTGTTCGGGGACGTACCGACGCAGCCGAGTCGCACAAGCCTACGGGGCACGCACGCCCGGACGCAGGCGCCGGCCGCCGACGAGACGGACGCCACGCGCGTGCGCCAGATCTTTCGGTTCCTCGCAGAAGCCGAAGAATCGAAGGCCCGGCCTGTCCGCACGCTCGACGGCGCAGCCGGCACCGTGTGGTTCGAGGAGCTTCCGGACATGCCCGGCGTCGAGGTGATGCTTGACGGGGCGCTCATCACGGACGACCCGGCCTGGCTGACCGTAGTGCGCCCTGAACGCGAGGACGCCCCACACCCGGCGGCGATGCTCGCGCCGTGGGTGGACGAGACGCGGATCCGTGACTTCAAGCAGCACCGCGCTCCGCACCTGCGTCGCCGGATCGAGCCCGAGTTCCCGGACTGGTCCCAGGGGATACCGCTCGACAAGGCCTATCACGAACTCGACGCACACCCCAAGCGGGAGACGATCGAGAAGCTGTATGCCGCCTGGGAACAGGCGTGGTTCGTGTGGGCGGAGCGGCGGCGCGCGATCGATCCCCTCGTCAAACTGTACGACCGGCTTCACAAGATGCATGAGGACGCCGCCAACCTGGGCGAAGCGTACGAACTCGTACTCGGACTCGGCCGGCTGACCTGGCAGACGACGAGCGGCCAGCGTGTGGAGCGGCACCTTGTCACCCGCCGGGCCACCCTTCAGCTCGACCCGTCCACCGGTATGCTCACCGCCGCACCCGACCCGACCGGCGTAGGTCTGGAGCTGGAAGAGGGCATGCTGGAAGGGGCCCAGCACGTCCCGGGGCCGGTGCGGGAGGAGATCGTCGAGGTACTAGAAGGTGCCTTGGACGTGACCGATCCCGAACACCTCGAAGCTCTGCACACCGCCTTGCGCAGCTGGGCCAACGCCGTGCACAGCGCGGGCAGTTACCTTCCGACCGTGGAGCGCACGACACCGCGGACTCTCGATGTGCCGCAGGTGGGGCTCACCCCCGCACTCGTTCTGCGGGAACGCAACCGTCGTTCCACGATGGACGCTCTCAAAGCCATCGCCCGACAGATCGACGGTGGCACCTCTCCCACTGAGTTGCTCGGCTATATCGCAGGTCGGGACGGGGCGTTGACCGCAGCCGACCTGGCGGCGGTGGAGGACGGCGGGGCAGAGGCCGACACGGGCGAGATGTACTTCGCGCTCCCGGCCAACGAGGAGCAGCGCACGATCGCCGAACGTCTGCGCGCCAACCGCCTCGTCGTGGTGCAGGGCCCGCCCGGTACCGGCAAGACGCACACGATCGCCAACCTGGTGACGGACCTGCTCGCGCAGGGCAAACGTGTCCTCATCACGAGCCATACTCCGCGTGCCCTGCGCGTGCTGCGCGACAAGCTGCCGGAGTCCATCCGTGACCTGTGCGTGAGCCGCACCGAGGACGGTGCCGCCGCTCAGCGTGAGCTGGAGGCGTCGGTACAGCAGATCCTCAGTGAGTACGCCGGCTATGACGAGAAGGCCTCACAGCGTGAGATCCGTGGCCTGCAGTCACGACTCACCGCGGCACGATCCGCCCAGCAGGCCATGCTGCGCGATCTTGCCCTTCTGCGTGAACAGGAGACCCATCGTTTCGAACGGGAGATCGGCGACTACTGCGGCAGCCTCCAGGAGATCGCGGAACGCCTCACCTCCGAGTCCGGGAAGTACGAGTGGCTCGGTCAGGTCCCGCAGGAACAGCCCGCGCTGACTGCCGACGACGTGCTTGACCTCCTCCGCACCACGCGGGCGTTCACACCGCACCACCAGCTCCTTGCGGCCGACGTCCCCGGCCCCACGGAACTGCCCAGCCCCGGCCACTTCGAGGAAGCTGTCTCCGTTGTGCTGTCCGCGGAACAGGCGCACGCGACGGTGCGGCAGGATCCGTTGAGCGAGGAGTACGACACCGCGGTGCGCGGTCTCACGGAGGCCGAGCAACAGCGGCTGTCGACGGCACTCGACGCCTTCACCGCCGCTCGTGCCCGGGCCGCGTCACTTGCCGCCGCGGCCGGCGAATGGGCCGGGGCACTTCTGAAGGAAGTGAACGCGGGTCAGGACTGGCAGGCTCGCAGCCGCCAGGCAGCCGTCACCGAGACTCTCGCGGCGGTCGATGCCTCGCTTTCCACGTTGGGTACCGCGATGGTCAGTGGCCTCGAGCAGTACGACCCGGCCGTGGCCCTCAGCCAGGCAACCACCCTGCACGACGGACTCGGTGAAGGGCAGAAGCTGCGCGGCCCGCTCGGAATCCGTTCGAAGCTGGCCAAAGCCGTCGGCTCGTTCGTGGAGGGTGTCCGGGTCGACGGGCGCACTTCGGACGACGTCGAAACCGCGGCTGTCGTCCTTGCCCGTGTGCAGCTCGAACTGCGGCTCGCCCAGGTCGAGTCCGAGTGGGGAAGCGCTGCCGGAGCCTGGCAGGGGCACGGTCCTCGACTGGCCCGCCTGCGGCAGGACGCTGAGGCACTCGAAGCGCTTCTCGCCGTTGCCACCGCCCGCACCGATGTGCTCACCGCTGCCGCGACGTCGCCGGCGCTGACCGTCGCCACCTGGCACGACCAGTCCGTCGAGAGCGCGGTACGAGCCCTCCTCCGCGCTGCCGGCACGCTGCGCGCCGCCGAACGATCTCGCCGGGTCATTGCGGACGCCGCAGAACTCCTGCGCGCCTGGAACGACCGGCCGGGTGTCTCGCCCGCGGTCACACGCGCACTCGAAGCCGTGCGCACCCAGAACCCCGACGGCTACCGGGAGTTCAGCCGCGAGATCGCCGAGGTCCGTGAGGCTGCCCGGCTCCGGGCCGAACAACACGCTGCGCTCACTCATGTGCAGGAGGCGTTCCCCTCGCTCGCCGAGCGGATCACGGACGCCCCGCAGGACATCATGTGGGACGCACGTCTGCCCCTCCTCATCGAAGCCTGGGCCTGGTCCGCGTGGCGCGACCGCATGGAACGGCTCACCGATCCGGAGGCGGAGAGTGCCCTGCGCAAGCGGCTGACGGAGGCCGATGACGAGGCACGCATCATGCTCGCGAGGCTCGCCGCAGCACGCGCTTGGCACCGCTGTCTCGGACTGCTCAACGGTGACCAGTCCCGAGCCCTCAGCGCGTACCAGCAGGCCGCCCGCCGGATCAAAGGCAAGTACCAGCACCGCTATCGGCGTGACGCACAGGCCGCCCTGCGGAAGGCACAGACCGCGGTGCCGGCCTGGATCATGCCGTTGCACCAGGTCGCTGAGACCGTGCCCATGGACCGCCCCGGCATTTTCGACGTCGTCATCGTCGATGAGGCGAGCCAGTCCGGTCTGGAGGCCATGCTGCTGAGCTGGCTCGCCGACCGGATGGTCGTCGTCGGCGACAGCAAGCAGGTCAGCCCCTCCAATGTCGGCCTCAAGCAGGACGAGTACTTCCATCTGAGGGACCGACTGCTCACCGCACTCGAGCCGGATGTCCGCAGCCTCTTCGGGCCCGACTCCAGCTTCTTCGATCTCACGGAGGCGCTTTCCGCGGGCCGGGGCACACTCATGCTCAAGGAGCACTTCCGGTGCATGCCGGAGATCATCTCCTTCTCCAACGAACTGTGCTACAACGGGCGACTGCAGCCGTTGCGGCAGTACGGTGCCGATCGTCTGGCCCCGGTCCGTACCGTGTATGTCGAGGACGGCGAAGCCCTCGGGAGCAGTGCCCGACTGGCCAACACGGCCGAGGCGGAGGCGCTCGTCGACGCGATCGTGCGCTGCTGCGCGGACCCCGCGTACGACGGGAAGACCATGGGCGTCATCAGCCTCCGCGCCAGCAAGGGACACTTGGCGGAACTGGAGAACCTGCTCGCCGAACGTCTTGACTACGAGCAGCGTGAGGAGCGGCGCATCCGGGTCGGCGACGCGGAGGACTTCCAGGGCGACGAACGCCACGTCATGTTCATCTCCTGCGTGAACTCAGCGACCACCGCCGCTGGTTCAGTGCCCGGAGGCTTCAACGGCAAGACGTACGAACAACGGCTCAACGTCGCCGCCTCACGTGCCCAGGACCAGGTGTGGGTGTTCCACAGTGCGCGCACCGAACAGTTCCACGAGAACGACTTGCGCCGACAGTGGCTCGACCACCTCACACGGCCGGCGGAGGAGGAAACCGTCGCGGTCGACGGTGAGGTGCTCGCGGACGTACGGCACGAGGCGTTCGACAGCCTCTTCCAGCAGAAGGTGTATCGGGAACTGACCGCGCGCGGCTATCGCGTACGTCCCGGGTACCGGGTCGGCCGGCACTCCCTCGACCTGGTTGTCGAGGGCGGGACACGCAGACTCGCCGTCGCCTGTGACGGCGACGCTTTCGCGGAGGGCGAGGACGCATCGACTGCGGCGGCCAGGCAGCGTGACCTGGAACGTGTCGACTGGACCTTCGTCCGCATCCGCGGAAGCCGGTTCCACCTGGACCGCGAACAGGCGCTCGCGCCGCTCTGGGCAGAGTTGGAAAGGCTGGGGATCGAACCGGTCTGCGAAGAAGCGGAAGAGCCCACCTCTCCGTCCCAGGCGGTGCAGACCGTGGCCTCGCCGTTGGGCGGCCCGGTTGGGGACGACCAGGGGAGCGTGATTCCGGAGCGCGAGGCCACTGAGGGCAACAGCCCGCGGCCTGACGCCCAGGCAGCCGTCGGCATCTCGACCCCGTCCGCGGACATGGTCCTTCAGCCCCAGGGGCCGCGTTCGTCCACGCCGACCCCTGCAAAGAAGTCGGCCCCTTCCACTCCTGCTCCGGTGCAGCGGCGAGTCCGGACTTCGGAGTCCGCGCGTGTATCGGCACCGACAACCAGGCCTGCCGTGCAGCCCGTGACATCCATGTCGCAGCAGCGGGAACAGGCGGCGTCACTCCGAGCACCGCAGACTTCTGTCCCCGTTCAGGAGATTCCCGCCGCCGCCTTTCAGCGGCTGGTCCGAGAGATACAGAAGCTCCAGGTCGCCGTGGACACCGCGGACGAGATTCCGGAGGGAATGGACGCGGCCAACCTCGTCTTCCTCAGAAAGACACAAGCCGATCAGCGTGATCGCCGAACGAAGCGCCTAGTCTTTCTGCGGGCATTCCTCGATGCCGCCCGTGTCGGCCATGAACCGGGCATTCCGCAGGTTGTCATTCCTGGTGCGCTGCTCGTCCTCGAGTTCGACGGGCAGGTCGACGACGACACCTTGTACACGGTCGCCGAACTACCCACGGACGAGGCGGACATCGTTTCTCCGTCGTCACCGTTGGGCCACGCGCTGATGTGGCAGCCGCCGGGACGTGAGATCTCGTACGACGCCTCTCAGGGCAAGACCCACACGATCGTCGTCCGGGAGATCCGTGTCTGAGGCGCTGGGTAAGGCTGGACGACGGTTCTGAGCGTCCGCCGATAGCGATGAGCCCCGCTGCCCGTACCGCCTTGCGGTTCGGGCAGCGGGTATGTGCTCATCGACCGGCGACCGGGTCCAGCATGCGACTGCGGTCACCGCTCCACGACACGGCCAGTGCGTCGCGGGCCCGTGTGCACGCCACGAACAGCAGGCAGTGCTCCGAAAGGAGATCGGACTGGTGCTGGACGGGGTCCACGTCGGCCGGTGTCACGTGCGGAGCGAAAGGCAGCACGCTGGATGTCACGCCCACGACTGCCACACAGCGGAACTCCAACCCCTTCATCGCGTGCATGGTGGCGACTCGCACGCCCGATCTCTCCGGCCCCGGGTCGTCCTTTACCGCGACCGCCGGGATGCCCTCGCGCCTCAGTCGTGCGATGACCGCGTCGACCATCGTGTTGAACCGGGCGCACACCGCCACTTCCGACGGCTTGACACCGTCCTGTTCGATCCAGGTGCGGATCTGCTCGGTCAGGGCCCGAAGTTCCTCGTCCTGACTGCCGTATCCGTGGGCCGCCGGGGTACGGCCGTGCAACTGGGAACGGTAGCCACGCAGCGAATCCCGGCCACCGTCATCGTCGTCATCCTCACCGAGCCGGCCCACGGTCCGACCGTCGAGCAAGGACGCGGACCAGCGCAGGATCTCTTCCGTGCTGCGGTAGTTGAGGCGAAGCCGGGACGTGCGTCCTCGCACGTTGATGCCCAGCGAGCGGAGCGAGACGCGAGAGTCGTAGATACGCTGATGAGGGTCACCGACGAGGAACATGTCGTCGGATTGCGGCGCCACGCAGGCGCGAAGGACCCGCCACTGGACCGGGTGGAGGTCCTGGGCCTCGTCCACGACGACGTGGCGGTAACGGGGTTCGCCATCGGTCAGGATTCTTGCGGCTTGGTCGCACAACTGGGTGTACGTCGCCGAGTCACGGGACGAGAGATCCGCGGTGAACCGTTCCATCACGCGCCACAACCTGGCTCTTTGCACCCGTCCCACCTGAGTACCACGCCCCCGTCGTACACAGCGCAGATACTCCTCGGGCGTACGCAGGCCTTGGGCCAGGACGACGTTGCGGAACTCCTGGGACAGGAACTGCTCCGGCCAAGGGAGGTCCTCGCGAGCGGTCGCACGGGTCCAGGCGCTCTTCTCCGCGGCCGCCGAAAGAGGTTTCGGCGCACTGCCTCGCGCCTCTCGTACGACCCGGGCGGCGAGGGAATCCACCGTTGTGACGTCGACGCGAGCCAGAAGGTGGGCGTCCGTTTCACCGAGCAACAGTGCCAGACTGTCCCGCAGGGCGCCCGCCATGGCGTTCGTGAAGGTGGTCAGCAGAATTCGGTCGCCTTCGTGGCCGCTACGGAGCAGATGCCGAACGCGGTGCAGAGCGACGACCGTCTTGCCGGTGCCGGGGCCGCCCGTGACCTGGGCGGCTCCGTTGAAGCCCGGGTGATAGGCGTATCTGCGCTGGGCCGGGTGGAGGAAGATGCGCCAGCGGGTGAGGTCCTCGGTGAGGATGCGTTCCAGCTCGCCGGGGCCCGTCACTTCCACGATGCGGTTCGGAGTGTTGAGAATCGCTTCGGTGAGGGTGACCGTCGGTCGGTCCTCCGCCGTCCGCACGGTCTGTCCGCGCGGAGCGATCAGCTGCTCCCAGACATCCTCAGGGGAGTACTCGTCGGCCAGATACTCCAGCACTTCATACTGGTCGGCCGGCATCATGGGCGGTGCCATGACCGTCAGATCGTCGGCCGTCACACAGACACGTGCCAGGCGTAGAACCTGCTCGTCGATGCCGAGGTCGCGCAGCACTGTATCGGAGTATTCCTCGAAGAGGCGGGAGGGGGTGGAGACCTCCTTCGTCTCGAAGTAGGTCTCCATCTGCTCGAGGGCTTCGACGTTGCGCACCTCCAGGCCTCCGGTGGCGCTGTTGACCGAGTAGGCGCGCTTGCAGGCCCAGTTGATGGCCTCGTCGTGAGAGGCGACCCGAAGGAGCGTGAAGAGTTCGCTTCCGTCGTCGGGAGCGAGGAGAACTCCCCGATAGAACTTGGTGATGCGTATGGTGCGAATCCGGGGATCGCGCGCCCGCTCAAGCTTCTCCAGGTGCATGCCCTTGCTCGCGTGGAGCTGGGGGACGGACATGCCCCGGAACATCTGGATCGCGTCGTTGACTTCCTTTTGGACGGGCCTCTGGAGCGAGATGAGGTCCGTGACGAAGTCGTCGGAGAGGGCGAGTCGGGGCATGGGCGTCCTCGGGTCGCACGTGGGCGGTGGTCGAGGCCCAGCCTAGAGACTTGTTCCGCCAGGAGCGACGATCCACCACATAGTCATTGTGTGAACTGAGTCAACGATCTATATTGCTGATGCTGTCGTACGATCGATCCACGCTCGTGACCCATCGGACCTGTCCGGAAGGACCCACCGCATGCCGGCCCAGCCTGCCCAGGCCGCTGTCCCGCACCCGCTCGACGAAGTGCCTCAGACGTTTCGTGCCGGAGACTCGTACGCTGTGCGGGACGAACTCGTCACCTATGTCCGCCGTGATCTCCAGGGGCCCTGGGACGGAGAGACCGAGACCCTGACGAGTGCTTCCTCCGGGCCGCGAGACCGTTACCTCGTCGGCATGATCGGGCCGCAGCCGCAGGCCGTCACCGGAGAAGAGATCGCCGTCGCGGCGGCCCAGAGCACCGACGGCGACTCGGGCGACGAGCAGGAGGGGGACGACGGGGGACCCGGGGACCGGTTGACCCCGCAGGCGGCCGGTCATATCTGGGCATCCTCCATGGGGTTGTCCTTTACGGTTCCCGTTTCCGTCGGCACGCTCAGCGCCTATGTGCGGTGGGGCCGTTACACGCAGTCCGAGGAAGCCACTGATCGGGGGACGACCCGCAGGGTCTGGTCGCGCGAGCCGGTCGAGCATCCCGTGGACATCGATGTGACCAGCATGGTCGGCCGGATCATCGAACTGGAACGCGAAGCCGTTGCTCTCGACGTACAAGTACGGCAGCACGTCGGTCGCGCAGGCGCCGAAGAGCTGCGTGTCGTCGAACTGACTTTGGTGAACAGGCAGCAGGACAGTCGTGAAGCGCGCGATGCCCACTGGCTTTTCCAGACCGAGATCGACATCACCGCCTTTCCGGACGATCAGGCCGCGATCTTCCTTCCGGTTGACGACCCCCTAGACCTCGCGAACCGGGGTGGTGCCCCCGAGGATTCCGAGGACCGGCGGCTTCGCCTCCTTTACCGGGACAGCCTCAGCCACGCGAAGGGCCGAAATGTCGCCGTGCACGCGCATGTGCGTGACGGCGAGCGCAACGCGCATCGGCTCACCACGACCTGGCTCCCGGAATACGATGTCCGGGCCACCACCGCACCGACTCTCGAGGAGCAGGACCTCCTTCGTGGACTCGAGCTCGGTATGGACGAACTCGCCGCACTCGCGCTGCCGGCCCGCCGGAACGAACTCAGTGCCGCACTCGCACCGCTGGCCGACGGCTACGGCACATGGCTCGAACAGCAGCGTCGCAAGGCCCTCTCGCTCCCGGACGACCTGCGTGAGTCGGCGGACGTCGCCATCGAGCAGGCGTTGGAGATCTGCGACCGCATCACACTGGGGATCGACCGACTCGTGGCCGACGACGTCGCCCTGGACGCCTTCCGGTTCGCCAACCGCGCCATGGCACTCCAGCGGCGCAACACGGCGATCGCCGCTGCTCGCGCCGGTCATGAGGACGAAAACAGCTCCTACCAGGAGGCGTACGACGAGGTCTATGCCAAGGGCAAGGAGGCTGCCAGCTGGCGTCCGTTCCAGCTCGCCTTCGTCCTGCTGAATCTCGACTCCCTCACCCAGCCCGGACACGCCCACCGCGGGACCGGCCGTGAGGCCCTCGTAGACCTGCTGTTTTTTCCAACCGGTGGTGGCAAGACAGAGGCCTACCTCGGCCTGGCCGCCTACACGTTCGCGCTGCGACGCCTGCAAGGCACTCTCGGCTCGGGAGTCGACGCACGCGGCGGCGAGGCCGGCGTCGGGGTCCTTATGCGCTACACCCTGCGGCTCCTGACCGCCCAGCAGTTCCAACGTGCCGCTGCGCTGGTGAGTGCCTGCGAGGTACTGCGTCGTGAGGAGTTCACGCGGGACGTCCGCTGGGGCGCGACTCCCTTCCGTATCGGGCTCTGGGTCGGAACATCGGTCTCGCCCAACTGGTTCGACGAGGCCAAAGAGCAGATCGCCGACGCGAGAGAGAGCGCGAGCGACAAACACGCACGGGTTCTGCAGGTCCTCACGTGCCCCTGGTGTGGGAGCGGGCTGACGGCCCGTTCCCACATGGAGTACGACGAGGGACGGCGGCGAGTCCTGCTCTACTGTCCGCGTGCCGAAGGCGAGGACCGCTGCCCCTTCTCACGGCGGGAGTCGCCCGGTGAAGGCATCCCTGTCCTCACCGTCGACGAGGAGATCTACCGGCTCGCCCCCGCACTGCTGATCGCCACCGTGGACAAGTTCGCCCAGCTGCCCTGGAACGGTTACGCCGGGCTGCTGTTCGGCAGGGTCACCGAGCTCTGCCCACGGCACGGCTATCGCCACGACGACCTCGACGCCAAAACAGGCTGCGGAAGCCGTCACAACGCGAAGGGCGAACTCCCTGGCGTCACGGCGCAGCCCGTCAACCGGCTGCGGCCCCCGGATCTCATCATCCAGGACGAGCTGCACCTGATCTCCGGTGCGCTCGGTACCATGGTCGGCCTGTTCGAGTCGGCCGTCGATCAGCTCTGCACCTGGAGCCTCACCGATGTGCACGGCCGGCGCCGTGAGGTCGGTCCCAAGATCGTCGCATCCACCGCGACCACCAAACGGGCCGCGGACCAGGTGCTCGGCGTCTTCGGCCGCAAGGTCGCCGTCTTCCCACCGCAGGTGCTCGACGTCGGCGACACCTTCTTCTCCCGGCAGGTCGAGCTGAGCCGTGAGAACCCCGGCCGACGCTACCTGGGCGTCTGCGCGCACGGAACCCGGCTCAAGGCGGCCGAGATCCGGGTCGCCGAGATCCTGCTCCTCGCCGGGCAACAGCTCTTCGACGACTACGGCAAGTCCGCAGACCCCTACATGACTCTCGTCGGCTACTTCAATGCCACCCGCGAACTCGCGGGCATGCGCCGGTACATGGACGACGACATCACCACCCGAGTGCGCTCCAACGGCAGCCGCCGAGGCCAGGACACACTGTCCGATCGCATCGTCAGCAGAGCGGGCATGCTCAGCATCCAGGAGCTGACCTCGCGCATCTCCTCGTCCGACATCGGCGCGGCCCTCAAACGCCTGGAGATCGGATTCGATGCGGAGCGCGACACCTCGGACCGGCGACGCGCCTTCCTGCGCGAGTACGCGACCGCCATGAAGGAGAAGCGAGAACCACGCGCGGCCATGACTCCGACCTCCAGGCAAGCGGTCGATGTCGTCCTGGCCACTTCCATGCTGCAGGTCGGTGTCGACGTCTCCCGGTTCGGCCTGATGCTCGTCGTCGGCCAGCCGAAGAACACGGCCGAATACATCCAGGCGTCCTCGCGCGTCGGCCGCGATGCCAGACGCCCGGGTCTCGTTGTGACCCTGTACAACTGGTCACGTCCCCGAGATCTCGCGCACTACGAGGACTTCGAGCACTACCACGCCACGTTCTACCGCCAGGTCGAGGCGCTCTCTGTCACGCCGTTCACTCGCCGGGCCCTGGACCGGGGTGTGGCCGCCACCTATGTGGCCGCGCTGCGCCAGGCGTCGTTCGAGACGTCTCGCAATCTGGATGCTCACAGCGTCGACCTTGACGGGCCCCTTGCCCAAGAGGTGGAGCGTCGTCTCTTGGAACGGGCCGAACGCGTGGGGGGCGAGCGCCCTCGCCAGTACCTGAGCGAACGCCTGGACCGACTCAAGGACGAATGGCGCCGCAAGCGCGATGAGAACAGCTCAGCTCTCGGCTACCGCAAGGAGAAGCGCAAGACGACGATCGTGAGCGGGCTGCTGAGGAGGGCGGACGGTACTCAGTGGACCGAGCTCACCGTCGGCATGTCGATGCGCGAGACGGAGAATGAGATCAACCTCCTCCTTCCTGGCGGCGGAGCCGTGCTCGAAGAATCCTCCGGAGGCGGACCGGACTGGAACTTCGGGGTGTCCGACACCGATTCCGATGGCGACCAGGACATGGAAGCCACCGTGGACAGCGACGAGTTCGGACCCACCACTGCCGATGCGGCCAAGAAGGGACAGCGATGAGCACCAACGGCAACCGCAGGGTCGGCTCCGTCCGCCCCAGCCACCTCATGTTCACGGCCGGTATCGGCTCCCTCGTGGACCTGCCGAACTTCTCGGTTCTCGTCAAGGGGCTCGACTCCTGGAACTACTCCGGCATCACCGACTACGACATCGACGAGCCTCGGCTGCGAGCCGCCGTCAACCGATCCCTCCAGCGCTACGGGCGTGGACAGGTCGAGCAGTTGCGGGCGGCCCCTTGGCTGGAGGGCGGGGACACGGATCCCAAGGGATGGGCCGCGCAGGGGGTGGGGGTGCCCGTCACGCCGTTTCCCCAATGGCTGCGTTGCACAGCCTGCAATGTGCTGGCCGCGGTCGACTCGGCCGAGTTCGCCTTCATCAACTCCAATCCGCGCACGCCGCACGAGGCGAAATTCGTCCACGACTGCAAGCGGGGGAAGCCTCTCGCGGTGGCTGCTCGGTTCACCCTGGTCTGCACCAGGGGGCATCTCGACGAGTTTCCCTACACGGCATACGTCCACCACGGGCAGTCCTGCACCACGACCCCCCGCCCCAAGCTGCGAATGAAGGACCATGGCGGCAACCAGGCCGCCAACGTGACCATCGAATGCGTGGCCTGCGGTGCGAAGCGCAATATCCGGGAGGCGATGGGCGAGCGTGGCCGGCACAACCTGCCCCGGTGCCGCGGACGCCACCCGCACGTGGGTACGTACGCGACGAACGGCTGCGATCAGGATTCGGTCCTGATGGTCGCCGGCGCGTCCAACCAATGGTTCCCGCTCACTCTCAGCGCCTTGGCCCTGCCCAAGGGGCAGGGCGGGGACATCGACAAGCTGCTTGAGGACCACTGGCCCGACCTGCAAGTCATCGGCGAGCGCAACCAGTTCGACTTCATGGCCAGCATGCCCAAGTTCGGGTTTCTCAAGGAGTTCGACGCTGACGCGGTTGTCGCGGCGATCGTGTCGCGCAAGCAGGGAGCCGACGCTCCGGCTCCCTCGGCGCCCGATGTCCAGGCCGACCTGTTCGGCCCTGAATGGGATGCTCTGTCCGGTCCTGTTCCACTGCCCAGTGACGACTTCGCCTTGAGGCAGGTTTCCGTACGGCCCCCTCTGGACGACCTCTTCTCCGACATCCGCCAGGTCGAGCGGTTGCGTGAGGCACGTGCCCTGATCGGATTCACCCGGCTCGATGCCCCCGACCCCGAATCGCCGGAGATCGCCGACCGGGTGGACCTGTCACGCGGCGTGCTGAACTGGGTTCCGGCCAGCGAGGTGCGCGGTGAAGGCATTTTTCTGCGCGTGCGGGACGGCCTCATGGCCGACTGGGTGGCGCGTGTGGAGAAGTCGCCGCAGATGGAAGCCCACAGGGAGGCGTTCGGCCGCTTCCGCGCCAACCGGAAGTCGGACCGTAAGACGAGCGACTTCGACCCCTACTACGGCTGGCCCGGGGCGAGGTACATCGCACTGCACACCCTTTCCCACCTGTTGATCCGTACGATCGCCCTCGAATGCGGATACAACTCCGCCTCACTCGCCGAGCGGATCTATGCGGGAGATGAACAGAATCCGAAGACGGGCCTCCTCATCTACACGGCCGTTCCGGACTCGGAAGGCACACTGGGTGGTCTTGTCTCCCTCGCCGAGGAGCGCGAGTTCGACCGGATCGTCCGACGTGCCCTGGCTGATGCCTCGCATTGTTCCGCCGACCCACTCTGCTCCGAGCGGCTGCCGCACGACCCGGGCGACTATTTGCATGGTGCCGCGTGCCATGTGTGCCTCTTCGTGTCCGAGACCACATGCGAACGCGGTAACCGGTTCCTGGACCGTCGTTTCCTGGTCCCGCTCTCCGGAGACAAGGACCAGGTACTGACACCGGTCACCCTGCTGTCGTGAGCAGAAAGGAGTTCGAGGCCACCGCCGAAGCTGCCGTTCTGGCCCTGGGGCTTTCCCGGGCCAAGGACCTCGCCGGACTGCTGGCTCGAGGGCGCAGCAGGGAACGGGCACTAACGGAACTGGCGACGCCGGGAATCGGTGAGGCCGTCGTGAAGCTGTACGACGTACTGCAGACGGAGTCGATTCCCGCCGTTGAGGCTGCCGCCTATGTCCGGGGCTATGTGGCGGCCATGCAGCGTGCCCGGAACGCGGTTCAGGTCCGGACGGTGTGGAGCGGCCCCTCGACGCCTACAGTGCCGGTGCGGGCGACTGCGCAGGTACTTGTCGAAGTCATCAATGAGGCTAGCGTGGAACTTGTCGCCATGACGTACGCGGCCCGTCCGTATCCGGCGCTGACGCGGGCGCTGACCGATGCCGCGGCAAGAGGGGTGAAAATCCACGTCGTGGTCGAGACCTTGGCAGGCGCACGCGGTCTTCTCTCGGGCCAGGAGCCCGCCGATGCGTTCGCGTCCGTACCGGGGGTGCGTCTTTGGCACTGGGAACGTGACTCAGTCGGGCATGCGCACTCGCGCCAGCACGCCAAACTCGCCGTAGCCGACAGGCGCATGCTCTTCCTGGGCAGCGCCAACCTGACCGAGTCGGCGGCGCGGCGCAATATCGAGGCGGGAGTACTGGTCAACGGTGGCGAAGCGCCACGGCGTGCAGCAGAGCACATCGTCGAGCTGCAACGCCTGGGTGTGCTCCGTCCCCTTCGGCCCTGAGTGGCGAACCAACCCGTTTTCGAGCGGACATCGGTCGCTCGAGGGCGAGGGAATCTACAGCCTGAGGTACGACGACTGTAACCGTGACATTCGGTGACCGGGTCATCGCGGTCGCCGTGATGCTGCACGACCGGCGAGCAGAATCGCTCCGACAGTAGAGGAACCGCGATGCTCTTGGGAATGCCGACTGGGGTCAACCGACCGGGTCCAGCAGGAGCTCGGAGGGCCTATGACTCCACGGCGCCTTCGCGTGACGCCGGAGACGATGGGAAGGAAAGCGCGGATCGAGGGGGCACAGGCCGCGCACACGGTGCGCCCGACCATGCACGTTTTCCCCGAGTCGCCTGGCAGATTACATGCATGTGCAAATATTCGGGGAGTGATCTTGGCGTCGACGGCAAGCGCATGATCGGCCGACCGCATCGCTGGTGGTCAGCGGAACTCGTGAACAACCCACAATGTTTGACAAGCCACTTTCGAGGGCCTCGACCCGACGGTCGCGGCCCTCGTTGCATGTGCATGGCTGATGGTGATGCCGAAGGCTCCGCAGGGTGGCCCCTTTGTGTCCGCGTCGGCTCCTGGTCCCGCTGTGGATCGTTGATCCACTGGGTGACGACGGCTGAATCGGCTCCGGCGTCGAGTGCCGCGACTGCGCCACCGTCCGGCACTTGATGGGGGTGCCTGGCGGTACTGGACGGCGTACCGGCCGAGGAGGCCGTGGAGTTCGCCGGTATTGCGGCCAGCGCGCCGTGGAGACGCCCTGGCAGCGGTGCTGTCCACGGCGGCTCACAAGGCGAGCGACATGAGCAGTCGGTGTTCGCCGGGGCCGAAGTAGTCCTTGCGGGGGCCGTCGGGCTCCGCGACGAAGCCCAGGGAGCCGTAGAGGGCGACGGCGGTGTCGTTGCCGGGCTCCACCGAGAGCCACACGGAATGGGTGCCCTGCGCGCGGAGGTGACCGAGCATCCTCGTCATGAGCTGCCGACCCAGCCCCTGCCCCCGCAGGTGGGGGACGATGCCGAGGCTGAGGACCCAGCTCTGCGCGTCGTGTGGCGGCGTCGAGAGCACATACCCGCGCAGGTCCGTGCCGTCCTCCACGAGAAGCAGGAAGTCCGGGAACGCGGTGAGGAGTTGGCGCAGCACGAAGAACGGGTAGGGGTCCGTCGGGAAGGCCTGCGCGTCGAGGTGGACGATATGGGGCAGATCCGCCTCGGTCGCCGTTCTGATCCGTAAGTTCGCTTCTCCGGGCACCCGTCCCACTGTCGAACCGGCGGCCGACCGGAAATGATCTCCGGGAAGTGGAGTCATGTCGTCCCCTTGTGGATGTCGATAAACCGAATTGGGACCTTGTGTGATTTCCGTACCCGATCTCCCATCATTGCCACGCGCATCCACGCCTTCAAGACCCCGCGTAGTGCCAGACTTACTGTTAGGCTGAACTATGACCGCTGAAGCCGCCGCCGTTCAGAAGTTGAATGAAGAGGTGCCCTGGGATGACTTCGACCCTGGTGCCTACATCAGCCACAACTACCTCGAGATGCAGGCGGTGGACAAGGAGATTGTTTCGCGGGTACGGGATCACTTCAGTGATCACTTCGGGGGAGGCGGCAGAGTAGCTACCGGCATTGACGTCGGGGCCGGTCCCAATCTCTATCCCGCCCTCGCCATGCTTCCCTGGTGCGACCGGATCACACTCCTGGAGCGGTCCTCCCGGAATCTGGAGTACCTCCGCGGCCAGTACGCCGACTACGACCAGCACTGGGACCAGTTCTGGGAGGTCCTGTGCGAGGACAGGGCATATGCCGGGCTCGACGTCACGCCCAGGGTCCGCTTCAAGGAAGCCGTGCACCCGCCCGAGCCCGGCAGCCTCTTCGATCTCTGCGCGGACACCCGCCGCTGGGATCTCGGCACGATGTTCTTCGTCGCCGAGTCCATCACGACGTCGATCGACGAGTTCCGGCGCGGCGTGTTCTGTTTCATGAGCGCTCTGAAGCCGGGCGCGCCTTTCGCCGCCGCATTCATGGAGCATTCCCAGGGTTACCGCGTGGGCGAGGTGGATTTCCCCGCCACCCGTGAAATCGACGAGGTGGAAGTCGAGACGGCACTCGGAGGTTTCACTCAGGACGCGAAGATGTACCGTCTGGCGAATCCCCGCGATCTCGTGCGCGACGGGTACACCGGAATGATTCTCGTCTGCGGCCGACGGAAAGAATGACCGGCGGACGACGTCGGACCGTGCTTTTCCGTGAATACCGGCCTGTGCGAGGGGAATGGGCATGCAGATCAAGCCGAGACAGAATTTGCTCGAAGTGTGGCAGGCCATCGCCCGCCACTCCTTCCGTGACGGTGAATGGGACTGGGGAGAATGGGGCGGCCTCAGCAGCGTCGCCGACGCCGAGCGTCTGCTCTGCCTTCTCTACCCGGCCACCGAAATCGAGCCGTTCCGTCTCGACGACCCCGATACCACCCAGCTCGACGTGGAAAGGGCCTTACGTAACGCGGGGGACTCCAGCGAGATTCCCGCGAACCTGGTGGAGATCCTCGGCGACTTCATGGAGAAGCACCACAGCGAGGAGGGCCCCACCTTCGCGGGCGGCTACTACTTTGCGGCGGAGGACCCCGAGCAGGAACTCTCCAAGGAGCAGCGGGAGGTCGGCGTCGTCGACTCCTACTCCATGTCGATCACCCTGTGCCTGGCCACCCTCGGCTTCCTCAAGGTGTACCGGGACAAGACCCGACGGGCGTCCACCCATGCCCGGATCGACAAACTCAGGGACGAGACCAGCGCCCGGCTGACCGCCGCCATGGTGAGCCTGCTGCGCTCCTTCACGGTCAACGTCGTCGACATCTCCTCCGAACAGGGTCAGGCGCTCGCCCGGCTCCTCAGCCGCGGTCGGCTCTCCGACCGGCAGGTCCTGGCACGCTTCCAGGAACGCTTCAAGTCGCTGCGCGCCCTCATCACCGAGAGCGTCACCCTCGGCCTCGACTCCGACGTCACCGACGAACTCCGCAATGAGAACCGCCTCTTCGAGTGCGGCTGGGCCTGGAGCCTGGTGAAGGGCGCACCCGAGATCGACGTGGAGCCGCAGACCGCCGAGGGCATCGGCAAACAGCACGAGGGCGTCGCCCGCGCCGTGCCCTACCTGTACTTCACCGTCGTCGCGCTCGACGGCATCCCCGACCTGTCCTCCGAGCGCACCCTCGTCCTCGGCCTGCTCACCGCCGAACAGCAGAAGCTGGCCGACGCGCTCCGGCTGCGCTGGGAGATCACCCAGCAGTACTGGTCCGCCATCGCCCGCTTCGACGACGCGACCTGGCCGCTGGAGGAGATTCCCTGGCGCACCACCCTCCAGCAGTTGGAGTCGGAGTACTTCTCCCTCTCCGTCGCTTCCATCCTCGTCCACGACCTGGTCCGCCGGCGCGCCACCGACGACGACCTCACCCGCACCGTCGCGGTGATGGAACGTCTCGCCGACCGCGGCCGCATCACCAGCCGCCCCACCCGTGACGACCCGGCGGTCGGCCTGCACAACCCCGGCGTCTCCCTGCCCCTGCTGGGCAGCGAGAAGCTGGGCCCCGCCATGAGGTGGACGATGGGTGACTTCTCCGCGCAGCTGCTCAAGCGGACCCTCCAACTGTGCGCGCTGTCGAGGAACATCAGCTCGCAGGACCGTCTGCTGCGACTCGCCGAGGACATCCTCGACCACCTCTGGGCCCGTCGGATCACCGATGGCGAGGGCGTCGGCCTGTGGGACAACGTGCACGCCGTCTACCCCGAATTCCCGGTCCGTGAGGGCCCGTTGTCCTGGAGCATCACGGAACGCGTCACCGAGTGCATGGTCGTCGCGCGCGGTCTCTACACCCAGAATCCGATCCGCAGCGCCGAGATGTCCACGCTCGCCCAGGCGGCGATCAGCGAGGCGGCCCACCTCTTCGGCAAGGAGCAGCTGGAGCAGCCGGCACCCGCCCCGAGGAGTTCCCAGGGGGAACAGGTCAGGGGCATCGAGGCAGATCTGCGCCGCGCTCGGCAACTGGTCGACAAACAGCCCGGCACCGCCCACTCCCTGGCCCTCGGCGTGCTCGCCCGGCTGTACGAACTCGACCGCGCCCGGAGCGACTCCGGCTCCCTGGGGGTGTGATCCGTGCTCGTGTTCGCCGCCTCCGACAAGGGAGGCACGGGCCGCTCCGTGACCAGCGCCAACCTCGCCTATCACCAGGCCCTCAACGGGGACGACGTCTGCTACCTGGACTTCGACTTCGGATCGCCCACCGCGGCCGCCGTGTTCGACCTGCCCGATGTCCTGTCCGAGGCTGAGGGACGCGGTCTGCACTCGTATCTGCAGGGCAAGACCGGCAAACCGCTCCGGGTCGATGTCTGGGCCCGCACCGAACACCCCGACCTGCGCAACCGGCCCAGCGGATCCGGCCGGCTGGTCCTGCTGCCCGGCGACCGCACCGGCGGGGAGTTCGTCACCGACGACGAGAACCTCCACCGCTGTGTCGATCTCGTCCTGAGCCTGAAACGCGAATTCGACGTCATCATCGTCGACTTGAGTGCCGGACGCAGTTATGCGATGGACCTCGCACTCGTCGCCACCTCTCCCCGCGGCGGGCTCGGCCGCCTCAAGACACGGTGGCTCGTCTACCATCGCTGGACCCGCCAGCACGTGATGGCCGCCGCCGAACTCGTGTACGGCAAACAGGGCATTGTGCAGGCCGGCTTGGCGATGGGCCATCAGCCCGACGCGCTCAACGACTCGATCCGTTTCGTCCGGGCGGCCGTACCCGATCTGGAGTCGCCCCTGTGGTCGCAGGTGTCGCCCGCTCAGTACGCGTGGATGCGGAAGTGCGACAAGGAACTCGAGGCACTCGCCGCCGGTCGCGGCATCGGCAAGACCCGGGTGCTGACCAGTATTCCGCTGGAACCCGTCCTGCAATGGCAGGAACGCCTCATCACCGACGAGGACGTGCACGACCGCAGGATCGCCAACAACGAGACCTGGCAGGCCATGGGAGACCTCGCCCAACGGGTCACCGACGGAAAGTGCTGGGGGGAGTTGTGAACCGGTCCGAGACCGTCTTTCGGGAGACCAGCGCCGAGTCGCGCACGGAATCCGTGCCGTTCTCCCATCTCTCCCTGGAATTAGGCCACTTGTACATGGAGGACTTCGTCGAGGGGCCTGCCCGGCTGCGCAGCCACTTCGCCGCCGTACGGCCCTGGGTGGAGGCCGCCCGGGCCGGCCTCGGCCCGCCGCCCCACGGCAAAGGCCACCGGATCAGTACCTGCTTCCTGATCGACGACTACTTCTCCGTGCTCTCCACCCCCTCCGAATTGATACCGCCGCTCCTGGAGGCCGCAGCCGAGGCCGGACTGACCATCGACTACCTGGCCCGTGAATCGGGTTGTGCCGTGGCCGAACCGGCACACCAGGACCGGGCCGAACTCGCCGAGTCCGTCCTGCACCGGCTCGTGGAGTCACCGCCCCCCGGCAGCAACGGCTTCCGCCCGCCCGTCAGCCGCACCGGCTGGCTCACCAACGGCCGGCGAGCCCCCGGCCGGCGCACCTCCGCCGCCCTGGACTCCACCGGTACCGTCTGGCAGCCGCCCAGCGAGACCGGCGCCCGCGGCCACTCCGTCTTCATGGACGTCGAACTGTGGAGCGGTCCCGAGGACGACCGCACCTGGTCCTGCGCCTTCCTCGCCTCCGTCTGGCAGCTGGTCCGCCTCGGACTGCTGCGCGACAACGGCCGCGCGGTGCTCACCCCCACCACCTGGGACGGCAAGGAGTTCCCCGCCGAATGGGACGCGCTGCCCCCCGTGCTGCGCCTCAACCCGCGGGCCGCGCCCTTCACGGCGTACGTCACCTGCAGCGTGCTCCCCGCCCGCTTCCTGCCCGTCGAGCACGCCGTACGCGTCATCCTCGACCAGGTCCATGTCGAGGCCGCGGCACTCGACCAGGTCGCCGAGCGGTCCGCGGCGGAGGGGTTCGCCGTGCCCACGGGCGTGGTGGACCGTACCTCCTACGTGTTCCCGCCGGGGCTGTGACATGAGCGGCCTGGGCACCACCTCGGGTCCCGTCCTCATCTGCGGCGAGGTGCGCACCTGCCTGTTACCCACCCGCGACGCGGTGGACGAGCGCGCCGCCGTGCAGCTGCTGCGGCTGCGCGCCGACGAACGCGTACGGGTCTCCCGGCACCCCAACCGGCGTGCCGTCTCCCCGGACGTCCTCACCGGCGTCGACTGCCGACTGCCCACCGCCAAGGGCGCCCGCACCCGGGCGGTGGGCACGGTGACGGCCCGGGCGGCGCTCACCGAGGGCCGGGTCCTCCAGTCCACCGCGTACTTCTCCGCACCCGCCGCCGGCCCCGACCGGCGCCGGCCCTGGGGCTACTACCTGGTTCGCCCCGGCTCGCTGGTCCCGGTCGGCCGGCTGCCCGAGAACTCCGTCACCGAAGGGTTCCTGGCGGGACACCAGCCGGGCGAACTGGACGTCGGCTCCATCGCCGAGAGCCTGCTGGCGAGGATCTCCCGGCAGCACCGGATCCTCGACCACGGCCCCCCGCTCACCACCGCCGACACCGGCTTGCGCTGGACGGCGGCAGCGGCCGCCGACGGTGCGGAGCCGTCCCTGGTGTTCACCAAGGCCGACGACGGTCTGCGGATCGTCGAACTGCGGCTGCCGCGTGGCACCGCGCCCGCCGCCGCGGCCGGGCTGTGCGAGGACCTCGCCCTGCACGACTGGTTGCTGACGACCGTCGCGGACAAGCTCGACGGGCTCCGCGTCGGCTACGAGGACGACCGGGCCGTCCTGAAGGTGCTGCGCCCGCTCGTCGACCACCTGCTGCACCTGTGGATGCCGAAGGCCCGCCTCCACGGAGCCCTGCACACCGCCTGGGACGAACTGGAGAAGAACCCCGGCTACAGCAGGCAGTGGCACGCCCTGGCCCAGCGCATCCGCGACCAGCTCATCCTGCAGAACCTCACGGTCCGACGAGACCCGTTACCGACACCCTGACAATCCGGCACAGAAGATCCCAACGGGGGGAGAAAGAGAAATGAATGCACGACATGTGACCCTGAAACTCCTGGTCACCATCGTGGTGGGTGGAGTCGTCTACCTGCTCACCAACGTCATTTCGTCCGAGGAGGACGGGCCCTGGCAGCTCGTGCTCTCGGTGCTGTGCGGCGGCATAGTGCTGCTCGCCCAGTTCCTGGTGTCCTTCGTGAACCAGATGCACGCCATGAACGACGCCGTGGGCAAGCGGTTCGCCGACATAGGCAGGGCGACCAAGCTCTTCAACGAGGTGGAGAAACTGCGCGACGACGGGGTGCCCCGACTCGCCGAGAACGCCACCAAGGTCGTCTCCACGGGCCCCAGGATCCTGCACGACTTCGCGAACGGGGAGATCAACCGACTCGCCGGGGTGATGGAGGACCTGACCAGCTTCAATGCCGAGACGCCCGGAGAGAACCACGACTGGCTCATGACGCTGACCAAGTGCACCCGAACCAGCATCGACGCCATCAGCACCAGCGTCGTCGACGAGAACTTCTGGTCCACCGAGCCGGCGAACCGCTATCTGACCGCCCAGCACGAGGCGATCGTCGAGCGGGGCGTCACGGTCCGGCGCCTGTTCATCGTCAAGAAGCGCGGTGAGCGCGCCGCGTTGGCCCCGATCTGCGAGGAGCAGCGGGACATGCGCATGCAGGTGCGCGTGGTGGCTCTGGACCAGCTCCCGGCTCACCACCGCCGCGGCAACATGATCGACTTCATCGTGTTCGACGATTCGCTGTCGTACGAGATCCACCCCGACCAGCTGGGGCTGAACTCGAGAACCGCCGTGAACGCCCGGCCTGAACTGGTCCAGCCCCTGCTGCGCCGGTTCGAGCAACTGTGGGAGGCCGCCGAGCAACAGCAGCTGTCCGTGAACGGCCACCCCGACCCGGACAGCCTCCGGTCGTAGACCAACAGCACCGTAACCACCGGAAGCACGCGCACCGGACCGGCGGACTGTCCGGGCTCAGTGGAGTGCCCGGACAGCGGTCCGCACTTCTGGTGCTCCTCCCCCTCGCACGCCTTGGACCGGCGATTCCGGGCGATGTCTAGGACAACGGTTCGATCTCTGTACGGGCCAGGGACTGACACCGGGGTCCTTGTGCGAGGTAGCGTGCGCGCTCGGACTGATCTTCGCACTGTCCGGGGGGACTTTTATGAGTGATGCTTCCATGCCGCCGGACGACCGGCCGGCGTCGTCCGTGCCCCGTGTGCCGGACGACGCGCGAGCCGAGTCGTCGAGGCGGCGCCTGGTGCTGTGGTCCGTGCTGCCGCCGGGCGTGGTCGCGTTGGCCGGTGCGACGGCCACAGCGCTGGTTCTCGCCGGCCACTTGGACCGGGTGGAGCAGAGCGCGGTGTTCGGCGGCGTGGTGCTCATCGGCACCCTGGCGGCCGGGATCGCGGGCATACGGACTTCGGCGGAGGCGCGAGCCGTCACCGAGAACTGGGCGGAGCTGTCCCGTGCGGCTGACCGGAACCGTGCCGAGCTGGCCGAGCTGACCCGTAGCACGGTCGAGGGCAGGGCCGAACTGGAGGAGCTCTGCCGCCGCCTGCGTGCCGGAGAGCCCCCAGTGCGACGCCGGCGGGAACTGCCGCCGCCGGCCGGCGCGGATGAACTCTCCCGCCTCGGATTCGAGATCGCCGCGGCCCGGCACGAGTCGGAGGCTGCCCTGCTGGAGACCGCCGCCGGCGCGGTCGGTGGGGAACTCGGGTCCCGGCTGGAGCAGTTCGAGGTGTTCGCCAACCTGGCGCGCCGGCTGGAGTCCCTGGTGCACCGCGAGATCGGCCTGCTGGACAGCCTGGAGGACGAGGTCGAGGACCCCGACCTGCTCAAGGGGCTGTTCCGGGTCGACCACCTGTCCACCCGGATCCGGCGCTACGCCGAGAACCTGGCCGTGCTCGGCGGCGCGAACACACACCGCCAGTGGACCCGCCCCGTCAGCCTGACGGACGTGCTTCGTTCCGCCGTCGCCGAGATCGACCAGTACACCCGGGTCAAGCTGGTCCCGCCCATCGAGGGGACGGTCAGCGGCCACGCGGTGGTCGATGTCGTCCACTTGCTGGCCGAGCTGCTGGAGAACGCCACGATCTTCTCGCCGCCCCACACCACCGTGCACGTGCGCGTGGAGTCCGTCGCCGCGGGGGTGGCGATCGAGGTCGAGGACCGGGGCCTGGGCATGTCCCCGGCCGAACGCTCCCAGATGAACACCGTTCTGGGCGCACCCGACAAGGTCGTCCTCGGCGAGCTGCTGCAGGACGGCCGTATCGGCCTCTATGTGGTCTCCGTCCTGGCCCAGCGGCACGACATCGCCGTGCGGTTGCAGAGCAACGTGTACGGCGGCACGCAGGCGGTCATGGTGCTGCCCACCGCGCTGCTCGGCCCGCAGTCGCCGGCTCCCGTGCGTCACAGGGCCCCGACCCCTGACGCGGCGCCGCACGTCCCGGTGCGGCCGGAAGCGGCGGAGCCCCGGGGGGCGGCCGTGACCGTCGTCGAGGATCCGCCCGTGCCCGATGCCGAACCCCGGCCGGCCCCGGTGCCCTCCGAGGGCCAGAGCCAGGGCGAGGAGGAGGTCGAGGGCGACCGTCCGCGGCTGCCTCAGCGCCGCCGCCGGGACCACGCCGCCGAACAGCGGCACCCGGTCCGCAGTGCCGGTGCTTCCGAGGACATCGCACACGACCCGGGCCTGATGGCCGCGTTCCAGACCGGACTGCGCAGGGCCGAGGATGCGACGCCCTGATGGCCGAGGCCGCCCCGAAGGCGTGGGGCCCGGTCAGCAAGCCGTTTCCTTCCGTCGAACAGGAGTACACGATCGTGGCGAGCGAAGACCTTTCCTGGGTGTTGGCGGGCCTGGTGAACCGAGTTCCGCACACCCGCAGCGCCTTGTTGCTGTCCTCGGACGGGCTGGTGAAGGCGGCGGAGGGGCTCGACAAGGACGCCGCGGACCAGTTGGCCGCCCTCGCCAGTGGGCTGTACTCCTTGGCGCGCAGCGCGGGCCGGTACTTCGACGACGGCGGTGACGTGCGACAGGTCGTGACGGAGCTCAGCAACTCGCTGCTGTTCGTCTCGGCCGCCGGGCACGGCGCGGTGCTGGCGGTGCTGGCCGGGCGCGAGGCCGACGCGGCGGTGCTGGGCTACGAGATGGGGATGTTGGTGAAGAGCGTGCGCCCGCACCTGGTCACGCCGCCCCGGCACCGGGTGGGGTAACGGATGACGCCGGTCCTCCCGGACGGACCGCTGACCGAAGAAGCGGCCGGGCGACTGGTCCGTCCCTACACCGTGAGCGACGGCCGGACCAGGGCCACGTCCCACTTCACGCTGGTGACCGTGGTGCGGGCCACCGGTACCCAGACGCAGGGCGCCTTCGGCCTGGAGCACGCGCAGGTGCTGGCGCTCTGCGAGCGGCCTGTGAGCGTCGCCGAGGTCGCGGCCCGGATGCAGGTGCCCGCCGCCGTGGTCAAGGTGCTGCTGTCCGATCTGGCCGAGGGCGGCGCGGTGGTCGCAGGTGACGCGCCCCCGGGCCACTACGCACGACCTGACCAAGACCTCCTGGAAGCGGTACGCGATGGCCTCCTCAAACGACTGTGACCCGCTGACCGCCGAAGTCCTGCCGGTGGGGATCAAGGTACTGATCGCCGGCGGGTTCGGCGTGGGAAAGACCACCTTCGTCAACGCGCTCAGCGAGATCGAGCCGCTGAGCACCGAGGAGATGCTGACCTCGGTCAGCGCGGCCACGGACCGGCTCGACGGAGTGGAGAACAAGGCCACCACGACAGTGGCCCTGGACTTCGGCCGGATCACGCTCAGTCCGTCCCATGTCCTGTACCTGTTCGGTGCGCCCGGACAGGAGCGCTTCTGGTTCATGTGGGACGAACTCTCCGAGGGAGCGCTCGGAGCGGTGGTCCTCGCCGACACCCGCAGGCTGGAGCACTCCTTCGCGGCGGTGGACTTCTTCGAGCGGCGCGGCATTCCCTTCGTCGTCGCCGTCAACGAGTTCGACGGGGCCCACCGCTACCGCGCCGAGGAGGTGCGGACCGCGCTCGACCTCAGGCAGGAGGTGCCGGTCGTGCTGTGCGACGCCCGCGTCCAGAGCACGGGCATCCGCGTGCTGCTCGATCTGATTCAGCACCTGATCACGACAAGGAGTCTCCATGGCAGCGACACCGACGAACCCCTCGTCCGGGCCTGAGTCAGGGATCGCCCTGCGCCATCTGCTCATCCCCCCGGAGGACCCGGAGGTGCGTGCCCGGTCCGAGCGGCTGCGCGAGCTGGGCATCGACGCCCGTCCGGACGCGGAACTCGACGCCTTCGCAAGGGAGCTGGCACACCGCGCCGGCGGCTGCTACGCCGGAGTCAACTTCTTCGTCGACGCCGACCGCCAGTACTACGCGGGGTTGTACAGCGCCGCGCAGGACACCACGGTCCACTTGGGGCCGCCGTTGCTGGAGGTACCCATACCCGGCCGGGTCGTGCCCCGCACCATCGACATGGGCATCTGCCCGCACGTGGTCAAGCGCCGCCGGGCGCTGGTGCTGGAGGACATCCGGGACTTCCCGCGGTTCGCGGGCAACCCGGTGGTCGACGCGCTCGGCGTTCTTTCCTATCTGGGCGCACCGCTGATAGACAGCACCGGTGTGGTGCTCGGCACGATCTGCGTGGTCGACCAGGACCCGCACCCGTGGGGGCACACGGGGCTGGAGACCGTCAAGGCCATGGCCGCCGAACTGGTCGAGCGTCTGGAGGAGTCGGCAGGCCGTCGTGGCTGACCGGCGCGCTGCCGGACCCGCGCGCGGCCTGTGCGGTCCGGGAAGTCCCTGCCTCGCCGTGGCGGGCGGGTTCGCTCTCCTGCGACTGCCGTCGATGACAGCGGCGGACAAAGGCCGATGAGAGCCGCGGACAAAGACGGTGAAGGGCGCGAGAACGACCAGGTCGACTCTGCGGCCACCGTCCCTCGTCGCACGGTCGGCCAACTCCTCGCGGTGCCACGTGATGTGTCCAGCGGTCAGGTACGGCTCCCCGTGCCCGACGACGGCGTGCCGGGAGCGAACGCGGTCAGGACACGCAGGGCGGCCGTACCGGCGTTCGTCAGCAGGGCGATCGTCGGCGCCGTCCACTGGTCCAGGTGACGCTGCAGGTCCGGTTCGAGCTCGATGGTGATCCGGACGTACCTGCTGGTCAGCGTCGCTGCTTTGGGCGTCTGGGGTTGCGGGTCCGCCTGACCGCGTCGCAGGGCCGCGCGGTAGTTGTCCTTGCGTTGGTTCATGCGTTTTCCTGACGCTTGAGGAGTTCGTTCGCGAGGTCGATGTAGGCCGTCCCCCGGACGCGGACCGGACCGCCGAACGACTGCGAGTAGAGGTCGAGGCGGGCGATCTGCGTGTCGAGCACGTGGAACCCCCGTTCCGCGAGCACCTCCCGGGCGTCGGCGTCGGGACCGGTACGGGTGGTGTCGGGCCGGTTGGTGCGGTTGAGCAGCACCGCGGTGCGGGCCGGTTCCGCGCGCAGGGACTGCACATCGCCCATCTCGTTCTGAATGGGGGCCATCCGGTCCAGCTCGATGGGGGCCGGAGTGACCGGCACGAGCCACTCGTTGGCGTGGCGCATGACGCTACGGGCGATGCGGGCGTGGTCCTCGAGCTGCGGGGCGTCGAGCACCACGGCCCGCCGGCCGCCGAGGAAGTCGTCGATGCGACGGTGGACGTCGCCCACCGGCAGGGCGATCACAGGGAACGGGAAGCCGCCGGCGAGTTCGCTCCAGCGCAACGCGGAACCGGCCGGATCGCTGTCGACGAGCAGCGGGGGCAGGCCCAGCTCGTGGAGCGCATGGGCCAGCCAGACAGCGCTGGTCGTCTTCCCGACCCCGGGCTTCAGATTGACGAACGCACAGCTCAGCAGCACGTCCGCCACCGTATTGAGCCCGGCTGGCCGGTGCCGCCCGCCGCGCGGAGCAGGTGCCCGGGTTTCACCCGGGAGTCGGCCGGGGAGTCGGCCAGGGCGTCGTACGAAGCGGAGTCCTGCTTGTCTGCGTCGGCCCCATGGACGCGCTGTGCATCACCGGCGAGGCCGGCAGCGGTCGGCCGGATCTGTTGCGCGTCGAGTGGGGATTCCTTATCCATCCGGTGTCGGCGGCGAGGTCGGTGCCGGCTTCGGTTCGCCCGGCGGCGGGCGAGTCGGCGTGCGCAGCCCTTGATCCTTGATCGCCTGGCGGGCCCGGTTCCTGCTGTGCCGCGGAGGATCGGACAGCGGGACCGGCCACGCGAAGATCGGCCTGATGTCAGCTGGAGCGGGCGCGCGAACGGACGCCGTCACGGTGCCCTGCCGGCGGCCACGGTCGCCGTTCCCGCTCACCGCCCGTGCAGACGTGGGGCGCGGTGCGGGCGGCCCGTCGGCGAGGATCACGTCGGTCCGTCACGGGTCGGTCGGGCTCTGACGCGCGTGCTGCTCGCACGGGGGCCGGTGCACGCAACAGTGGGTGCCGGTGTCGCGGAACGCGTCGGTGATGACACAGCTTCAGCTGGTCGAGGCGGGGTGGCGCGGACGTGTCCGTTCCGCCGGGGCAAGGTTGTCAGTCCCGGAGTGCGCCAACTAGGCTGAATGCGCTTCCACAGTCAGACGGCGCAGATTTGTGAAAATCTCAGCAGATATCGAGGGCGGGCAGCTCCAGCATGGGTGATCCCACCGTTTACGACGTCGCCGAGCGCGCCGGTGTGTCCATCGCGACGGTCTCCCGTGTCTACCGCATGCCCGACTCGGTACGGGTCGCCACGCGCGAGAAGGTGCTGGCCGCGGCCTACGATCTCGGCTACCTGCCCAGTGCGAGCGCGCGGGGGCTGGCCAGCCGGGCCACCGGGGTGCTCGGGCTGTGCTTCCCCGACTTCGCCGATCCGGAGGCCGAGGGGACGGCGCCGGACGCCGACCAGGCCGAGTTGAGTTTCTACGGCGACGAGGTCATCCGGGGGATGGAGCGCGCCGCGCGGCGGCACGGTTACGCGCTGCTCATCTCCGCGGCCCATGCCGACCGGGCGGGGGAGGTGCTGTCGGACGTGGCCGGCCGGGTCGACGGCCTCGCGATCCTCGCTCAGCACGTTCCGCCGGCGGTGCTGGACGTGGTCTCGCGGCGGCTGCCGGTGGTCGTGCTCGCGGGGTCGCTGTCGGCCGGTCTCGACGCCGTCGAGGTGGCCAACTTCGACGGCCTGCTCGAACTCACCCGGCACCTGATCGAAGGCCACCGGCTGACGAACCTCGCGTTCGTCGGCGGAGCCGAGGACTCGCCGGACGCGGAGGCGCGATTCCGCGGCTTCCAGGCGGCCCATCTCGCGGCGGGACTGCCGCTGCCCGAGCGGCCCGCCGTGCGGGGCGACCTGACCCTGCTCTCCGGACGCAAGGCCGCGATGGAACTGCTGGACGGGGAGGGGCCGCGTCCGCAGGGCATGGTCTTCGCGAACGACCAGATGGCCGTGGGGGCACTCCAGGCGCTCGCCGAGCGGGGGATCCGCGTTCCCGCCGAACTCGCCGTCACCGGGTTCGACGGTATTCCGCTGGGCCGCCTGGTCACCCCGGCGCTCACCACCGTCCGGCAGCCCATGAGCCGACTCGGCGAGGAGGCCGTGGAGTTGCTCGTCGCGCGGATCGCCGACCGTGCCCGCCCGACGCTCTCGCGCACCCTGCCGACCACGTTGGCCCTGCGCGCCAGTTGCGGGTGCGGGGTCTAGGCAACCTCGCACCTGGCCGCTCCCGGCACGCGGCCGGTCCCGGCACCCGACGCCCGGTACCTGGGGCGCGCCGACGCCCGGTACCTGTCGCCCGACGCCGGTCCCACGATGCGCCGACGCCCGTCCCCCAAGGCACCGACGCCCGACGCGCTCCAGGTCGCCCCGCCCCGACCCGGTATGCGCATACAGCGAACTTCTCTCAGCGATTCCCCTACCGACGGTCATCATCCGGCCGCGTAACGCCACCACGGCCCCGGACTGACGCAGTCCGCACCTCCTCGCGCACCATTTCCGGCACCTGTCGGGCCGCCCGCGCCCGTCACGTGTGCGCCGGCAACCCGCCGCAAGCAAGGTTTCGGCACGTTTACAGAAGCGTTACCACTTGTCGCTTGCGTCAGCCCGAACGCGTCCTGAAGGATCATGTATGCGCTTACAGAAAGACGCGCGTACTCAAGGAGGAGCTCGCATGTCCCGTATTGCTTTGTCGCGTGCCGCCATCGCCACAACCGCCGTCGCACTGTCGCTCGGACTGACGGCCTGCAGCAGCGGAGACGGCGACCAGCTGGGCGCGGACGCCAAGCAGACCCTCACCGTGTGGGCCATGGGTGAGGAGGGCAAGCGGGTCGCGGAGATCGCCAAGAAGTTCAACGACACGCACCCGGACATCACCGTCAAGGTGACCCCGGTGGGCTGGGACGTCGCGCACCAGAAGCTCGTCTCCGCCGCGGCCGCCGACGAGCTGCCCGACCTGGCGCAGCTGGGCTCCACCTGGATGGGTGAGTTCATGGACCTGGGCGTGCTGGAGCCGGTGGACAAGAAGGCGTTCAACGCGGACGACTTCTTCCCCGCCGCCTGGAAGGGCAGCGAGAGGGACGGGCAGGTCTACGGCGTGCCGTGGTACGTCGACACCCGCGTCCTCTACTACCGCACCGACCTCGCCGACAAGGCGGGGGTGGCCAAGGCCCCGGAAACCTGGAACGACCAGCTCGCCCTCGCCGAGGCGTACAAGAAGCTCGACACCACGAAGTGGGCCTACTCCCACCCCGCGGGCGGCCAGGGCTCCTGGCAGAACTGGGCGCCGTACCTGTTCTCGGCGGGCGGCAGCATCCTGGACAAGGACGGCAAGCCGGCACTGAACTCGCCGGAGGCGGTCACGGCGTTCACCGAGTACGCCAAGTTCTTCGACAAGGGTCTGGCGAAGGACACTCCCGCCGCCCCCGGATATGACGTGATCAAGGACTTCGGCGCGGGCAGCGTGCCGATGTTCGCCTCCGGCCCCTGGATGGTGCAGAACATCACCGACCAGGCCCCGCAGATCGAGGGCAAGTGGGCGGCGGTCCCGCTCCCGGCCGGCAAGCAGCCCGCCTCCATCATCGGCGGCTCCAACCTCGTCACCTTCGAGAGCAGTGAGCACAAGGCCGCGGCCAAGGAGTTCACCGAGTTCCTGACGAGCCCGGCGACGCAGGCGGACTGGTACGAGATGTCCAAGTCGCTGCCCGCCAACAAGAAGGCATGGGGCGAGCCGGCGCTCAAGAACGCCGATCTGGCGGTCTTCGAGGAGGCGCTGAACAGTGCCGGGGAGATCCCGCCGCTGGCGAAGTGGGAGCAGATCGCCCACGAGATCGACGTCGCCCTGGAGAAGCTCGCCAAGGGCGGCGACCCGGCTGCGCTCGCCGAGGAGCTGCAGAAGAAGACCGAGGGCCTGGTGTCCTGAGGCATGAGCGGTACGAACTCCGCCGAGCGGTCCGCCCCCAGCGGGCGGGCCGCCGCCGGCGCCACCGACACTCCCGCCGAGCCGGACGTGACCGGCGGGGCCGCCGCCCGTCCGCCGCGCAAGGCGGCCGGAGCCGGCACCCGGACGTCGCCGGGCGGCACACCGCCGCGCCCCGACCGGCTCTCCCGGCACAACCTCGCCGGCTGGCTCTACTCGACGCCCTTCCTGGCGTTCTTCGTCACCTTCATGGCGATCCCCATAGTGGCGACGCTGGTGATGAGCTTCACGGACTTCGGTCTGCGCAACGTCACCAAGCCGTTCGACGCCGAGTTCGTCGGACTGGAGAACTACTCCGAGCTGTTCGGCGACGAGCAGTTCCTGCGGGCGCTGTTCAACACCGGCTACTTCGTGGTGCTGGGCGTACCGCTGACCATCGGCTGCGGCCTGCTGGCGGCGGTGCTGCTGAACTCCGGCATCGAACGGTTCCGCACCTTCTTCCGGGTCGGCTTCTACGCCCCGGTGGTCACGGCCATCGTCGCCGTCGCCGTGGTGTGGCGCTTCGTCCTCGACCCGAGTGAGGGCCTGATCGCCGGGCTGGCCGCCCAGGTGGGACTCACCGCCCCCGACTTCCTCGCCTCCGAGTCCCTCGCCATGCCGTCGCTGATCGCGATGGCGGTCTGGCGGAACATGGGCACGTCGATGGTGCTGTTCCTCGCGGGGCTGCAGGCGATCCCCACCGAGGTACGGGAGGCCGCGAAGCTCGACGGCGCGGGCGCCTTCCAGGAGTTCCGCAGGATCACCGTCCCGCTGCTGCGGCCCACCACGCTCTACGTGACGGTGATGACGACGATCGGCTTCCTCAACGTCTTCGAGGAGCCGTTCGTGATGACCAACGGCGGTCCCTCGGACAGCACGCTCACGGTCTCGCTCCTCATGTACCGCGAGGGCTTCAACTTCTTCAACATGGGCTACGCCAGCTCGATGGCCTACACCCTGTTCGTGATCATCCTGGCCGTCACGCTGCTCCAGATGCGGCTGCTGAAGGACAAGACCAAATGAGCGCCACGACCGACACGAGTGCCACCACCACCGCGCGCCGCGACGGGTACGCCGCCCGGGACCGCCGTACCCGCCGGGCGAGGGGCGTCACCTACGCGCTGCTCGGCCTCGGTCTGCTGGTCACGACCGCGCCCTTCGTGTGGATGGGCCTGTCCGCGTTCAAGACGCCCCAGGACCTCTCGGCGAGTCCGCCGGTGTGGATCCCCACGGACTGGACGACGGCCAACTTCAGCAGGCTGTTCGACCTCCTGGACGTGCCCCGCTACTTCTTCAACTCGACACTTGTCGCGCTCCTCGTCACCCTGTGCAACCTGCTGTTCTGCTCCATGCTGGGCTACGCCCTGGCCAAGCTGAACTTCGCGGGCAAGAAGGTGGTCTTCGGCGTCGTCATGGCGGCGCTGATGGTGCCCGGCAACCTGATGCTGATGCCGCAGTTCGTCATGGTGAGCAAGATGAACCTCCTCGACACCTACGCGGGGCTCGTCCTGCCGTCGGCGGCCGGTGCCTTCGGGGTCTTCCTGATGCGGCAGTTCATGTCAGCCGTCCCCGACGAGCTGCTGGAGGCCGCCCGGGTGGACGGGGCGCGCGAGTGGTACATCTTCTGGCGGATCGTGATTCCCCAGGTGAAGCCCGCTCTGGCGACCCTGTCGATCTTCGTCTTCCTCGGCTCGTGGAACAACTTCCTGTGGCCGCTGATCGCGACCAACGACGTCGAGAAGTACACGCTCCCGGTGGCGCTGGCCACCTTCGCCACCGACCCGACCAAGGCCAACGGCTCGAACGGTGTGCTGATGGCCGGCGCGTTCCTGGTCGTGCTGCCGGTCCTCGCCGTCTTCATCGTGCTGCAGCGCTACTTCACGCAGAGCATCGCCACGGCGGGCATCAAGTAGCGGGCGCGCCCGTGATCCGTACGGGGCCGGCGGCACCCTGACGGCCGCCGGCCCCGTACCACCCACCGCCGCTCGTCAAGTGACGGGACCGGCATGGCCGTCGGTGAACGGGCCCGCCGCACCGGCGCGAAGGTCTTCTCCGGGGGGCCGCCGTACCGTGCCGCGGACGCGGCGGCCGGCGTTCACCGTGTACCGGGGCGGAACTTCCGCACCGTACCGCGGACGCGGCGGCCGGAGTTCACCGTGTACCAGGGCTGAACTCCCCCTCGCCGCCCGGCTGTGTCGGCCGGCGAGGGGCACCGGGTGCCGCACCCACCGGTGTTGCCCCACCCGCAGGTGCGGGGGATATCGTGCAAGAGAGAATGTATGCGCATACAGCCAGGGGTCGTCAGCCCTGCGATGGCGGCGCGAACGAGTAAAGGGACTGAGATGCTCGGCGGACCGTACGAAGACAAGGTCAAGGACCTGCTCGACTCGATGACGATCGAGGAGAAGCTGGGCCAGCTCCAACAGTTGACCTGGACCGGCGACACCGGCCCCGGCGGCGGCCAGACCGAGGAGGTCGAGCGTGCGGCCCGGGCCGGCCTGCTCGGCTCGGTGCTGAACCTGCACGGCGCGGCCCACACCAACACCCTCCAGCGCATGGCGGTCGAGGAGTCCCGGCTGGGCATCCCGCTGCTCTTCGGCTTCGACGTGATCCACGGCTTCTGGACCACCTTCCCGATCCCGCTGGCCCAGGCCTCCAGCTTCGACCCGGCGGTGGTCGAGCGCGACGCCGAGGTCTCGGCGAGGGAGACCAGGTCCAATGGCGTGCGCTGGACGTTCTCGCCGATGATGGACGTCACCCACGAGCCCCGCTGGGGCCGTATCGCGGAGAGCAGCGGCGAGGACCCGTACCTCAACGCCGTCCTCGCGGTGGCCAAGGTCCGCGGCTACCAGGGCGACGACCTCACCGCCGACGGCAACGTCGCCGCCTGCGCGAAGCACTTCGTCGCCTACGGCGGCGCCGAGGGCGGGCGGGACTACAACACGGTCGACGCCTCCGAGCAGCGGCTCCGTAATCTCTACCTGCCGCCGTTCCGGGCCGCCGTCGACGCCGGAGTGGCCACCGTCATGGCGGCGTTCAACACCGTCAGCGGCGTCCCGGCGCACGGCAACCCGCACACGATGACCGGCATCCTCAAGGAGGAGTGGGGCTTCGACGGGGTGGTCGTCAGCGACTACACGGGTGTCGAGGAGCTCATCGCCCACGGCTACGCCGAGGACGGCGCCGACGCGGCGCGACTGGCCCTGATGGCCGGCCTCGACATGGAGATGGTCAGCACGAACATCGCCGCGCACGGCGAGCGGCTGCTCGCGGAAGGCCGGATCACCGAGGACCGACTGAACGACGCCGTCGCCCGCATCCTGCGGCTGAAGTTCGCGCTCGGCCTCTTCGACGACCCGTACACCGACGAGTCCGCGGCCATCGACGCGCCGACACCGCAGGCCCGGGAGGCGGCGCGGCAGACCGCAGCCCGCTCCATGGTGCTCATGAAGAACGACGGCGGTGTGCTGCCGCTGGACACCGGTGCCGGGTCCATCGCGGTGGTCGGCCCGTTCGCCGACCACACGGATCTGCACGGCACCTGGGCCGGTCCCGGCTGCCGCCGGTTCCCGTCGGTCAGCGTCCTGGAGGCGGTACGCGCCGCCGTCCCCGCCGCGAAGGTCGTGCACGCCGGGTCCGACGTGGCCGAGGCCGTCGCCGCCGCCGAGTCCGCCGAGGTCACGGTCGTCGTCGTCGGTGAGGAGCCCGAGCTCAGCGGTGAGGCCGCGGTGCGCAGCGAGATCTCCCTGCCCGACGGGCAGGAGGAGCTCATCGCCGCCGTCGCCGCCACCGGCAGGCCGTTCGCGGTCGTGCTGCTCAACGGCCGTCCGCTGACGATCGGCAACTGGGTGGACGGCGTCCCGGCGCTGCTCGAGGCGTGGCACCCGGGCATCGAGGCCGGGAACGCCGTCGCCGACGTGCTCTTCGGGGCCGTCAACCCCGGCGGCAAGCTGCCGGTCACCTTCCCCCGCGCGGTCGGCCAGATCCCGCTCTACTACAACCGGGAGAGGACGGGACGCCCCTACGACCCGGCCAACGACGAGGAGAAGTACGTCTCCAAGTACCTGGACCTCGCCGACGGACCGCAGTTCGCCTTCGGGCACGGCCTGAGCTACACCACGTTCGCCATCGGGGAGCCCCGGCTCGACCGGCAGTCGGTCACCGTCGACGAGCTGGGGCGCGGCGAGTCCGTCGAGGTCCGCGTGGACGTGACGAACACCGGCGAACTCACCGGCGACGAGGTCGTCCAGCTTTACGTCCACGACCCGGTGGCGAGCATCGCCCAGCCGGTGCGCCGGCTGCGCGGGTTCCGTCGCGTCACGCTCGAACCGGGGCGGACCACGCAGGTGCGCTTCACGCTCGGCGCCGAGGACCTCGGCTTCTGGACGAACGACCAGGCCGGTCACTTCACCGTCGAGCCGGGCAGGATCGACCTCTACGCCGGTACGGACTCCCTGGCCGAGGCCCGCTGCACTCTGACGGTCGGCTGACACGCCGGGTCCGGTCACGTCCGCCGTTCGCGACGGCGGACGTGACCCCCGGCGTAGGCGTCGCCTCTCGCCGCGGTGCCACCCCGGCTCTCGCAACGGAACGTACGCTCTCACCCCCCCCCTCACCGGAGCCCACCGCCCATGACCACCGACCAGCGTCCGAACATCATCCTGTTCATGACCGACGACCACGCTCCCGCGGCCATCGGGGCCTACGGCAGCGTGATCAACGAGACGCCGTCGGTCGACCGCCTCGCCGCCGAGGGCACGGTCTTCGAGAACACCTTCTGCACCAACGCGATCTGCTCGCCCGCCCGCGCCACCCTCCTGACCGGCACCTACAGCCATGTCAACGGCATGACCTCGCTGGAGGGCCCGGACCACAGGTTCGACGCGAGGCAGCCCTCGTTCCCGAAGATGCTCCAGGAGGCGGGCTACCAGACCGCCATCGTCGGAAAATGGCACCTCGGCCACGGCGAGGGCCACGACCCCGAGGGCTTCGACCACTGGGAGATCCTGCCGGAACACGGCGTCTACCACGACCCCGAGTTCCTCACCGCCCACGGCAGGAAGACGTACCCGGGCTACGTCACCGACATCATCACCGACCTCGCGCTGAACTGGCTCGACAAGCGTGACCCCGACCAGCCCTTCTGCCTGCTGATCCAGCACAAGGCGCCGCACCGCCCGTTCGAGCCCGCCGAACGCCACCGGCACCTGTACGCGCACGAGGACATCCCCGCCCCGCCCACCCTCCACGACGACCTCGACGGCCGCGCCCCCGCCGCGCACGAGGCGCGGATGAGCATGGAGGACCTCGACGACCAGGACCTCAAAGGTGTGCCGGTGCCGCCCGGACTGTCACCGCGCGAGGAGCGCGAGTGGCGCTACCAGCACTACATCAAGGACTACCTCCGGGTGATCGCCGCCCTCGACGAGAACGTCGGCCGCGTGCTGCACTACCTCGACGTCGCCGGCCTGGCGGGCTCGACGGCCGTCACGTACACCTCGGACCACGGCTTCTTCCTCGGCGAGCACGGCTGGTTCGACAAGCGGTTCATGTACGAGGAGGGCATGCGTATCCCGCTGGTGATGCGCTGGCCCGGCGTCACCGAGGCCGGTTCCCGCCACGACGAACTGGTGGCCAACATCGACTACGCCCCCACCCTGCTGGACATGGCGGGCGTGGCACCTCCTTCCCGCATGCAGGGCCGGTCGCTCCTACCCCTGCTGAAGGGGGAGGACGGGCAGGAGTGGCGGGACGCCGTCTACTACCGCTACTACATGCATCTGGACGTCTGCCACAACGTCCAGGCCTGCTACGGCATCCGCACCCGCACACACAAGCTCATCCACTACCCGGGTCACGGGTCGGGGGCGGACGGTGCCAAGCAGGCGCCGCGCACGCCCGCCTGGGAGCTGTTCGACCTGACCCAGGACCCGCACGAGCTGCACAACCGCCACGACGACCCGCTGTATGCGGACATCGTCGAGGACCTCACGGCACAACTGGCCCAACTCCAGCGCCACTTCGGCGACACGCCGGAGGGCGTGCTGCCCGCGCCGACCGCCTCCTGAAGGGACGATCCCATGACGACGAACGGCTCCGGCCCCGACAACCGCCCGGCCACGGAGTGGCTGGCCGACGCGGTCCTCTACCAGATCTATCCGCAGAGCTTCGCCGACGCGGACGGCGACGGCATCGGTGACTTCGCCGGCATCGAGCAGCGGCTCGACCATCTCGCCTGGCTCGGTGTGAACACGGTCTGGCTCAACCCGTGCTTCGCCTCGCCGTTCCAGGACGCCGGCTACGACGTGTCCGACTACCTCACCGTCGCCCCCCGCTACGGCACCAACGACAGCCTGGCCAGGCTCGCCGACAGCGCCCGGCGCCGCGGTATCCGCCTCCTGCTCGACCTCGTGGCGGGCCACACCTCCGACCAGCACCCCTGGTTCAGGGCGTCCGCCGACGACACCTCCGACCACCGCTACATCTGGGCCGAGGGCGACACCGACCCGGGCGACGGATTCCAGCCCTCGCCCGGCACCCGGCGCGGCTGGTACAAGCCGAACTTCTTCCCCAGCCAGCCCGCCCTCAACTTCGGCTACGCGCGCACCCACCCGGACGAGCCCTGGCGGCAGCCCGTCGACGCCGAAGGACCGCGCGCCAACCGCCAGGCCCTGCGCGACATCATGGAGCACTGGATCGACCTGGGTCTGTCCGGATTCCGCGTCGACATGGCCGCGTCGCTCGTCAAGGACGACCCCGGCCACGCCGAGTCGGCCCGCCTCTGGCGCGACATGCGCGACTGGATGGACAAGAGGCATCCGCGGGCCGCGATGCTGTCCGAGTGGGGCGACCCGGCCGTCTCCGTGCCGGCCGGCTTCCACGCCGACTTCTTCCTGCAGTTCGGCGCCGAGGACGACGGCCTCAAACTGCGCTCCCTGTGGAACAACAACACCGGCACCGTCAGCGAGGGCTGGGCCCCGCTGGAGCCCTACTTCGGCGCCGACGGCGCGGGGTCCCTGGGGACCTTCCTCGACGGCTGGCGGACCGCCACCGCCGCGATCTCCGACGCCGGGCGCGGTGGCTTCGTCGCCCTGCCCACCGCCAACCACGACTTCTCCCGCCTCGCCTCCGGACCGCGCACCGCCGAGCAGCTCCCCGCGGCCTTCGCCTTCCAGCTGACCTGGCCGACCCTGCCTGCCGTGTACTACGGCGACGAGATCGGCATGCGCTACGTCCCCGGCCTGCCGGAGCACGAGGGCAGCGTCCTCGGCCCCCGCTACAACCGGGCCGGCTCGCGCACCCCGATGCAGTGGGACGACACCGCGAACGCCGGCTTCTCCACCGCCACCGCCGAACGCCTCTACCTCCCCGTGGACCCGGACCCCGCCCACCCCACCGTCGCCGCCCAGCGCGAGGACCCCGACTCCCTCCTGAACCTGGTGCGCCGCCTGATCGCCCTGCGCAAGTCGACGCCCGAGCTGGGCAGCGAGGCGGAGGTGCGGGTGCTGCACGAGGGGTACCCCTTCGTGTACGTGCGCGGCGGGCGGTACCTGATCGTCGTCAACCCCCGCCGTGAGCGGGCGGAGTTCACGCTGCCGGAAGGCGTCACCAGCGGCGCCACCCAGGCTGTCGAGGCAGCCGGAGCCGAGGTGAACGACGACGACCTGCTGACCGTCGCGGGCTTCGGGTACGGGATCTTCGATCTCCGCCCTGCCGAGTGAGGGCCGCCCGGTGAGCCACGACTCGGATCGCTCGGCCTGCTGCGCTCCGCGGCGGCCCCCGCAGTCACGCACGGCGGCGGCGACCGCGATCCGCGTCGAGCACGCTCCCGCCGCCGCCGTCCCGCACGGCGGCTGGCGGGAGCTGCCCGGCGGCTCCTTCCTCATGGGCAGCGACGACTCCCCGTACCCGGCGGACCGCGAGGGCCCGGTCCGCGAGGTGACGGTCGACGCCTTCACCATCGGCGCGACGGCCGTCACCACCACGGAGTTCGCCGCCTTCGCCGAGGCCACCGGCCACCGTACGGACGCCGAACGCTTCGGCTGGTCCTTCGTCTTCGGCGGCTTCCTCCCCGACGACTTCCCGCCGACCCGCGCGGCGGCCGACACCCCGTGGTGGCGGCAGGTCCACGGCGCCGACTGGCGCCACCCGGAAGGCCCCGCGTCCGTCCTCGACGGCCGCGGGGACCACCCGGTGGTCCACGTGTCGTACGACGACGCCCTCGCGTACTGCCGCTGGGCGGGGGCACGGCTGCCGTCCGAGGCCGAGTGGGAGTACGCCGCGCGTGGCGGACTGGAGGGCCGGCCGTACCCCTGGGGCGACGAACGCGACCCGGGCGGCGAGTACCGCATGAACATCTTCCGCGGCACGTTCCCCGGGCGGAACACCGCCGCCGACGGCTACCGCGCGACCTGCCCGGTGGACGCCTTCCCGCCGAACGCCCACGGCCTGTTCAACATGACCGGCAACGTGTGGGAGTGGTGCGCGGACCGGTTCGCCCCGGGCGCCCGCGTCCTCAAGGGCGGCTCGCACCTGTGCCACGAGTCGTACTGCCTCCGCTACCGCACATCGGCCCGCATGGGCAACACCCCGGACAGCTCCAGCGGGAACACGGGGTTCAGGGTGGTGCGCGCACCGGAGAGCCGCGAGAGGCGAGAACCCTGAGTCGAGCGGCCGTACGACGCCGCCGACCTCGGCCCGGACCGCACGGTCGCCGGCGAGCTCCCCTCGGTATGACCGTGGCGCGCCCTCGTAGTCGAGCGCGGCCCGGCACCGCGGACCACCGCCCGTCCGATACCCCCTGACGATCACCCGAGGACTCCTCCGTGAAGACACCCCCTTCAGACAACGCCCCGGCAGCGACGATTCCCGGCCACCCCGACACCCCCGGTCGGCCCGCGGACGGAGTGCGGCTGGAGCGGCGCCGACTCCTCGTCGACGGGGTCCCGCGGATCCTGATGGCAGGCGAGGTGCACTACTTCCGCCTCCACCGCCGCGACTGGGCGGACCGGCTCGACAAGCTCGTCGCCGCGGGATGCACCGCCGTCGCCGCCTACATGCCGTGGCTGATCCACGAGACCGCCTCCGGCGAGGTCGACCTGACCGGCGCCACCAGCGAGTACCGCGACCTGGTCGGCTTCCTCGACCTCGCCGCCGAACGCGACCTCCTGGTCATCGCCCGCCCCGGCCCGTTCATCATGGCCGAGCTCAAGAACGAGGGCATCCCGTTCCGCGTCTACCGCGAACACCCCGCCGCGATACCCCTCGGCTGGGACGGTGAGCGCGGCCCGACGCAGACGCTCGACTACCTCGAACCCGGCTACCTCGCCCAGGCCGAGCGCTGGTTCGGCGAGATCATTCCCGTTCTCGCCGACCGGCTGGTCACCCGCGGTGGACCTGTCGCCGCGGTGCAGCTCGACAACGAGGTCGGCATGCTCTCCTGGGTCACCAACACCCCCGAGCTGACCGACCGCACCCTCCAGGATCTGGCGTCCTGGGCGGTCGAGCAGTGGGGAGCCGACGACGCGCGGCAGCGCTACGGCGCCGACCCGCGCGACCCCGAGGCATGGGCGGCCCAGTGGCGCGCGGGAGGAACCCGGGGCGGCAGCGAGGCGCAGCAGCTGGCGCTCCACCACGACCTCGGCACCCACCACCGCGACCGCTACGCCCGGTACCTGCTGCGGCTGCGCGAGAGCGCCGTGCGGCACGGCATCCACGGTGTGCCGTTCCTCGTCAATCTGCACGGCACGTCCGAGGGGCGCGGCCGGACGTTCCCGATCGGCATCAGCCAGCTCTCCAAGGCGTACGCGGGCCTGCCGCAGACCACCTCGGGCTCCGACCACTACCTCGGCGAACTGACCGTCGAGAACGTCCCGGACCTGTACGTCATGAACGCGTTCATGGCCGCCGTCCACGACGCCGACCAGCCCCTGACCTCCCTCGAGTTCGAGTCCGGCACCGGCAACTACGTCGAGGACCTCAGCCGCGAGGCCAGTCCGGAGGCCACCGAGCTGAAGACGCGGCTGTGCGTCGCGCAGGGCAACCGGCTGATCAGCTACTACCTCTTCGCGGGCGGCCACAACCCGCCCCTCGACGAGCCCGTCGGGGACGGCAACGACCGGATCGCCTTCACCGGGGAGCGCCACGGATTCGCCGCCCCCGTCGACCCCGAGGGCCGGATCAGCCCCACCTATCCGGCGGTTCGCAACGTGGTCCGGGCCGTCCACGGCGCCGAGCACCTGCTGGCCGACATGGACGAGGAGCACGACGACGTCGTCCTCGGCTACGTCCAGGACCACTACCTCACCGAGTACTCGCACCCGGAAGCCGCCCGGCGGCGCGAGCTCGTCCAAGAGGTCGAGCGGTACCGGGGCATGGGCCCCCGCGACATCCTGGCCCGTGCCCTGCTGCTCGGAGGTCACTCCTTCGGGGCGGTCGACCTGTCCGCCGCCCCCACCTCGGCCGGCAGCGCCCTCGACCCGGCCGGACCGGCCGTGGCCCTTGCCACGCCGTCCGTCCTGGGCCGGGCCGTGCAGGAGCGCCTCGCCGCGTTCGTCCGGGCCGGCGGACGCCTGCTGCTGCACGGAGTGCTGCCCGTGCTGGACGACGACGGGACACCGTGCACGGTGCTCGCCGACGCCCTGGGCGTCGCCGTCACCGAGACCGTCGACGCCACGGTCCACTACTTCCCGTCCGTGCGCGCCGGCGACTGGGCCGGCCCGCAGCCCGAGGTCCGGGTCGGCGTCCTGCAACGCCTGCGCGCCACGGGAGAGACCGACGCGCAACCGCTCGTCCTCGACGTCGCCGACGGCTCGCCGGTCGCCTTCGAGGTACGCACGGAGGGCGGCGGCCACGCGATCGTCATGGCCTG
This sequence comes from Streptomyces sp. NPDC002309, assembly GCF_053593375.1. Taxonomy (NCBI): domain Bacteria; kingdom Bacillati; phylum Actinomycetota; class Actinomycetes; order Kitasatosporales; family Streptomycetaceae; genus Streptomyces; species Streptomyces sp. NPDC002309. The sequence goes on along the minus strand of NZ_JBSFCI010000014.1, from coordinate 19,185 downwards.
CGACTACCCCTGCCACCTCGACTTCTGGCGCGCCGTGTGCGCCAGGCTCGGAGTGCGCCGGCGCCTGGTCGCGCACGGCGAGGCGCCCGGTCTCGTCGTCACCAGCACGGCGGACGCGACCGGCCAGCGCCTCCTCCACCTGGTCAACATCTCCCAGGTCCCGCAGAAGTTCACCCTGGACGTGGACGGCGTGCCGCTGGCCGGGGGAGCCGCGCTGGAGCTGCCGGTGCGCAGCGGGCGGATGCTGCCGCTCGACATCCGCCTGGACGGCGCCGTCCTGCGGTGGGCGACCGCCGAACTGGACGGCGCGGGCGACGGTTCCACGCTCCTGCTGCGCCGTGGCGAGGGCCCCGGCAGCGCCCTGCTGGAGACCGGCCGGGAGGTTCTCGTCGACGAGGGCGGCGGCGCCGAGGTGACGGAGGCGGAGAACGGCTGCCGACTCGTCACCTGGCCGGGCGGCGCGGACGGCGCACGGCTGCGGATCCGGCTCGGCCAGGGGCTCTGAGGTCCGCGACGGCGGCCGGAGCGGGCGGTCCGGCCTGATGGCTCACGCCCGGACCTCGGCACCTGTGTCAGGTGCCGAGGTCCGTCATCCGACCGTGGATCAGCGGCCGTTGAGGCCCTTGTCCACCGCCGCCGTCAGCTCGCCGTCGGCCGTGTCGCCGTCCATCGACCAGAACATCGCGCCGCCCAGACCGAGCTTGCGGATGTACGAGGCCTTGGTCTTCAGGACCTTCGGGTCGTCGTACGTCCACAGCGTCGTGCCGTCGAAGAGCCACGCGCTGCCGTTCCAGCGGTCGCGGTGCACGGTGTACGCGCCGGAGGAGGCCAGACCCTTGAGGACCTTGTAGTCCTCGTAGCCGTCCGCGTACGTGGCCTTCGCCGGACCGGTGGCCGGCTGGCCGAGGCCGTCGCCGCCACCGCTCACCCCGGTCCAGCCCTGCCCGTAGAACGGCATGCCGACCACCAGCTTGCGGGGCTGGGCGCCCCTGCGCACCCAGTCCCGGACCGTCCGGTCCACGCTGAAGTCGCCCGGCGCGAACAGGGCCGACTGCTGGGCCGTCGTGGGCTGGCCCGACACGTGGTAGTCGTACCCCTGGAGGTTCACGAAGTCGAAGTCCCGCATGATGCGCGGGATGTCGAACCCGGCGTCGATCGCGCCCGGAGCGGCCGGTACGAACGCCGTCAGTTCGTAGTGCCTGGCCTTCTTGCCGCGCGGTGCCTGGCTCTTGGCGTACGCGTCGAGCTGGGTGCGGAACTCGTGCACGAGGGCGGTGAAGTTCCGCTTGTCCTCGGGCCGGTAGACCGTGTCCGTGTCACCCGGCGAACCGGGCCACTCCCAGTCCAGGTCCACGCCGTCGAACAGCCCGGCCGCCGAGCCCGCGCCACCGCGCGCGCCGTCGACCGGCAGGTTGCCCTTGATGTACAGGTCGATGCAGGAGGACACGAACTTCTTGCGCGAGGCCGGGGTCAGCGCGGCGTCGGAGAAGTGGGTGGACCAGCTCCAGCCGCCCAGCGAGATCAGCACCTTGAGGCCGGGATGTTTCGCCTTGAGCTCACGCAGCTGGTTGAAGTTGCCGGCGAGCTGCTGCGTGTCGGTGTCGGCGACGCCGTCCACGGAGTTCGCGGCGTCGAGGGGGCGCGCGTAGTCGGCCCAGGCGTCGGCCTCGCCCGGCACGTTCCCGGTGAAGCACTCGCCTTCGGCGTTCACGTTGCCGAAGGCGTAGTTGATGTGCGTCAGCCTGGCCGCCTGACCGCTCGTGTCCAGGTCCTTGACCTGGAAGTCGCGGCCGTACACGCCCCACTGCGTGAAGTAGCCCACCCGCTTGCCGTGCTTACCGTGCTTGCCGTGCTGGGAGGTCGCGGAGTGCGACTCCCCGGCGACGGCTGTTCCGGCCGCCGGGGCGAGGACGGCGAGCAGCGACAGGGAGCAGGTGGCAACGGCCAGTCTTCTCAGGGTTCTTAACATGGGTGGGAACGTATTGGTATGGACCATTGCCGTCAATGGTTTCGCGGCGCGGAGTGCTTCGGCGAGGGTCCAGTCGCCGGCCTGCCGGGTGGTAGCCCCTGTCGGACGGCCGGTCCTAGGTGCCTGTGCCGTCCCGCTCGTCATCCAACGCGATCCGGGCCAGCACCGGAAGGTGGTCGCTTCCCGTCGCGGGGAGGGTCCGGACGTCCGTCACCGTGCCGCCCCGCGTCATCACCTGGTCGATCCTGGCGACGGGGAACACGGTGGGCCAGCTGAACTCGAAGTCCTCGTCCGCGAAGCGCAGCCGGGACGTCAGCGGGTCCAGGCCGCGGTCCCGCGTCGTGCCGTTGAGGTCGCCCGCGACGATCACCGTGTCCGTCCTCTCGGCGGCGACCCTCTCTCCCAGCAGCCGCGCGCTCTCGTCGCGCCACCGGGTGTCGAATCCGGCGGCCGGCCTGATCCGCACCGAGGGCAGATGCGCCACGTACACGGCGACCGCGTGCTCCGGTCCGAACCGGACGACGGCGCGCAGCCCCCGGTTCCAGTCGCCCGGGACCTCCTCGGGCCGGATGTCCGCCGCGCCCCCGTCCGTCAGCAGGTACCGCGACCACAGGCCGACCGTCCCGACCACGACGTGATGCGGGTAACGGCTCCTGAACGCCGCCTCGTAGTCGGGGAGCGCTTCCTCCGTGAGTTCCTGGAGCGCCAGCAGATCAGGTCCGGCCTCGACGAGCGAGCGTGCCGTGGCCGCCGGGTCCTCGTTCACGTCGCTGACGTTGTGCTGCACCACCGCCAGGTCGTGGTCGCCGGGTTCCCGGGGTGCCCACGACGGGCCGAACTGGGCGATCCAGACCACGGCGGCCGCGACCCCGGCCGTGAGCCCGCTCGCCGACCGGCGCAGGGCGGCCACGGCGAGCAGCGGCGCTACCGGCACGCCGAGCCAGGGCAGGAAGTTCTCGGTCAGGCCGCCCACATTGCCCGGCGTGCTCGGCACGAGCGACGGGAAGAGCAGCGGGAGGGCGACCAGCAGGCCCAGGGTCGCCGTGACGCGGCCGCGTGTCCAGGTGGTCCGCCCGTCCTCGTCACGCCCCCGCCAGGGCCGTCGTCGGAACAGGTCCCCGCACGGACGCGCGGCCACGGACACCCCCGAAGTGCTGTACGCCCCGCCGGGCCCACCCCTGTGATCACCGGCCGTCCGCCGGTGACGATACGCCGTCGCGGGCCGGGACGACCGCCCGGCCCGCGCGAGGGTGCCCCGGGTCAGCGGGGCCGTCACGGGCCGGACGTCCGCCGGCCCGTCCACGGGCGACCCGCGTCAGTGGCGCGGGAAGTGCGGCTTCGGCAGCCGCATCCCGCGGTCCGCCATCAGCTCGCGGACGCGGTTCGGGTAGTTCGTGATGATGCCGTCGACGCCCATGTCCATGAGCGCCGCCACGGTCGCCGGGTCGTCGCAGGTCCACGGGACGACCTTCAGGCCCCGGGCGTGCGCGTCGCGGATCATCGTGGAGTCGGGGTAGAAGCGGAAGCCGGGGTCGCCGATCTTGCCGTTCTGCGGGAAGCCGTAGTTGGGGGAGAGGGCCTTGACACCCGGGACGGTCGCGGCGGCCTTCACGAAGTCGCCGTCGTAGTCGTCGGCGTCGATCCCGCCCAGCCAGGGCGAGGCGCCGTCCTTGCCGACCTGGAGGAAGTCGTAGTTGGTCAGCGCCACCAGCGGCCAGCGCGGCGCCAGCTTGTGCATCGCCTTCAGCGCGCCCCAGTCGAAGGACTGGATGCTGACCTGGCGCTCCAGGCCGGAGGCGCGGATCTCCTCGAACACCCGGCGCACGAACAGCTCACGCGGCGCGGTCTGCTCGGGCGCGCCCGCCTCGACCTTCGTCTCGATGTTGAGGGTGACGTCCTTGGCCTTGTAGCGCTTGACCAGGTTCAGCACGTCCCGGAGTTCGGCCATCCGGGCGCCCGCGATCTGCTCCTGCTCGGGGTGGCCGGGCAGCTGCTGGAAGCCGCAGTCCATGGTCTTGATCTGCGCCAGCGTCAGGTCCTTGATGTACTTCCCGACGTACGGGTACTGCGCGTCGCCCGGCACGACCGGTGCCGTGTCCTTGCACTTCTGCGCGCTGACCTGCCGGTCGTGCGTGACGACGACCTTGTGGTCCTTGGTGACCTGGGTGTCCAGCTCCAGGGTGGAGACGCCCAGCCGCAGCGCCTTGCCGAACCCCTCCAGCGTGCTCTCGGTCGTCATGCCGAGGCCGCCGCGGTGGGCCTGGAGGTCGAAGCGCGCCTTGTGGGACGACGCGTGCGGGGCGTCCGTCGTCGCCTGGGCGGCGGTCGGGGCGGCCAGCACCGGCAGCAGGGCCAGGCCGACAAGGGCATGTCGTGCGGACATCGGAACCTCACTCGTGAAAATCGGGGTGATCGTGAAGACCGTTCAGGTCACCGGGATCGGGGTGATCCGGACGGTCGACTCCTGGACGCTAGTTCGAGACCGGGCGCGCTCGAAGGCGTGAATGTGATGCGGCTGTGAACGCTGGAGGAACCCGAGGGGCGTGCCGGAAGGGGCCGGTGGGCGGAAAAGGGCAGGCCGTCAGTGCCGTGCACACGGCATCATGACGGTCCGCCGCCGTCCTCGCCACCGAAACGAAGGGCGAGCGATCCGAGACCGGGGGACTTCCGTGACCGTTACCAACATCCTGCTGTCCGGCGTCGTCGGCTCGACGGCGTACGGCCTCGCCCGCGAGGGCTCCGACGTGGACCGGCTCGGCATGTTCGCCGCCCCCACCGAGACCCTGCACGGCCTGCACGGCCCGAAGGAGACCCACGTCACCACCGCACCCGACCACACCCTGCACGAGGCGGCGAAGTGGTGCCGGCTCGCGCTCGGCGGAAACCCGACCGTCATGGAACTGGTCTGGCTGCCGGAGGAGTTGTACGAGGTGAGGACCCCTCTCGGTGAGGAGCTGATCGGTATCCGGTCGACCCTTCTGTGCGCCGGCCGGGTCCGTGACGCGTATCTCGGGTACGCCACACAGCAGTTCCGCAAGCTCCAGAACCGCGCCGGTGATCCGGGCATCCGCACGCGCACCGCCAAGCACGCCCGGCACCTCAAGCGGCTGTGCACCCAGGGCTACGAGTTGTACGCCACCGGCCGGCTGACCGTCCGGGTCGAGGACCCCGAGAGCTACCACGCCTTCGGCGAGCGGGCCGCCGCCGACCCGTCGTCCGCGCTGCCGCTGCTGCGCCACTTCGAGGAAGCCTTCGACGCGACGCCCGGCGTCCTGCCCGAACAGCCCGATGAGAGGGCAGCCGAGGCATGGCTACGACGGGTCCGGCAGCAGTTCTACACGCCGGACCAAGCCCTACTGGTGTTCCATCCATAGATCGTGATCTTGCTGGTGGTGACTGGGCGCGACGTCTGTCACCAGCCCTACACTCCGGCCATGCCGAACCAGCCCTGGTCCGCAGGTTCCACTGAGGAGCAGCTGTCGATCATCGATGCCTTGATTGCTCTGCCGTTCCCCGAACAGGAAGGCCAGTCGGAGACGCAACACGGACGGAGCGGGGCCGGGTATCACATCGCTGCTCTCCGGCGGAGCCGGGACTTCTGGGACGTTCCTGATCTGGAGACGGTCACGGCAGCCGAGGTGGAGTTGGAGGCAGACCTCACCGCACTGGTCACGGTGCTGGCCGGACGTTGGGGTAGTCCGACGGTGGTCGATCTGTGGCCGTACCTGGGGCTCGACAACCCGGACTGCCCAGACATCGAGGCGCCCGAGCCCCTGGTCTCCCTGTGCAACCTTGCTGGGAGCATGCAGATGTGGCAGGTGCCGTCCACTGGCCGCTGGCTCGGACTCATCGTCGGCCAAGGGGATCGAGAGTTCCCCATCGAACTGCTTGCCGCGGTCGGCGAGGCCGCCACGCTTTCCGAAGTGAGCCGCGGGACTGCCTGACCCGTCATGCGCCTCGCCGTCCTTGACGGACTGTAAGCAAACCAAGGCAGTGACAGGTCACCCGCCCGTGTCGGTGACACATGTGGCGATCCCCATCACGTGGGGGACCCATGACGGCGTCACTCCGCCCCGGTGCGTCACGACTGCATCACAAACTCTGTTTTGGCTGGTCAGAAGGCCTACAGTCGCAGACTCCTGGATCTTGATCCATTTTCCCGACCGGCCGGGGGCCGGCGCTTGAGCGAGCGGAACAACAGCGAATGGCACGCGGCAGGATGACACGACGTCATGGGTGGGCGATGGTGGCGCTGCTGTGCGCGGTTGCGGCGTCGACGTCCGCCTGTACGGCCGCGGCCGAAAAGCCGGCGGCGAGGCAGACGACCGAGGCCGAGAACAAGGCCACAGCGTCCACGCCGTCCTGTGCGGGCGGGACCTTCCGGTGGACCTCGGTGCACCGGGAGTGGCGACTGACCGAAGTCTCGCCGGTCGTGGAAGTCCGAAAGAGCGACGACTGGGTCACGTTTCACCCGGGGCTCGTCCGCAACATAGTGCCCCAGGTCAGCATGAGCGACGACCGCGTATCACGGCACCAGGCTCTCGCCGCGCTCGCCAAGCACCTCAAGTGGTGGGACGTCGAGGAACTGGCGACTCCGGGGGAGGAATCCGCCGACCGTCGGCGCCACCCCGTCAAGGTTGACTCCCTCGGGCACGGGGGGCGTTTCGTCCAGGCCGAGGGAGTGCGGGTCGTCGATGCGAGCTTCACCGTGAGCTGTCCCGGCCGCGACGTCTACGGCAGCGTGACCACCTGGTCGGGCGATGTCGGTGCGTCCCTGGCCTGTGGGGTGAACCCCAAGACCACGGAACCCTGGATCCAGGAGGCGTACCGGTTGACGTGCGGTCCCCTCAGACCGTGACGAGACCCGCTCACGCCCGGAGCGTACTGCTCGAAGCGCACGACATCGTCACCGCACCGGCGACCGCCGCACCGGCGACCACCCCACCCGCTGCCGTCGCGCCCCTCCGGGCACCCGTCCTCGCGCAGGGCAACGAACCGGAAAGCAAGATCAGGATTACGTGCTGATGGTCTGTAAGCCCTAGGACCGGACCGACCCCGGATCCGAAAATGCCGTGCGGTCGGCGAACCGTTCTCCTTACACTCGCGTCGTTGTCGTCAAGCGAGTCGAGTGAGGGGGGACGGGCCATGCGTGATCGTGCCGCTGTCGTCGTTCCCCGCTCCCGCTACGAGGTGATCCTCGTGTCCTCGGCCTTCCGGTGCCCGCTGCGCGGCCGGCACCGGAAGGCCGTGACGAACATCTGAGCGCAGGCGCACGAGCGTACGAGTATCCGCATCACCCCGACGCCTCGCGCACGCACGCCGCTTCACGTCACGTCCGGACATCGCGCCGCCCACGCACACACATCACCCCGAAAGGCCAAGGGCCGTGCGCACCGCACTCGACCGACACCTCACCGCCGTCCGCAACCTGGGCATCCTCGCCCACGTCGACGCCGGCAAGACCACCCTCACCGAACGCGTCCTCTACGCCACCGGCACCACCCACCGTCGCGGTGAGGTCCACGACGGCACCACCGTCACCGACTTCGACCCCCAGGAACGCGATCGGGGCATCACCATCTTCGCCGCGGCCGTCTCCTGCGCCTGGGACGGGCACCGGATCAACCTGATCGACACCCCCGGGCACGTCGACTTCGCCGACGAGGTGGAACGTTCCCTGCGGGTGCTGGACGGGGCGGTCGCCGTGTTCGACGCCGTCGCCGGTGTCGAACCGCAGAGCGAGTCCGTCTGGAGGCAGGCCGACCGGTACGGCGTACCGAGGATCGCGTTCGTCAACAAGCTGGACCGGGCGGGTGCCGACCTCGACGCGGCCGTGGCCTCGATCCGCGACCGGCTGCACCCGGCCCCGCTGGTCGTGCAACTGCCCATCGGCAGCGAGGACGGCTTCACCGGCGTCGTCGACCTGCTCCGGATGCGGGCGCTGATCTGGGCCGACGGCGACGGGACCGCCGTGCCGCAACCCGTGCCGCCGGACCTGCTGGACGAGGCCCGGCGACGGCGACGGCTCCTGGAGGAAGCGGTCGCCGAACTGCACCCGCAGGCACTGGAGGAGTTCTGCTCCGGAGCGGAGCTGTCGGAGGAGACGCTCGCGGCGGCCCTGCGGGACCTCACCCGCAGCGGCGACGGTGTCGTCGTCCTGTGCGGCTCGGCGTACCGCAACCGCGGCATCGAGCCGCTGCTCGACGCGGTCGTGGCGTATCTGCCGTCGCCGCTGGACGTGCCCGCGGTGCGCGGCACCGGCGGCGAGGAACGCCCGGCCGATCCGGGGGCACCCCTCGCGGCGCTGGCGTTCAAGGTCAGCGCGACGCCGACGGGACGTCTGACGTATGTCCGGCTGTACTCGGGGACGATGGAGAAGGGGGACACCGTGTGGGAGTCGGGCACCCGGCGCACCGAGCGGATCGGGCGGATCCTGCGGGTGCAGGCCGACCGGCACGCGCAGGTGGACCGGGCCGTCGCGGGCGACATCGTGGCCGTGGTCGGGCTGAAGTCCGCCCGCGCCGGGTCGACCCTGTGCGCGCCGGACGCGCCGCTCGTCCTGGAGCCGCCGAGCGTGGCCGAACCGGTCGTCACCGTGGCCGTCGAGGCCCGTACGTCCACCGACACCGACCGGCTGGCCACGGCACTCGCCCGGCTGGCCGAGGAGGACCCGTCGCTGGTCGCGCGGACCGATCCCGAGACCGGGCAGACCGTGCTGTCCGGCATGGGCGAACTGCACCTGGAGGTGGCGGTGGAGAAGCTGCGGCGCGGCCACGGGCTGGACGTCAACGTCGGCAGGCCCCGGGTCACGTACCGCGAGACGGTGGTGCGCGGTGTGGCCGGGCATGTCCACCGGCACGTCAAACAGGACGGCGGCGCGGGCCAGTTCGCCCATGTCGTCCTGGACGTCGAGCCGCTGGAGAGCGGGTTCGAGTTCCGCTCGGCGGTCGTCGGCGGGCGCGTACCGCAGGAGTACGTGCGCGCCGTCGAGGCCGGCTGCCGGGACGCCCTGGCCGACGGGCCGCTCGGCGGGCATCCGGTGACCGGGGTGCGGGTGACGCTGACCGACGGGGCGACCCATGTGAAGGACTCGTCCGAGATGGCGTTCCGGACGGCCGGCCGGGCCGGTCTGCAAGGCGCGCTGCGCGTCTGCGGGATGGCCCTGCTGGAGCCGGTCGTCGAGGTCACGGTCACCGTGCCCGAGGAGGCCGTGGGCGGTGTCCTCGGTGACCTCGCCGCGCGGCGCGGCCGGGTCTCCGGTTCGCAAGGCCGGGCGGGTTCGGCGGTCGTCACCGCCACCGTGCCGCTGGCCGAACTGTTCGGCTACGCGACCCGGTTGCGCAGCCGCACCCAGGGCCGCGGCACCTTCACCGCCCGGCCCACCGGCTACGCGCCGGCACCGGCGACCGTGACGGCCACCGCGACGGCCGCCCGGTAGCGCCGAGGGCGGCCCCGCCTGCGCGAGCGGCGCGGGGCGGGGCCGCCGCCGGCGCGCGGTCACGCGACGGGCACCACCGCCGTCATGACGACGGTGGTGCCCGTGCCCGGGGTCCCAAGGTCGGGAGACGGCGCCGACGGCCAAGGGGCGTACAGGAGTTGGGCGCTCCCCGGGGTCCGCGGCCGGCCGAGACCCAACCGTTGCACAACGCCGCCTCGACGGGTGCCGTCGCAGGTCCGGACCATCGTCCCAGGTCATCGGGGCGCGCCCGTCGTTCACGGTCCCCGGGTGCGCCCCGCGTCCGGTGGGCCCCGTCAAGAGCCGCTGCCGGACATCTTGACGCGCTCTTCTCCTGAGGTTTAACTCACGTCCTAAATTAAGCCCTGAGGGGCTTCGGGGCGTGAACGCGAACGGGCGTCGTGCGCCTCCGGGCCGTCCTCGGACTTCTCGACTCCCGGAAGGGACACCAGGAGCCATGCGCAGCATCCGAGCCGCGGCCGTAGGCGCCGTCACCCTGTCTCTCGCTCTGACCGCCTCGGCCTGCGGAGGCGGTTCCGCCTCGGGCGGCGGGTCCAACGACTCGCCCAAGACGCTGACCTACTGGGCCTCCAACCAGGGCGCCAGCGTCGAGGTCGACAAGGAGGTCCTCCAGCCCGAGCTCGACAAGTTCGAGAAGCAGACCGGCATCAAGGTGAAGCTGGAGGTCGTGCCCTGGTCCGACCTGCTCAACCGCATCCTCACCGCCACCACCTCCGGTCAGGGCCCGGACGTGCTCAACATCGGCAACACCTGGAGCGCCTCCCTCCAGGCCACCGGCGCGCTGCTGCCCTGGGACGCGAAGAACCTCGACAAGATCGGCGGCAAGGACCGCTTCGTCGACTCCGCCCTCGGCTCGACCGGCGCCCAGGGCCAGGACCCGGCCGCCGTACCGCTGTACTCGATGGCGTACGCGCTCTACTACAACAAGAAGATGTTCGCCGACGCGGGCATCTCGCAGCCCCCGGCCACCTGGGACGAGCTGGTCGCGACCGGCAAGAAGATCGCCAAGGACGGCAAGTGGGGCCTCGGCGCCGAGGGTTCCAACCTGTCGAACAACATCCACCAGGTCTTCGTCCTCGGCAAGCAGCACGACGCCGACTTCTTCACCGCCGACGGCAAGCCCGACTTCACCTCCGACGGCGCGGTCGCGGCCGTCAAGCAGTACGTCGACATGATGGCCAAGGACAAGATCATCGCGCCGGGCAACGCCGAGTACGCGCAGAACCAGTCACTGAGCGACTTCGCCAAGGGCAAGACGGCGATGGTCCTGTGGCAGACCGCCTCGGCCACCTTCGCGTCGATGGGCATGAAGGAGGACGAGTGGGGCGTGGCGCCGGCCCCCGTCCAGTCCGGTGCGCCCGGTACCGGCGCGAGCACCAACTCCATGGTCGCCGGCATCAACATGGCGGTGTTCAAGAACTCCGACAACCTCGACGGCGCCACCGAGTTCGTGAAGTTCATGACCAGCGACGCCGAGCAGAAGATCCTCAACAAGGCGTACGGCTCCATCCCGCCGGTCAAGGCGGCCCAGTCCGACGCGGCGTTCAACGCCCCCGCCACGGCCGTCCTGCGCGAGACCCTGGCGAACAGCGCCACCGCGCTGCCCCAGGTCCCGGACGAGTCCCAGTTCGAGACCGTCGTCGGCACGGCGGTCAAGGAACTGTTCGCCGACGCGGCGGCCGGCCGCACGGTGACCGATGAGTCGGTGAAGGCGGCTCTCACCAAGGCCCAGCAGCAGATGCCGACGAAGTGAGCCCGGACACCCCCATGACCACCACCACCGCCCCCGCGGGGCCCGGTGAGCGGACGGTCGGCAAGACCTCCCCCGGTGCGGCGCGCGGCCCCCGCCGCCGCACCGGGCGGATCCGCCGGATCGGCCTGCCCTACCTGCTGCTGCTCCCCGCGCTGGCCCTCGAACTCCTCGTCCACCTGGTGCCGATGGTCATCGGCATCGTGATGAGCTTCAAGGAACTGACCCAGTTCTACATCCGGGACTGGAGCCTCGCCCCGTGGACCGGCGTCGACAACTACCGCATGTCGGTGGACTTCGACGCCCCCGTCGGCCAGGCGCTGCTCGACTCGTTCCTCATCACCTGCGCCTTCACCGTCCTGTCCGTCGGGCTGTGCTGGTTCATCGGCACGGCCGCCGCGATCTGCATGCAGGACGCGTTCCGCGGACGCGGCCTGCTGCGCGCCCTGTTCCTTATCCCCTACGCGCTGCCCGTCTACGCCGCCGTCATCACCTGGGCGTTCATGTTCCAGCACGACAACGGCCTGGTGAACCACGTCCTGCACGACCAGTTGGGCCTCACCGACAAGCCCTCCTTCTGGCTGATCGGCGACAACAGCTTCATCGCCCTGCTCGTCGTCTCCGTCTGGAAGGGCTGGCCGTTCGCCTTCCTGATCGTCATGGCGGGCCTGCAGAACATCCCCAGGGACCTGTACGAGGCGGCGGCCCTGGACGGCGCCGGCGTGTGGCAGCAGATCCGCCGCATCACCCTGCCCTCGCTGCGCCCGGTCAACCAGGTGCTGATCCTGGTCCTCTTCCTGTGGACCTTCAACGACTTCAACACGCCGTACGTCCTGTTCGGCAAGGCGGCCCCGGCGGCGGCCGACCTCATCTCCATCCACATCTACCAGTCGTCGTTCGTCACCTGGAACTTCGGCACCGGCTCGGCCATGTCCGTGCTGCTGCTCCTCTTCCTGCTCGTGGTGACGGGCGTGTACCTGCTGCTGACGTCACGCGGCCGGAGGTCCACCCATGCCTAGGTCCCCGATGGCGGCGCCCCGCTCCTTCCTGTGGACCCGCCGGATCTTCCTGACCCTGCTCACCGGCTTCGTCCTGCTGCCGGTGTACGTGATGCTCTCCAGCTCCCTGAAGCCGCTCCAGGACGTCACCGGCACGTTCCGCTGGCTGCCCAGCGAGCTGACCTTCCGCCCGTACGTCGACATCTGGTCCACGGTCCCGCTCGCGCGGTACTTCGTGAACTCCCTCATCGTGGCGGGCGCGGCCACGGTCTGCTCGGTGGTGATCGCGGTCTTCGCCGCCTACGCCGTCAGCCGCTACGACTTCCCCGGCAAGCGCGTCTTCTCGGTCACCGTGCTCTCGACGCAGATGTTCCCCGGCATCCTGTTCCTGCTGCCGCTGTTCCTCATCTACGTCAACATCGGCAACGCCACCGGAATCGCCCTGTTCGGCTCCCGGGGCGGCCTGATCCTCACCTACCTCACCTTCTCCCTGCCGTTCTCGATCTGGATGCTGATCGGGTACTTCGACTCGGTCCCGCGCGACCTGGACGAGGCGGCGCTGGTCGACGGCTGCGGCCCGCTGCGCGCCCTGTTCCAGGTCGTCGTGCCGGCCGCGATCCCCGGCATCGTCGCGGTCGCCGTCTACGCCTTCATGACCGCGTGGGGCGAGGTGCTGTTCGCGTCGGTGATGACCAACGAGACCACCCGCACCCTGGCGGTCGGCCTCCAGGGCTACTCCACGCTCAACGACGTCTACTGGAACCAGATCATGGCAGCCTCGCTCGTGGTGAGCGTCCCCGTGGTCGCGGGCTTCCTGCTGCTCCAGCGCTATCTCGTCGCCGGACTGACGGCCGGGGCCGTCAAGTGACCGACGCATCCGCATCCGAAGGGACCTCCGTGACCATCGACCTCGCCGCACTCCCGCACGACTTCCTGTGGGGCACGGCCACCTCGGCGTACCAGATCGAGGGAGCCGTGGCGGAGGACGGCCGCTCGCCGTCGATCTGGGACACGTTCTCGCACACCCCCGGCAAGATCGCGGGCGACGACCACGGCGACGTGGCCTGCGACCACTACCACCGCTGGCGTGAGGACATCGGCCTGATGCGCCGGCTGGGCACCAACGCCTACCGGCTGTCGATCGCCTGGCCGCGCGTCGTCCCCGGCGGCGACGGCCCGGTGAACCCCAAGGGCCTGGCCTTCTACGACGAACTGGTCGACGGTCTGCTGGAGGCGGGCATCACCCCCTCCGTCACCCTCTACCACTGGGACCTGCCCCAGGCGCTCCAGGACCGCGGCGGCTGGCCGGAGCGCGAGACCGCCGAGCACTTCGCGGCGTACGCGGCCGTGGTGGCCGAGCGCCTCGGCGACCGCGTGTCCCACTGGGCGACGCTCAACGAGCCCCTGTGCTCCGCCTGGATCGGCCACCTGGAAGGCAAGATGGCCCCCGGCTGGACCGACCTGACCGCGGCGGTCCGCGCCTCCTACCACCTGCTCCTCGCCCACGGCCTGGGCATGCAGGCGATCAGGTCGGCGGCCCCGCGCGCCCAGGTCGGCATCGTCAACAACCTCTCCACGATCCACGCCGCGACCGACCGGCCCGAGGACCTGGACGCGGCCCGCCGCATGGACGGCCACACCAACCGCTGGTGGCTGGACCCGGTGCACGGCCGGGGCTTCCCCCAGGACATGCGCGAGGTCTACGGCGTCGAACTCCCCGAGCAGCCCGGCGACATGGCGGCCATCGGGGCCGAGCTGGACTGGCTGGGCCTGAACTACTACTTCCCGCAGACGGTCGCCGACGACCCCACCGCCCCCGCCCCCCAGGTGCGCGCCGTCCGGCGCGACGGCGTCCCGCGCACCGGCATGGACTGGGAGATCGACGCGAGCGGCATCGAGGAACTGCTGCTGCGCCTCACGGAGGAGTACGGCCCGCGCAAGCTGTACGTCACGGAGAACGGCTCCTCCTTCCCGGACATGGTCCGCCCCGACGGCACGATCGACGACCCGGAGCGCCAGGCGTACCTGACCCAGCACCTGGCGGCGTGCGCCTCGGCCGCCCGCAAGGGGGCACCGCTGGCCGGGTACTTCGCCTGGTCGCTGCTGGACAACTTCGAGTGGGCCTACGGCTACGACAAGCGCTTCGGGCTGGTCCACGTCGACTACGCCACGCAGGTCCGCACCATCAAGGGCTCGGGCCACCGCTACGCGGAGATCGTCCGCGACCACCGGGGCCGGGAGCGCGAGGCGGCGTAAGGCCCCGCCGGGCCGAGGGACCCCGTGGTGGGCGCGGCCGCGGGAGTCCGCGCCCACCACGGCTGAACGGCTGTGCGGCCGTACGGCCGCAGTGGACGTGGGACGACTTCGACCGCCTTCAGCGCAGCGTGCAGGGGGTCAGGCCGGGCTCCCGCAGGGTCGTAGCCGAAGCCCCACGCGAAGTGGGGCGGACGCTCCTAGTGGCCGGTCCCAGCGGTCTGCCGTGTGGCATGTGCCCGACCGGCACCTTCGAGTGAGCTGCGTACACCATGATTGCTCAAGTGGATGACGGGGGAGTCGGCATCGCGGAGCGGTTCATCTCGTCGTGGCGCTCCTGTATGCGCGCGATGACACGCTCCCGTCCCAGCCTCTTGGCCTGGCGGAGCTTGGCTTCGGCAGCGAACAGGGGGATCCAGAACAACCAGCCCCACAGGCTGAAGTCCAGGACGCCGCCCCATACCAATGCCTTGTTCACACCGAACGATGCGACGAACGTCAGCACATACGCTCCGACCCGGTGTGCGAGGAGCAGCCGTAGCGGCGCGTTACGGGCCCCTTGCAGGAGCTCTACAGCCGCGGCAAGTTCAGCGGCCTGGAGGTCCTCTCCTGGGTCCTGGCCGGAGTCCCCGCGAGCGGCTTGCCGCAGCGCGTCGGTGACCAGGACGCTCTGCTCCGCTGTGGCTGCCTGCTCAGCCTGCCCACGAGCAGCGGCTACGCTCAGATCGTCCCAATAGCCTCGTCCGGCCCAGCCGGTGACAGCATCGACGCGCTCGCGTTCAGCTGAACCAGGAGGAGCCAACTCTTCGATTTTCTCTTGCAGAGCCACCGCACGGCGCGCCCGACCTGGGTATTCGAAAGCGTCCGAGCGAAGGCACAGCTCCAGATACGACACCAGGAGCCCGAGATCGTCCCCGGCCAATGCGAGGCCCTTGCGATACGCGGCCTCAGCCTCACGATCGTGGTCCTCCTCGTCCTCCGCGGCGTGTGCCTGTCCGAGCCAGCGGAAGAGAACCGGATCCGGTCCGAGTTCCTCCAGCCCCGCTTCAGCCGCTGCTCTCACAGCCGCGTAGCCACCCACCGCGAAGAGCTCCGAGCACCGCTCCACATACCGCTGCCGTTCCACTTTTCCACCCCAGTCGTCCGATGAAGCACCATCCGACGTGGACAACCGCGCTGTCAATCACTGCTTGATCACAACGACGGTTCACTTACGTGCAACCGTCACAACGCCTCCTCGACATGCCTGTGTCAGAAGTCGTCGAGTGCGGAAGCCCGGCCGACCGCGGCGAACAGGATGAATGGCAGCTCCTTGTCGGTGCGCGCCGACAGCACGCCCTCGTCCGCGAGGACCGGCAGCAGCCTCCGCAGGTACTCGGTCGCCGCTCGGCCCAGGACCTCCAGGCGGCCCAGAAGTGGCTGCACGAGTGCGCGACCAAGAGCCACATCAACTATGCGGCAGCGCACCAGGCCGTGCTGCGCGGCTGGGGGGCCGGCTGATGGGGACACCAACGCCGGGCCAGAACGGCACCATCGACGTCAAGCCGACCGACCTCCACCGCGTCTCCTGCGGTGTGGCGAGCCAGCAGACGGTGATGGAGAGAGGTGCCAAGAGTCTCCTCGACGATCTGCAGAAGTACCCGGACGCCGGCGGCTACGGCACCTCGCCCCAGGCGTTCGCCACGTCGTACGTCAAGGTCGGCAACCGCTTCCTCGAGGTGTGGGCCAAGAGCGTCGTCAGCATCGGGGGAGCGGCGGTCGGCTTCACCTCGACGGCCAACACCTACGCGAAGGCGGAAGCGGCCAACGACCCCACGGGGAAGGCGAAGCCGGTCGTCCAGCCGTTGCCGAAGGTCATCGAGAAGCCGCCCGCCTACGGCTCCGTGCCGAATGAGGTGGGGCGACGACGGCGGCGGCGACGACTTCGTCCGCCGGATCATCGAGTGGGTGCCCGAGCCGGTCCGGGAGGTGCTGAGGCCCGTGGTGGTGAAGCACGCCTTCCGAATGGGCAAGGTCGCCGAGGTCCATCCGTTCCCCCAGCAGCACTACCTGAACTCGCTGTCCAAGGCGTGGATGGCGACGACCACCTCGCTCTCCATGGCGGAGAGCGGGCTGACCGGGAACGTCGGCAGCATCACGCAGCAGACCCACAGCGAGTGGTACGACACGATGCGCCAGTTCTGCAGTTCGCTGTGGGGCACGACGGCATGGGGCCAGCGCCGCGAGAACTACGAGTGGAAACACGACAGCTCCTCCTCGCAGACCGCCACCCACCCCGCGATGACCGTGCTGTTCGACACGGCTCAGAAAGTCGGCGATCTCCTCTACGAGTTCGCCGAGGCGGCCGTCCACCTCAATCGCGAGGTGTGGGACGTCTACATCGAGGCCGTGCGCGACGCGATCCCCAAGGTCGAGGTCGACCTCAAGGACGGCGTCGGCATGGACGACGTCAAGGGCCTGCTCAAAGGCGTCGCCAAGGGCGCGAGCCAGCTGGGCCAGGGCATCGTCCTGAACATGGACACCGCCAAGCTGAACTCGATCGTCACCGCCTACAACCGGCGGGTCGACGCGCTCGTCCCGCACGCAGGGCGAGCAGCCCCAGGAGGCGGACCGTCCCGTACGAGGCATCGGCGAGCGGGGTCAGGCGGCGCAGCCCGCTCTCGCGCAGCACGACGGTCAGCTGGTCGGTCGACCCGCCGACTTCCTTCGACAGGCGAGAAGGTCATCCCGGCTCCGGAGGCAGGGCGCCCCATCGCGGGCCCACCGCGAAGGGTATGGGGGGCGCGGCGTGTGATCACAACGACCAGGATCCCCCTCGCGTCGGACCCTGGTCCGCCTCGGTCGCGGTTGCGGCCCTGTCACAGATCCAGGCGCTATCTGGTCAACCCCCTAAAATGGGCAAATCGCGACAGATCGATTTCTGTATCTGCAAGCAGTTGCTCTTGCAGCTTCGAGCTACCAAGGAGTCCACGCATGGCGTCCACCCCGGCCGACCCCTACGCGGAGCCCTCCGCGCCCGGGCTTCCGGACAGCGGCTTCCGTCTCGACCTCTCACGCACGGCTCTCGTCGTCACCGACCCGCAGATCGACTTCCTCAGCCCGGCCGGTGCCACCTGGGAGGTCTTCGGCGCCAGCATCACCGACAACGGCACCGTTTCCCATATCGGGCAACTGCTCGAAGCCGCGAAGGCCGCTGACATCACCGTGGCCATCTCGCCGCACTACTATTACCCGTCCGACGACGCCTGGCAGTTCGGCGGGCCGCTGGAGCAGTTCATGCACCAGGTGGGCATGTTCAAACGCCGGAGCCCTCTCGCTCTCGACGGCTTCGCGGACTCCGGAGCCGACTTCCTGCCCGCCTACCGGGAGCACATACTCGACGGCAGGACCGTCATCACCTCGCCGCACAAGATCTTCGGGCCCGAGTCGAACGACCTCGTGCTTCAGCTGCGCAAGCACGGAGTCTCACAGGTCGTCCTGGCCGGCATGGCCGCCAATCTGTGTGTCGAGAGCCATCTGCGCGAACTCATCGAGCAGGGCTTCGAAGTGGCCGTCGTGCGTGACGCCACAGCCGGAGCACGGCTTCCCGAAGGCGACGGGTACCTCTCCGCGCTCATCAACTACCGCTACCTGGCCAGTGCGACGTGGACAACGGCGGAAGCCGTCGCGGCGCTGCGCGAACGCTGACCGGCGGCCCGCGCGTCGGCTGAGGACAGCCTGCGGACGCACGGCCGGATCTTCGACGTCGCCACCGGAACCGTCGAAGAACCCGACACCGGCACGCACCCGCCCCCGCGGCCTGCCCCATCTCTTCACTCCGTCCCCGGCCCGGCCTGACCGCATCCCTGGAACCACTTCTTCCCGACCCCTGCAACCTCAGGGGACGGACCGGCTGAAAGGAACCATTCCCATGGGGCACGCTCAGTTCGACGGCAACGTCCGTCAGCAGCTCGCGATCGCCGCAGTCGCGGCCAAGACCCGCAAGGACCTCACCTGGCAGCAGATCGCGGACGCCGCCGGCCTCTCGGTCGCGTTCGTCACCGCCGCCGTCCTCGGCCAGCACGCCCTGCCGGAGAAGTCGGCCACGGCCGTCGCCGAGCTCCTCGGCCTGGACAACGACGCGGCGATGCTGCTGCGCACCATTCCCACCCGCGGCTCGATCGAGGGCGGTATCCCCACCGACCCCACGATCTACCGCTTCTACGAGATCCTCCAGGTCTACGGCACCACGCTCAAGGCCCTGGTCCACGAGGAGTTCGGCGACGGCATCATCTCCGCGATCAACTTCAAGATCGACGTGAAGAAGGTCGCCGACCCCGAGGGCGGCGAGCGCGCCGTGATCACCCTGGACGGAAAGTACCTGCCCTACAAGCCCTTCTGAGAGGCCGCGCAGACACGCGTGGTGGCTGGAGTCCCGATGGGCTACGACAACCTTCTGATCGTGCTGGCCGTAGCGGCCGGTGTGCCGCTTGTGCTCGCCACCGTCCCCCGGCTTCCCCTCCCCGGTGCGGTGCTCGAAATCCTGGCGGGCATCGTCCTCGGCCCGGCCGTGCTGCACGTCGTCGCGGCGGACAACGCTGTCGAGTTGCTGTCGGTCATCGGCCTGGGCTTCCTGTTGTTCCTCGCCGGTCTGGAGATCGATGTCCAGCAGCTCCGCGGGCCCCGCGCGCGGCTGATCGGCACCGGCCTTCTCGCCTCGGCCGCCCTCGCGGCTGCGGTCGGCTGGCTGATGCACATC
>NZ_JBSFCI010000013.1:0-168135 GCF_053593375.1 Streptomyces sp. NPDC002309 | reverse complement strand
CCGGGCCCGCACCGGAGCCCGGCCGGCCGGTCGCGGCGGAAGCGGGTCACGCCCGCCGGCCGCCGCGGGCTCGACGACGGCTGTGGGCTTCTGAACCGCGTTCCGCCTCACCGCGGCCCCGACCACATGGTCGGGGCCGCGCACGGGCGTGACCTTCGGAGCCTTCGCCCATGTGACGGTCGCGGCCCTCGCGTTCTGGTGCGTGCCGACGACACCCGCGGCGAGGTGGGCGCCGGCTCCCGTCACAGCGCGTGCACCTGTCCGGTCTAACCACCGAAGGACATTTCGGTCCCGGTTCGGATGCGGGCAAGCCACGCCAGGCAAGGAACAGCAGCGCCATGAACACGAACAGCTCAAGGAACATCACGTTCAGCGATCAGATGAGCACGTCCGAGGTGTCCGAGTCGGCCGTCGCGCTGTTCGACGAGCTGGGGACGGTGGTGGCATGGACGCAGGCCGCCGAGCGGCTTGTCGGCCACTCCGCGGCCGATGTGGTGGGGCGGTCGGCCGCGCTGGTGCTGCCGTCCTTCGCGCAGGCGGCGACGATGTCGGACTTCGTCGAGCGGTGCCGGGCCAGGAACGGCTGGCCGGGCGTGTCGGAGGTACTGCGTCAGGACGGCCGCACCACCGACACGGGCCTGCGGATGTCGGAGGTACGGGCGCTCGACGGGACGACCCGGTGGCTCGCGTCCGTGACCGACATGGGCACGCTGTCCCGAGAGGCGCTGAAGGGACCGGCCGGAGGGGCGCTCCTCACCCGCGCCCCGATCGGTGTCTCGCTGCGGGACATGGACCTGCGCTGCGTCGGCGTGAACGAGGCGATGCAGACCCATGACGGCATTCCCCCCGACCAGCGGCTCGGGCACCGCTTCACCGACGCCCTGCCCGGCGTCAAGGCGGAGGCGCTGGAGGAGGTGATGCGGCAGGTGCTGAACAGTGGCACCACCAAGGTCCACGAATACCGGACATGGCTTCCGACGGCTCTGGGGCCGGAGCATCCCTTCGCCGTCTCGTTCTCGTGCCTCCTGGGCGCCGACAGCCTGCCGTCGGGTATCTGCATCACCAGTGTCGATGTCGTCGAGAGCCGGCAGGCACGCGAACGCCTGGCCGTCCTCACCCAGGCGGGCAGCCGGCTCGGCGGAACGCTGGACATCATGCAGACCAGCCAGGAACTGGCGGACCTCGCCGTGCCGCTGCTCGCCGACTTCGTCGCCGTGGACCTCGAGCAGGGGGTCGCTTCGGGCGAGGGGCCGACGGTCCGCACCGGCCCTTCCGGCGAGCGTGTTCCCGTCCTGCGCCGGACCGGGATGGCCTCGATCCATCGAGGAGTCCCGGAGTCGCCGTGGAGACACGGTGAGCCGGTCACCGTGCCGCCGGACTCGCCCCTCACCACCGTGCTGGACACCGGCAGACCCCATCTGGAACCCATATTCGACACCGCTCCGGGCACCTGGATCCACCGCGATCACCTGCGGGCCGAGAAGTTGCACGATCACGGCATGCACTCCCTGATGGTCGTGCCGATCCGCGCGCGAGGCATCCTGCTGGGCCTGGCGGTCTTCGTCCGCACGAAGGACCCGGTCCCCTTCCGGGAGACCGATCTGCTCCTGGCCGAAGAACTGGTCAGCCGCGCCGCGGTCTCGCTGGACCACGCGCGCCGGTACGCCCGCGAACACACGGCGGCACTGGCGCTGCAGCGCAATCTGCTGCCGCAGCGCCTCCGGGGCGGCGCGGCGGTCGAGACGGCCTCGCGGTATCTGCCGGCGGACATCGACCACGGTGTGGGGGGCGACTGGTTCGACGTGATCCCGCTGTCCGGCGCCCGCGTCGCCCTCGTCGTCGGCGACGTGGTCGGACACGGCATCAACTCCGCCGCCACCATGGGCAGGCTCCGCACCGCGGTGCGCACGCTCGCCGACATGGACCTGCCTCCCGAGGAACTGCTCACCCACCTCGACGACACGGTCATGCGCATGGTGGAGGAGGACGCCGAAGCCCCGGACCAGGCGGCCACCGTGGTCGGCGCCACCTGCCTGTACGCCGTCCACGACCCCGTCACCGGCCGGTGCACCATCGCCTCCGCGGGTCACGCGCCGCCCGCCGTCGTCGACCCGGACGGCCACGTCACCTTCCCCGCGCTTCCCACCGGAGTCCCGCTCGGCGTCGGACTGGGCTCCCCCATCGAGGCGATGGAGCTCGAACTGCCCGAGGGCAGTCTGCTCGCCCTCTACACCGACGGCCTGATCGAGTGCCGCGGCCAGGACATCGAAGACGGCATGCGCCGGCTGGGCACCGCTCTCGCGCACCCCCGTCAGTCACTGGAGGAGCTGTGCGACCGCGCGATGGAGCCCTTCGCCGACAAGGCGGCCTACGACGACGTCACCCTGCTCCTCGTCCGCACCCGCGCACTCGCCTCGCACCACGTCGCCTCCTGGACGCTGCCCGTCGACAGGACCGCCGCCCGCCACGCCCGGAACCTGGCGGCCGGACAGCTGGCCGAATGGGGCCTGGAAGGCATCGAGGACGCGACGAAGGTGATCGTCAGTGAACTGGTCACCAACGCCGTCCGCCACGGATCCGGCCCGATCCGGCTGCGCCTGATCAGACACCAGGTCCTGACCTGCGAGGTGTTCGACACCGACGGCTGCTCGCCGCGTCAGCGCAGAGCACACATCGGCGACGAGAACGGCCGGGGACTGCTTCTGGTCTCCCATCTGTCCCACAGATGGGGCTACCGCCCGGCGCCGGGCGGCAAGATCGTCTGGGCCGAGCAGCGCCTGCCCGCGCAGGACGCGCCTCCCCCGTCGGAGAAGTCGCCTGGAACCAGGACGGCCGCCTAGCTGTTCTGTCCGGTCCGCAGGCAGCGCCCAGCTGTTCTGTCCGGTCCGGACGCGACGTCAAGCAGTCCTGTCCGGTCCCGATGCGACACCCAGCTGTTCTGTCCGGTCCCGCGCGGCACGAAAGCGACCAGGGCCCGTGCGGGGGCGGAACACCCTGTCCCAGGTGCCACGCGCGGCTCACGACTCTGTCGCCCGTCACGCGGCGGTCAGCCGGTGGTGACGACGGCGTGGGCGGCCGACGGGACGCGGCGGCCGGCCTGCGGCACCGGTGCGGTGCTCTGGGCTCAGAGCTCCCCGACCGCCGCGCCGAGGTCGAGCTCGGTGCGGGAGCGTTCCTGGAGTCCGCGCTCCATGAGGGTGCCCATGCGGGCCGTGCTGGCCGGGTCACGCGCCAGGATCTGGAAGAAGCCCGCGTCGACGTGGACGTCCTCCTTGGGCGGCAGCCCGGCCGCGTTGATCCGGCGCTTCACCAGCCGCACGGCCGCCTCCGGGAAGCCGGCGACGCGCCGGGCCAGCCGCTCCACGTAGGCGATCAGCTCCTCGTCCGGCAGTGCCTTGTTGACGATGCCGATCCGCTCGGCCTCCCGCCCGTCGATGTCGTCGGCGCCCAGGATCACCTGCATGGCCTGGCCGCGTCCGACGAGCCGCACCAGGTGCTGGACCGATCCCGCGCCGGGGAAGGTGCCCAGCCCCACCTCGGGCTGGCCGATCACGGCCCGCTCCAGGGACGCGAACCGCATGTCGCAGGCGTAGAGGAACTCGGCGCCCGCGCCGCGCGCCCGGCCCTCGACGACCGCGATCGTGACGGGCCGCGCCTCGCTGAGCCGTCGGTACAGCGCGCCCAGGCTGATGTCGTCAGGGCCACCGGACGTGGCCGCCGCCGCCGTGTACTGCGCGATCCCCCGCACGTCGACGTGCGGGACGAAGAAGTCCCGGTCGGCACTGCGGAAGACGACGACCCGCACGTCGCCGTCGCCCTCGGTCTCGTCCAGCAGCGCGATCAGGTCGGTGACGAAGGGCTCGTCGATGAGGTTGATCGGAGGGTTGTCGATCGTGGCCCACAGGACGCCGTCGCGCAGCTCTGTCCGGATCGTGCGGTAACTCATGGTCGCCAGCTCCTCGGGCGATGGAAAGTCACTTGCGAATTGCAAGCGATATATCAACCCTGACACCGCCACTTGCAATATGCAAGTGACATTGCCGCGAGGGACACAACACCGAACCCGCGCGGCAGCCGCTCCACCCCGTCGCCGCACCGGCCGAAGGCGCCCGCTAAGCGTCGGTGAGCGCCCCGACGAACTCCCGCAGGTCGGCCCCGAGGGGCGTGTCGCAACCCCATACGGCCTCGTAGGCGATCTCGACGGGCTCGCCGCCCCGGAGGAGAGGGCGGCAACCGGCGTGCTCGTGCGTGACCCTGGAACGGGGCAGGAGCGCCGCCCCCAGGCCCATCGCGGCCCACTCGTCGACCGCGCGGAAGCTCGCGGCCTCTCCGGGGTAGGTACGCAGGCCCAGGTCATGGCTCTCGAAGAGCTCGGTGGTGAAGGTGGTCAGCCCGCAGGTGGGGGGTCCGAGGATGTAGGCGGCGTCGGCCACGTCGGCGAGCTCGACCGGATCGTCGCCGGTGCCCGAGCCGATGACGACCAGCGGCTCCCGGGCGACGACGCGGTGCTCGAAGTGGGGCAGGCCGGGCACGGCGGGGACGAGGACGATGTCCAGGCGCCCCGCCTGGAGGTCGTCGCGCAGCGGGTCCAGGTCCGCCTCCCGCAGGACCAAATCGCGCGGACGCTTCAGCGCGCGGGCGGCCTCGAAGGCGCGGGCGACGAGATCGGACCCGATCAGCGGGGACACGCCCATGCGGATCGTCTCGGCGGGCGGATGGGCCAGCCGTCGCGCCTCGGCGAGCAGCGTGTCGAGCCCGCCGAGGACGTCGTCGACCAGGCGCAGGATGCGCACGCCGTGCGCGGTGGGCCGGACACCTCGGGGCGAGCGGTCGAAGAGGCGGACCCCGAGCTCCTCCTCCAGCCGCGCGATCCCGTTCGACAGAGCCGGCTGCGTCACACCGTAGGCCCGCGCGGCGGCGCTGAAGGACTTCGTCCGGGAGACGGCCTGGGCGTAGCGGAGCGCCTCGATGTTCATGATCAACCACCCTCGCCATAGCCGGACGTTATGTCCGCATCACTCATGATCCTCTACCGGGACGACGTGCGCCGCCTTACGGTCGAAGGCACTCCGGCGGCCGGCCCGCCGCATCGCCCCGGATCCCTCACGACCGCTTCCACGTGGACAAAATACCGACAAAATACAACTGACCGGTTTCTTTTACCCCTCCGCACACATCGTGGAGGACGGCGGTCGGACCGCGGCCCCTTCCGCACACCCAACACCCTTGAGGAGCACGCTCATGCCCAGCAACACCCTTGACTTCACCGGCCGGAAGATCGTCGTGATCGGCGGCACCAGCGGCATCGGGATGGCCGTCGCCCGCCGTGTCCTGGAGGGCGGCGGCAGCGCCGTGGTCACCGGCCGGTCGCAGGCCAGCGCCGCCGAGGCGGTCGCGGAGCTGTCAAAGTCCGGCGACGTCACCGGGCTGTCGGCCGACCTCTTCGACCCTGCCGCCGTGGACCGGCTGCGCGACACCCTGACCGAGGAGCACGGCGACGCCACGCTCCTCGTGAACGCCGCGGGCGTCTTCGAGCCGAAGACCTTCCTGGAGCACACTCCCGAAGACTACGACCGCTACCAGGCCATTACCCGGGCTTTCTACTTCATCACGCAGACCGTCACCGCCAACATGATCGCCCGCGGCAACCGCGGAGCCGTCGTCAACATCGGCGGCATGCTCGCGCACCAGGCGATGGCCGCCACCCCGTCGTCCGCGTACTCCGTCGCGAAGGCCGGACTGCACTCCCTGACGCAGCATCTGGCGATGGAGCTGGCCGGGCACGGCATCCGGGTCAACACCGTGGCGCCCGCCGTCGTCCGCACCCCGATCTACGAGGCCTTCATCCCCAAGGACGAGATCGACTCCACGCTCGACGGCTTCAACTCCTTCCACCCCCTCGGCCGCGTCGGGACCCCCGACGACGTCGCCCCCACCGTCGCCTTCCTGCTGTCCGACCAGGCCGACTGGATCACCGGCGCCACCTGGGACGTCGACGGCGGCGTCCGAGCCGGACGCAACGCCTACTGACCGGCCCGCACACCCACTCCCCCAGCACAGGAGCGCTTCGTGTCCTACCACGAGCACACCGATCACCAGTACGCCCAGCACCTCCGCGCGGGCGCCCCCGACGCCTTCAAGGCGTTCCTGGCGTTCGACCACCAGGCCCTGCGGGGCAGCAACAACGTCATCCCGACCAAGTACGCCGAACTCACCGCCGTGGCGGTGGCGCTGACGACCCAGTGCGCGTACTGCATCGAGGCGCACACCAACGCCGCGCACGCCGCGGGGGCGACCCAGCAGGAACTGGCGGAGACCGTCATGACCGCCGCGGCACTCCGCGCCGGCGGCAGCTACGCGCACGGGTTCATGGCCATGAAGTTCTTCGACCGGGCCGGGAAGCAGGCCGGGAAGAACGACACCCACTGAGCCCCGGCGCGGATCGCGCGCGGTGGGCTCGCATGATCCGGGTGCCGTGGCACGGCACAAGCCCTCGGGCCGGCGGCCCGAGGGCTTGTCGGACGCGACCGTCACCGCCCGTCCCGAAGCGCGGGCGACCGCGGCAGGGACGGCGATCCCTCCACCTCGTGCCGCACGTCGGCCGGCGGGCCGCCGCCGCGGTGGCGGCGGTTGATCAGCACCACCCCGCCGATGATCACGAAGCCGCCCAGTACCTCCATGAGGCGGGGCACCTCGGAGAGCCACACGAACGAGACGACGAGCGCGACCGGCGGTACCAGATAGAGGGCTGCCGTCGACACCGCCAACGACAGCCGGGCGACGGCGTAACCCCACAGGACGAACCCCAGGGCGGAGGGCAGAAGCCCCAGATAGGCCACCGACACCAAGGCCCCGGAGGGTGCTCCCGCCACGGCACGCAGCGTCGCCGGAAGCAGCGGGAGCGCGAGGACGGTCCCCGCCACCATGGCGTACGTCGCGACCTCCATGCCGCTGTAGTGACGCAGCAGGGGCTTGGACACGACGTGGTACACCCCCTGCACCACAGCCGCGGCGAGCACCACCAGCGCTCCGGCCGAGAACCCCGCGGAGCCGCCTCCCAGCGCGACCACCAGGGAACCGCCGAGGGCGACCCCACTGCCGACGAGCACGGAACGTGCGACGGGCTCCGACAGGAACGACCTGCCGAGCAGCACGCTGAACACGGGCGCGACGGCGATCAGCATGCTCGCGGTGCCGGCGGAGACATGAACCTCCCCCCAGTTGAGCAGGACCTGGTAGGCGGTCATGCCGGTCGCGCCGGCGAGCACGATCAGCGGGAGGTCCCGGCGCCGCGGACGCCGGACGCCGAGGAAGGGCGCGAGCGCCGCGAGGACGACGGCGGCGATGGCGAGGCGGAGAAAGGACAGCGCCGCCACGCCCAGGCCGTCGACCCCCGCACGGATCGCCGGGAACGCCGACGCCCAGAGCACGACGACACCTGCCAGGGCCAGGAAGCTGCGGGGGCTGGAGCGCACGTTCATGCCTCCACGATGAGCCCGGGAATCATAAAGGTCCAGTTAGTCTTTCTTGGTGAAAACGAAAGGAAAGCTGCGCATCGACGACTCGGGCCGAGCCGGTCGGCGCATGGCTATGCTTGATGTTTCAGGCGCGAGGCGTAAGGAGGGCTTCATGCTCGATGTGAGAAGACTCCGCGTCCTGCAGTACCTGGCCACCCATGGCACGGTGGCGGCCGCGGCACAGGCGCTGCACCTGACGGCGCCCGCCGTTTCCCAGCAACTCGCCGCGCTGGAACGGGACGTGGGCATGCCCGTCGTGGAGAAGCAGGGCCGCACCCTGCGTCTGACGCCCGTCGGTGAGCTGCTGGTCTCCCACGCCGAGATCGTGCTCAGCGACCTGGCCGCCGCCGAGTCGGCGCTGGAGGCCGTCCGCGGCGGCGGCCACGGCATGGTCCGCGTCGCGGCCTTCGCCTCCGCCGCACGCACCCTGATCGCCCCGGCCTGGAAGCGCATCCTCGATCCGGACGAGGGTGCCGGTGTCTCACTGGACCTGGAACTCGTCGAACAGGAGCCCGACGCGGCACTGGAGTCGCTGCGCCGGCGGGACGTCGATGTGGCGGTCGTCCACGGGTACACGGTGCTGCCCAGGGACTTCCCGCCCGGCTGCGAGGAGACCAGGCTCCTGGAGGAACCGGTCCTGCTCGCGCTCCACCCCGATCGCGCCGCCCGTATGGACATCGGGCCGGGGGACACCGTGGACCTGGCGCGCCTGTCCGACAGCCCCTGGCTCACCCCGGGCCCGGAGACGTCGTGCTACGAGATGATCCAACGGGCCTGCGGGGCCGCCGGGTTCGTGCCGGGCATCCGCTCCCGCAGCAGTGACTTCTCGGTGCTGGCGGCGCTGGTGGCCGCGGACGCGGGGGTGGCGTTGCTGCCGCGTATGACCGTCCCGGAGGGGACGTCCGGGACGATCGGTCTCCACGCCCTGCGCCGGCCCGTGACCCGCGCCGTCTACCTCGTCAGCCGCAGCGGCACGTCGCGCCGCCCGGACATCCGCCGTCTCGGCGAGCTCCTGAGGCAGGCGGCGGAGACGGAGACGGCGGGAGCGGAGAACGGCCGGGAGGCGTCCCCCGCCCCCGGCGCCCGGTCCGGCCGCACGCCTCGGTCGCGCGCCCGAGCCATGCTTTAGAATTGCAAGCAACCTGGGGTTCGGAGGTTCCGGTGAAGCGTCGAGAACTGGTCCATTCAGCGTGCCCGATCGATCGCTCCCTCTCCGAGGTCGGCGACACCTGGACGCTCCAGATCCTGCGTGACGCCCTGCACGGTGTCACACGGTTCACCGACTTCAACAAGCGGATCGGCGTCGCCTCCAACATCCTTTCCGCCAGGCTGCAGAAGCTCGTGGCCGTGGGGATCTTCGAGATCCACGAGTCGGCGCTCGGCAACTCCCACGAATACGTCCTCACCGACAAGGGCCGGGATTTCCACACGGTTCTCGCGGCACTTCGGCAATGGGGGCAGAAGTACCTCTTCGAGGACGACGAGCCGATGAACCAGGTCGTGGACGCCCGGACAGGACAGCCACCCCGGCTGCTGTCCGTCGTCGCGGAGGACGGCAGGGAACTGACCCCCGAAGACCTGCTCGTGGTCCAGGCCCGTGCGGCGGACCCCGTCCAGAGCGGGGTGCCGGTCGACACACCTCGTCGCCGTACCACGTGAGAGTGCCGTCTCCGGCGCCGGGCGTCCGCACGCGCCGGGCATCCGGACGCACGACGACGTCGCCTCCCTGAGAACCCGGGAACCCGGGACCGCCCCGAGCGCCCTCGCCGGCGGCCGCCCAGGCGGGTTGCAAGCCCTCACCCACGGGCGTTCCCTGGAAGTACCGGCGGTGAGGCGAGCCCTCTCACGGCGCATACCGAAAGCCGCGCCTTCAGGTGTGTCCCCGGCAGCGGCCCGTCCTCGAGTCCGCCTCCGAAGCTCCACAGGAGGTGACACAGGTGAAAGCCGTTGTCTACGAGAGGCCCTTCAGCGTCACGGTGAAGGACGTCGACGACCCACGGATCCAGCACCCGAACGACGTGCTCGTACGTGTCACGTCATCCGCGATCTGCGGCTCCGACCTGCACATGTACGAAGGCCGTACCGCGGCCGAGCCGGGGATCGTCTTCGGACACGAGAACCTCGGTGTCATCGAGGAGGTCGGCGACGGCGTGTCGTCACTGGCCGTGGGTGACCGCGTCGTGATGCCCTTCAACGTCGCGTGCGGTTTCTGCAAGAACTGCCTGGCCAATGAAACGGGCTTCTGCCTGACGGTCAACCCCGGCTTCGCCGGCGGTGCCTACGGCTATGTGGCCATGGGCCCGTACAAGGGCGGCCAGGCCGAGCGGCTGCGGGTACCGTTCGCCGACTTCAACTGCCTGAAGCTGCCGCCCGGCGAGGGGTTCGAGACGGACTTCATCCTGCTGGCCGACATCTTCCCGACCGGCTACCACGGCTGCGAACTCGCCCAGGTCATCCCCGGGGAGACCGTGGCCGTCTTCGGCGCCGGACCGGTGGGCCTCATGGCCGCCTACTCGGCGCTGCTGCGTGGCGCCTCGAAGGTGTTCTCGGTCGACCGCGTGCCCGAGCGGCTCGCCAAGGCGGAGGAGATCGGGGCCATCCCGATCGACTTCACCAAGGGCGACCCCGCCGAGCAGATCAAGGCGCAGACGAACGGAGAGGGAACCGACAAGGGCATCGACGCGGTCGGCTACCAGGCCCAGGCGCACGACACCAGCCACGAGGAACCGGCCATCGTCCTCAACGAACTGGTGGAGACGGTACGGGCGACCGGCCGGCTCGGCATACCGGGTCTGTACGTGCCCTCCGACCCGGGTGGACCCGACGAGCACGCCAGGCACGGCCAGCTCCTAGTCTCGATCGGCAGGATGTTCGAGAAGGGCCAGAAGGTGGGCACCGGCCAGTGCAACGTCAAGCGGTACAACCGCCAGCTCCGTGATCTGATCATCGCCGGGCGCGCCAGGCCCAGCTTCGTGGTCTCGCACGAGTTGCCGCTGGAGGACGCCCCGCAGGCGTACGAGAAGTTCGACAAGCGCATCGAGGGCTACACCAAGGTGGTCCTGCACCCGGGCCACGCACTCGCGGCGTGAACCCCCCGGGCCCGGGCACGCACCGGTGCCCGGGCCCGGCCATGTCGTACACACCGGTGCCCGGGCCCGGCCATGTCACGGGGAAGCGAGGCCGAGAGGGCCTACCGCGTCCGCTCATGCGCGTGCGCCGAGAGGGCCCACCGCGTCCGCGCGCACCTCATCGGCCGGCGGACGCGAGTACGACCGCCGGCCTCAGCTCTCCCATGCGTCGGGGCCGCCGCCGCGCCACTCGACGAGTTCGGACCGCCGTACCCAGTCGTCGTCGACGTCGTCCAGGCCCGCGAGACGCAGGAACTCGACGATGTCCAGCAGCCCGTACGCCATCCCTACGAAGTGCTGCTCCACGCGCACCCGCCGGCCGCCGTCCTCGGCGGGCGGGTAGATCACCACGGGCGGGGCGAGCGCCATGGCAACAGGATGCGGTCTGCCCGGGGCCCCCGCACTCGGGGCGCCGACCCCCCTCCCGGACACCGACGTGTGTCGTGGCCTCCAGGAAAACTCATGTGCGTACGGGATCTCGTCCGTGCCACGATGGCCCGGGGAAGGCGAGGTCGCGTGGACGAGTCGGGGCGATTCCGCCGGGCACTGATCGCGTGGGCCGCCGGCGGTGCGGGAGCGGAAACCGCTGCCCAGGTGGCACGGGAGCTGGCCGGCGGCGGTGTGCGGAGGATCGTGCTCGTCGAGGGGGCCAGTGATCAGGTCGCGCTGGAGGTGCTGGCCACGCGCCAGGGCCGCGACCTCGGTGCCGAGGGTGTCGCCGTGGTACCGCTCGGAGGAGCGACGAACATCGGCCGCTTCCTCGACGTGTGCGGTCCCGGGGGGCTGGGCCTCCCGCTGGCGGGTCTCTGCGACATCGGCGAGGAGCGGCACTTCCGGCGCCATCTGGAGCGGGTCGGGCTCGGGTCCCGTCTGACGCCGGCCGACCTGGAGGCTCTCGGGTTCCCTGTGTGCGTCGCCGACCTGGAGGACGAGTTGATCCGCGCACTCGGGTCCGCACGCGTGCGGCAGGTCATCGAGGACCAGGGCGAGACGCGTCCCTTCCGCACCTTCCAGGGCCAGCCGGCCCAGCGGGAAAGGACCGTGGAACACCAACTGCGACGTTTCATGGGCACGCACAGCGGACGCAAGGCGCTCTACGCGCGGGCGCTGGTCGCGCACCTGGACCTCGCACACGTTCCCCGGCCGCTGGACCTCCTCCTCACACACCTCTGACGCGTGCGCGCGCCAACCGCCTCCACCGCGCCCGGGGCGTCTGCCCCGTACGACGGTCCGGTCAGGGCACGCGTGCCGCGGCGGCCCGCGCCAGGCCCAGTGTCCGGGAGCGGGACGGTGCCGTGGGGCTGCCCGCCTCGCTGAGGACGACCAGCGTCTTCCCCACGACCACCAGTACCAGGGTCTCCTGCACGGTGAACGTCTCCACGGTGACGGTGACCGTGGCGTGCCACGACACGTCGCCGATCCCGGCCGAGCCGTGCGCGACCACGCCTTCCCTGCCGGTCATGCCGTCGTTCCAGCCGATGCTGAAGTCCCCGCAGCCGGACAGCACGTTCGCCGCCTGCTGGAGGTCCTGCCGCGCCCCCGCACCCGGCAGCCAGCGCAGCACCTCCTGCAGGAACGGCCCGCTCTTGCTCTGCGCGAAGGTGACCCGCGCCTCCACCGCGCCCGGACGGGTGCTGCGATAGGACTCCAGGGCGTTGAGCGTGTTGACGCACTCGGGGCGGTCGGAGCGGGTGGGGGGATCGTTCTCGAGCACGGTCTTCACATAGCCAAAGGGCAGGTGAGCCGTCGTCAGGAGCGCGGCCGACAGTCTCCCGGAGGTGGGTGGCCCGTCGGGGCCGGGCGGCGCGGGGTCGCCCGACCCACCCGAGCCACCCGACCCGCCCGAGCCGCCGGAACCTCCCGAACCGCCGCCGGAACCCCCCGATCCCCCCGAACCCCCTGAATCCCCGGCCCCGCCGGTCCCGCCCGACGCCGCGGATCCGCCGGAGCCCCCGTCTCCGCCGCCACCTCCCGGGCCTCCCGAGCGCCCGTTCCCCTCACCCGTGCCGGAGGCACCCGGGGCTCGGGACGGCGATGGCGAGCCGGACGGCTTCCGGGGGGACGCGGAGCCCGAGCCCGTGGGAGACACCGCGGTCCTGGACGGAGCGGCGAGCGACGACTCCGTCGGTACGACGGTGTCCGCGTGGTCGTCGCGCTGACCGCCGCAGGCCGTGAGGGCGGCGGCCAGCACCGCCACCACGACCGGCACCACGGCGAAGCGAAGACGGGCGGCGCCCGTGTGGGCCGCGGCGGATGTCCTGTTCACGCATGCCTCCTGTGGATCCGTTCGGTGCGTCGGGGGCGTGGGTCAGCGGTGGTAGCGGAAGTAGAGGTCGCAGCGGAGGAAGGAGGCGATCAGCGCGTCACGGTCGACGGGTCCGTACGGGTCGCGCCGCAGCACGGCCGAGGCGGACCGCAGCACGATGTCGTCGACGCCGCCCAGCAGTTCGGCAGTCTCGCGCCGTGCGAGCGGGTCGTTCCAGATGACCGTTCCGCCCAGGGTCAGCGCCCGGCACACGAGGGCCGGGTCCGCCCGCATCTGAGGCGTGCGCTCGCCCGGGGGCGGGAGGTCCGGGAGTTCGTCGAGGGGCACTGTCTCGTCGACGCCGGTGACCGGGGCGCCCGGGGATGCGGTGGTGGCCTCCGGGGACGCGGAAGCATGCTCGGGAGTCCGCGCAACCCCGGTTGAGCGCGGGGCTGTTGAGCGCGGGGAGCCCCAACTCGGCGGGTCGGCTCTCTCGTCGAACTCGCCACCCACGGTCGCCCACACGGCCCCCGCGGTCACCACGACCGCGGCGGCCACGAGCACGGCAATCGGCCGGGCCCGTCGTACGACGGGTTCGTCCGAGGTGCTCGCCCGCCTGCCGGCGCGCCGCGTTGCCATGGGCAGCAGCGCGCCCACCACGGTCACCGCCACTCCGGTCACCCACCAGGGTGTGTCGATCACACTCCACCGGATCTCCTGCTCCTGGCGGGCCGCGGTCAGCCGGGCGAACAGGAACCAACTGCCCAGCGGTACGGCCGTCAGCAGCCCGGAGAGGACGACGGCCGCCGCGCAGGCGGGTGCGGACCGCGGTCCGGACACCGCGGCCCGCGCGGCCCTGGCGAGGGAGGTGGTCCACACACCGAACAGGGCACCGCCGGCCACCAGCGCCGCCGCCAGGGCCGCCGCCTGCGAGAACGGAACGTCGGTCAGGGACAGTGCCGTGGCCAGCCCTTCGGCGGTCCAGGTGTCCCGTACCCATTCGCCGGCCGCCCGTCCGGACAGCTGGCTGCCGAGGAGCACGCCGATCCCGAGAACGGCTCCCCCGATGGCGGGGCGCCATCCGGTGGCGGCACGGTTTTCGACGGCGACGGCCCGCCACCACGCCACGGTCACCACACCGGACACGGCCCAGCCGGTCAGGGCTCCCGCCACCGTGTAGGCGAGCTGGGTCCGTGTGGGGGCGAGGGCGCCCACCAGCAGGGCGAGGTCGGTGAGGACCAGTCCGGCGCCGAGGCCGGTGGCCAGGCACGCGAAGGGCGAGAGCCCCCAGGTCCAGGCCGGATGCGCGAGCGCGTGCAGCCGGCTCGCGGGCGTGGGGTGGGTCGCGAGCCCCGCCCGCGCCAGCAGGCGCTCGCGGCGGCTCGGCCGGTTGCCCGAACCGATGAGCGCGGCGGCCGCGCCATCGGGCGCGCGCGGATCCGAGTCCGCGCAGAGGTCGGCGTCGTACTCCCGGACACGCAGCACCGAGCGGAGGCTGAGGCCGACGATCAGCAGGACCAGCGCCATCCGCACCAGCAGCCCGGTACCCAGGACGCGTGGCTCCAGCGCCAGGGTGACGCCCACCGGCACGGTGCAGCCGATGAGCAGGATCCACCAGGCCGCGGTGGCCAGCCGGACCCGGCCCACGTCCCGCAGCCGCAGGTGGGCCAGTTCGTGGCGGAACATCGCCCGCGTGCGGTCGTCGGGGAGGTTGAAGACGTGGGAGTCGGCCACGATCCACGGGTCACGGCGGGTGCCCCACGCCCGGGCCCGGACTCCGACACGCCGGTGGCGCACCCACAGGGTGGGCCGGGCACCGGCTCCTTCGGGCTGTACGGAGTCCAGGAGTGCGCGCAGTTCCGAGGTGTCGGGTGCCGCCTGCCACCACCACAGACTCAGCCTGCGCACGGCGGCCCGCCAGAGCAGGGCGAGGGCCAGCAGCGCGAGCGGCCCGCACAGCACCACCGCCGACTGGGCCAGCCGGACGTCGTGGACACAGCCCGTGAACCGGTCGAGCACCGCGTCGGGGGCGGCCGGCGCGGTGGGCAGACAACCGGTGTGGGCGCCCGGCCAGTTGCCGCGGCCCAGGACGAGCCACCACCACGTGGTGAACGAGGCTCCGGCGCAGGCGACCAGGCTCAACAGCCAGAGGCGTGTGGTCGTCGGCAGGGGCAGCGGACTGGAGACGAGCGCACGGGCGACGTCACGGGGGTCCTCGGTGGACCGGACGGCGACCGGCGCGGTGGTCATGACGGTGGCGAGGTCGCCGGTGCCTGGGCGGGTCCCGGATCGTCGGGCACGGCGCCCCGGTGTTCGGGGGCGTCCGGGGCCGCACCGTCCGTCGCGGGAGCGGTCGACCGGACCACCACGGCCATGACGACGATCCGGGCGCATTCGTCGGCCTCGGTGGCCGAAAGGCCCGCGGCACGACTCTGGACCAGGGCCCAGTCCGTGAGTTCCTGCCTCGTCACGTCGGACAGCTCGGGCACGGGACCGGTCAGCGCCGCACGCCGGCCCTCGGCCGCCTCACGGTTCTGCCTCCGACGCCACCACCGGGTGATCCGGGTGCCGCCCGCCCGGATGTGCCCGGAGGCGAGGTCGGCGAGTATCTGTGAGACCACCGCCACCAGCACCGGCAGCAGTACGGCCGTCTCGACGCCGATGCCGAGCGGGTCCCCGGCGGACCGGTGCAGCGGCTGCGGCGGATACGGCCTGGCGGCGTAGGCCCGGCAGGTCGCGTCGAGTTTCTCCAGCTCGGCCGGTGCGAGGCTGCTGACCACCTCGCGCAGGACGTCCTCGCCTGTGCGCTGCTGCATGGGTACCTCCCGTAGGGCGTGAAGACATGGAGACGTACGGACGACGCGAAGGCACTCGCGCCAGAGACACGGAACGTGACGCCCACCTGCGGCGTGCGGTGTCCCATGCCCCTCACCCCTCGGCCGTTTCGTCGGCGGTCGGCGGTCGGCGGTCGGCGGTCGGCGGTCGGGATCAGCCTCGGCGCGGTCGACGGATCAGGACGAGCGCCACGGCACCGGCGGACACGAGGGCGGTCGCGCCGGCGACGACGGCGAGTCCGGGGGTGCCGCTCTCCGCGAGCTGTGCCCCTCCGCCGCCACCGAACAGCGCCGACGGCGCCGGGGCGACCGAGGTGAGGGACGGGGACGGCGACGGTTCGGCCGGGACGGAAGCCGAGACCGAGGCGGAGGCACTCGCACTGGGCGTCGCCGACTCACTCGGTGACGCGCTCGTCGAACCGGTGGCGGTGGGCGAGGCGGTGGCCGTGGCCTCGGGCACGACCGAGTAGGACGCCGTGCCGTCCATGAGCGTCACCGGATCGACCTGCGGGATGGGCTGGATGAGGCCCTGGACGACGAACTGGAGGGTGGTGGAGGTCGGTACCTCGCGGGCCAGCGAGATCCGCAGGCCGATCCGCATCGTCTCGCCGGCCGGGAGGGTCCCGACGGACGGCAGTCCCTCGTCCGTGCTGAGGTACCCGGAGAGCGCGGTGCTGCCCGGCGTCAGTTCCACCGCCCGCCACACGGACGCCGCAGCGTCGAACCACTCCACGGTGATCTGATCGGCCGTCAGCGGTGTGGCCGGTGGTGCGAGCCGGGCGCCGACGGCGACGATGAAGCTGTCCGTGACGTCGGTGTCGAGTGTGTTGTGGAACAGCGCGTCGACACTCAGTGGCTCACCGCCCGGAACCAGATCGCCGGTATCAGGCGCCAGTTCGGCGTACGGAGCGACCGGGTCGGCGGCGTGGACCGGCGCCGCGGCCGAGATCGAACCGAAAAGGAATACGGCGCAGCCCAACAAGGCCGCGAAGAACGATCGACGGCGCACTACAACCAGCTCCCCCTGCGACGCGCGCCCCCAGCGCGCTCCCTGGCGTGACACCAGGAAGCTTAAAGTATCAAGTGCCGGAAATGGGCCGAGAATCGCATTCGATCAAAAGGGGAGGGAGTCGATCAATTGATCTACCAATCGGCCCATATGAATGTGTGATTCATATGGCGGGTGGGGAGCGTGCCACGCGAGGGTTCGAGGCCCCCGCGCGGCACAGGTCGGTCAGATACCGAACGGAGCGGCGTAGTGGACCGTGCCTCTCGGCAACGGATGGTCGGCGTCGAGACCCAGTGCCATCAGAGCCTCGTCGGGTACGTCGATGGTGAGACCGATGCCGTGGTCACTCGCGCGGGTGAATCCGAACCGGGGGTAGTAGGCCGGATGTCCGAGGACGACCACATGGCGCTCACCCAGTGACCTCGCCGCGGCCAGGGCGGCGCGTACGGCGGCACTGCCCGCCCCGGTCCGCTGCCACTCCGGGCGTACGGCGCAGGGGGCGAGGCAGAGCGCCGGCGTGCTGTCGATGTGACAGCGGGTCAGCAGGGCATGCCCCACCGGCCGGCCGTCCTCACCGGCGGCGATCAGGGAGAGACCCTCGATCCATGCGGCCGGGTCCGCACGCAGGGCGTCGACGAGGTCCGCTTCCTCGGGGGTGGGAAAGGCGGCGAGATTGATTTCCCGTACGGCGGGGATGTCGGCGCCGGTTTCGGCACGTGTGATCCAGGTGTTGCCCATGACGGTGAATTTCCGTTTCAGGAGATGTTCGTGTGGGACGTGAGGGAGAACCGGGCGCCGCTCGCGGCGACCTCGAACGCGGTCATCAACCCCACCTCCCTCTTCTCACTCGGATCCGGATCAGGCACTCAGATCCTGATCAGCACGAACACACCAACCCTAACACCGCCCCTTGCACCCCGTGGCCGATATGCCCACCTCATGATGTACCGCGGTCGTCTCCCAGGTACATGGCGGACATCTTCCGTACCATCACTGCTTACCGTGTGCGGCAGTAACTGCTGCCGCCCGGACGACACCAGGCAGAAGAACACCCTCGTTAGATTTCGCATACGCCACGGGCACTGTCACCCGTCGGCCACGACACCCGGAAGGGGTGTGAGGACCTTGTCCCCGACCACCGCCGAGACAATCACCGCCAAGACCATCACCGCCGAGACAACCGCCGCCGAGACAACCGCCGCCGAAACGACCGAGTTGACCTCGCAGTACAGCGCGCAGGTGGCCGGCGACCTCGATCGCAATGTCAAGGAACAGGACCGCCTCAATGCCGAGATCGAGTCTCTCCAGGCGCAGTTGGCGTCACTGCGCCATGACCACACGGTCCTGGTGAACATCCGGCAGGCACTCGGTGTCCCGGCGCTCACGGCGCCCGTGACCGAGCCCGCGACGACCACTGTGCCCGCACCTCGCAAGACCCGGAAGACGGAGGCCGGTTCGCCCGCCACCAAGCGCACGAAGGTGAACAAGCCCGCCGCCCCCGCCCGGAAGCGCCCGGACAAGAAGAGCCCGGCCCCCGCCAAGTCCTCAGCGGCAGCGCCTGCTTCGCCGACGCTCGTCGAACTCGTGCGCGCGCACCTGGAGGGCCAGGGCGAACCCCGCTCCGCCGCCGAGGTCACCACCGCGCTGGGACAGCAGTACCCCGAGCGCACGGTCAAGAGCACCGTCGTGCGCACGACGCTCGAAGGGCTCGTGGCCAGGAACCAGGCGCAGCGCACCAAGCAGGGCTCCTCCGTCTTCTACACCACCCCCGAGGCGGCCGAGCCCGCCGCACAGGCCGAGGAAACCGCCCAGCAGGGCGAATGACACGCCCGCCGAGGGCATGACCCCCAACGGCCGCCGACAGCGCGGGACGCGGCCGTCGTGACACCGCGACCGCGAGAAAGCGCCCCTTCGGCACCGCCCCGCCCCCGCCCCCGCGGAACTCGACCGCGGGACATCTGCCCCGCGGAACTCAACCGCGGGGCGGCAGGCGCGTTCCACGTGACCTCCGGGCGCCACGAAGGCGAATCCCCTTCGCACGCGAGGCCGTGAACCCCGCACCCTGCAGCACCCTTGAGGTCACCTACACGAACGCCCTCGTCGGAACCCCACGCCCGCGGACGAACCGGACACTTATCCGCCCGTTCCGGTTGCCGTACGACGGTGTACAGCAGCAACACCGTCACGGGCGGCCGGGGGCGGACGAACATCAGCGTGACGCCGTAGGCGAGGAGTGGCCTGCGCGGCTGCCGGTCCGAGCCCAACTCAATGGCCCCCTTGACGAATTGGACTGTACCAAGCTCTTGACAGGAGTTTTCGGTCACTTCTTAAATCACGGTGTGAAGTAAGCGGTCCGATCTGACTCCTCCTCCCCCACCATCGCAGCCGCCGCACACATTCCCGCAGCCCCCACATCACGGCCCGCCTGTCATATACACGCCACCACGATGGCTCCCGCAGTCGTCATGGCTCGTGGCAGGCGCGGTCGTGAGCGGGGGCCGGGGGTCTGCGCGGATCGGATGACGGCAGAACAGGACAGTGACGCATGACCTCGACACTCCTCCGCGGGCACGCGGCGCGCGCCGGGCTCGGTACGGCGGTGGCCGCCGTCCTCCTGGCGGGTCTGAACTCCTCGCCGGCAGGCGCCGTGGCGGCCACCGGACAGATCACGGGCCTCGGCGGCAAGTGCGTGGACGTCGCGGGCGCCGCGACGGTCAACGGCACGGCCGTACAGCTCTACGACTGCAACGGCACCGCCGCGCAACAGTGGACCGTCGGCGACGACGGCACCGTCCGGGCGCTCGGCAAGTGTCTGGACGTCGCCTCGGCCGGCACCACCAACGGCACCCGCGTCCAACTGTGGGACTGCAACGGCAGCGCCGCCCAGCAGTGGACGGTCACGGCCGCCCGCGACATCGTCAACCCACAGGCCGGCAAGTGCCTTGACGCGACCGGCAACAGCTCCGCCAACGGCACCCGGCTGCAGATCTGGACCTGCACCGGCGCCGCCAACCAGAAGTGGACCGCGCCCACCGGCGGCAACCCCCCGCCCGGACCCGGCGCGATGGCCGTGGCCCCCTACCTCTACAACGGCTGGGGCAGCCCGCCGAGCCCCACGACCGTCATGAACGCGACCGGCGTCAAGTGGTTCACCCTCGCCTTCGTCCTCAGCAACGGCTATTGCAATCCGCAGTGGGACGGCCAGCGTCCCCTCACCGGCGGGGTCGACCAGCAGACCGTCAACACCGTCCGCGCCGCCGGTGGCGATGTGATCCCGTCGTTCGGCGGATGGAGCGGCAACAAGCTGGAGAGTTCCTGCGGCAGCGCGGGCGAGTTGGCGGCGGCCTACCAGAAGGTCATCAACGCCTACGGACTCAAGGCGATCGACATCGACATCGAAGCCGCGGCGTACGACAGCCCGGTGGTGCAGCAGCGCACGGTGGACGCCCTCAAGACGGTCAAGGCCAACAACCCGGGGATCAAGGTGTACGTCACCTTCGGCACCGGGCAGAACGGGCCCGACAGCAGCCTGATCAGCAAGGCGGCCGCGTCCGGGCTGACCGTGGACAGCTGGACGATCATGCCGTTCAACTTCGGCGGCGCCGGCCAGAACATGGGCCAGCTGACCGTCCGCGCGGCCGAGGGGCTGAAGACGGCGGTCAAGAACGCCTACGGGTACAGCGACGACCAGGCCTACCGGCACACCGGCATCTCCTCGATGAACGGCATCACCGACAACAACGAGACGGTGACCGTCGCCGACTTCCGCACCATCCTGGCCTACGCCCAGCAGCGGCACCTGGCCCGGCTGACCTTCTGGTCGGTCAACCGCGACCGGCCCTGCACGGGTGGTGGCGCCGACACCTGCTCGGGCGTCTCCCAGCAGCCGTGGGACTTCACCCGGGTCTTCGCCCAGTACAACGGCTGACCGCACGGCGGGTTCGGGTCGACCGCACCGCCGCCGACCCGCGCCCGCTCCCCGCTCGCCTCTCCTCCCCCATCCCCCACCCGTGCCGTTCGCGGCACAGGAGGTAGACACGATGTCTCGCTCCTCGCGACCACCCGTAGGCGGTCCGTCCGGCGGCTCTCCTCTGAGCCGCGTCCGTCGCCCCTGGACCGCGGTCCTGGCGGCGGCCGCCGTCGCGGCCTCCGTCCTCACCGCCGTCCAGCCGGCCCAGGCCGCCGCTCCGAAGGCCGCCGCCCCACCGGACTCCGCAGCGATCGCCGCCCTGCCGGCGAGCTGGGCGACCGTGGTGAACAGCGGCAGCGGCAAGTGCCTCGACGCCCGGGCGGCCGGGACGGCCAACGGCACGGCCGTGCAGCAGTACACCTGCAACAGCACCACCGCGCAGCAGTGGAACTTCACCGCGACCAGCGACGGCTATGTGCGGATCGGCAACCGCAACGACGCCCAGCAGGTGGTGGACGTGAGCGACGTGTCCACCGCCGACAACGCGCCCGTGCACCTGTGGACGTACGGCGGCGGCAACAACCAGCAGTGGCAGGCGGTCGACGAGGGCGGCGGCGCCTACCTCTTCGTCAACCGGCACAGCGGCAAGTGCCTCGACGTCCCGTCCGCCTCCACGGCCGACGGGGTGCAACTGGTGCAGTACACCTGCAACGGCACGGCGGCGCAGCGCTTCCAGGTGACGCCCGTGAGCACCGCGCCCGGGGATGTCGACCTCGGTCCCAACGTGGCCGTCTTCGACCCGTCGATGCCCTCGTCGACGATCCAGAGCCGGCTGGACACGATCTTCCGGCAGCAGGAGACCAACCAGTTCGGCTCGCAGCGCCACGCGGTCCTGTTCAAGCCGGGCACCTACAGCAACGACGTCAACGTCGGCTTCTACACCCAGGTCCTGGGCCTGGGGCAGTCCCCCGACTCGGTGACGATCAACGGCGCCGTGCATGTGGAGGCGGACTGGTTCCCGCCGCAGAACGCCACGCACAACTTCTGGCGCGGCGCCGAGAACCTCTCGGTGAACCCGACCGGCGGCACGGACCGCTGGGCGGTGTCGCAGGCCTCCTCGTACCGGCGCATGCATGTGCGCGGCAACCTGGAGCTCAGTGACGGCGGCTGGTCCAGCGGTGGGTTCATGGCCGACTCCAAGATCGACGGCCAGGTCCGCTCGGGCACCCAGCAGCAGTGGCTGACCCGCAACTCCCAGCTCGGCAGCTGGACCGGCTCCAACTGGAACATGGTCTTCGTCGGCAGCCAGGGCGTGCCGGGCAACACGTTCCCCAACCCGCCCTACACCACGGTCACGCAGACCCCGAC
The DNA here is from genome assembly GCF_053593375.1 of Streptomyces sp. NPDC002309. Classification (NCBI taxonomy): domain Bacteria; kingdom Bacillati; phylum Actinomycetota; class Actinomycetes; order Kitasatosporales; family Streptomycetaceae; genus Streptomyces; species Streptomyces sp. NPDC002309. The sequence goes on along the minus strand of NZ_JBSFCI010000013.1, from coordinate 146,124 downwards.
GGTGCGGGAGAAGCCCTTCCTGTACGTCGACGGCGCGGGTGCCTACCGGGTGTTCGTCCCCGCTCTGCGGACCAACTCCTCGGCCACCACATGGGCCGGCGGCAACGCGCCCGGCACCTCGCTCGGGATGGACCAGTTCTACGTCGTCAAGGCCGGCGCCACCGCCGCGCAGATCAACGCAGCTCTCGACGAGGGCAAGAACCTTCTGGTCACACCCGGCGTCTACCACCTGAACCAGACACTGCGGGTGACGCGGCCCGACACCGTGGTCCTCGGCCTGGGCCTGGCCACCTTCATCCCGGACAACGGGATCACGGCCATGACGGTCGCCGACGTCGACGGTGTGAAGATCGCGGGTGTCCTCTTCGACGCCGGTACGACCAACTCCCAGACGCTGGTGGAGATCGGACCGGCCGGGTCCTCGGCCGGTCACGCGGCCAACCCCACCTCCCTGCACGACGTGTACTTCCGCGTCGGCGGCGCCGCGGTCGGCAAGGCGACCACCAGCCTCGTCGTCAACAGCGACCATGTCATCGGCGACCACATGTGGATCTGGCGCGGCGACCACGGCACCGGCATCGGCTGGAACACCAACACCGGTGACACCGGCCTGATCGTCAACGGCGACAACGTGACGATGTACGGGCTGTTCGTCGAGCACTACCAGAAGCACCAGACCATCTGGAACGGCAACGGCGGGCGGACGTACTTCTACCAGAACGAGATGCCCTACGACCCGCCCAACCAGGCCGCCTGGATGAACGGCTCGACACAGGGCTACTCCGCGTACAAGGTCGCCAACTCGGTCACGAGCCACCAGGCGTACGGACTGGGAAGCTACTGCTTCTTCAACGTCAACCCGGGCGTGACCGCGGAGCGGGCCTTCGAGGTGCCCAACAACCCCAACGTCCGCTTCCAGAACATGGTGACCGTGTCGCTGGGCGGCACCGGCACCATCCGGCACGTCATCAACGACCGCGGCGGGCCGTCCAACTCGACCACCAACGTCGCGAACCTGGTGAGCTACCCGTGAGGCGGCTCGCAGCCAGGCTGCTGACACTGCTGGCCGTGCTGCTGGGGCTGACCGCCCCGGCCCACGCCGGGAACCCGGCCTCCGTGGCGCCCCAGGCGCCCGCGTTCAAGGTGATCGCCTTCTACAACGGCAACTACGACCCCGCGCACATCGACTTCGTCAAGGAAGCCAACGTCTGGTTCCCGCAGGCCGCGGCTCAGAACAACTTCACCTACACGGCCACCACCGACTGGAACCTCCTGGCCAACGGCGGGATCGACGCGTACCAGGTCGTCCTGTTCCTGGACGACTCGCCCAAGACGGCCGCGCAACGGGCCGGTTTCGAACGGTATATGCGGGCAGGCGGCGGCTGGCTGGGCTTCCATGTGGCGGCCTTCACCACCAATGCCAACGCCTGGTCGTGGTACCACAACACCTTCCTGGGCAGCGGGAACTTCCGGTCCAACACGTGGGGTCCCACCACGGCGGTCCTGCGCACCGAGGACCGCACGCACCCGTCGACGGCTGCGCTGCCGGCGACGTTCACCTCGTCGGTCAGTGAGTGGTACAGCTGGTCCAACGACCTTCGGAACAGGTCCGACATCAAGGTCCTGGCGTCGGTCGACCCGTCCAGCTTCCCGCTGGGCACCGATCCGAACCAGTCGTGGTACAGCGGCTACTACCCGATCCTGTGGACCAACACCCAGTACCGGATGCTGTACGCGAACTTCGGCCACAACGCCATGAACTACGACACCAACACACGTCTCTCCTCGACGTTCGCCAGCGCCACCCAGAACCGCTTCCTCATCGACGGCCTCAAGTGGCTCGGCGGCGCGGGAGAGGAGCCCCCGCCGCCCGACCCGATCTCCGAGACGACGTGGTACTCGGCCACCAACGGCGCGAGCGGGGCCTGCGTCGACGCCAGGGCGGCCGCCACCGCCAACGGCACGCCCATCCAGCAGTACACCTGCAACGGGACCCTGGCGCAGCAGTTCCAGTTCCGCTCCACGGACAGCGGCTACACCCGGATCGCGATCCGGGGCAATCCTCAGCAGGTCATCGACGTCACCGGCGTCTCCACCGCCGACAACGCGCCGCTTCAGCTGTGGTCGTACGGCGCGGGCGGCAACCAGCAGTGGCGACCGGAGCGGGAGGCGTCCGGCAGCTACCGCTTCATCGCCCGGCACAGCGGCAAGTGCATGAGTTCCACCGGCAGTTCGGCCAACGGCGTGCAGTTGGTGCAGCGGCCGTGCGACAACTCGGCGGCGCAGAGCTTCCGTCTGGACGCGCAGCCCTGACCCTCCGGTCCACCGTGTGGCTCCACGGACCCCCTCCCACCCCTCGGGGCGGGAGGGGGTCCTGCGTCCGGGAGCCGAGGGGCCCCGGGAACAGCCTGAGCCGACCGCGCGTTGAGAGGACGTGACGACGAACACACCGCGACCCGAAGTGCTGCGATACACCGCCTTCTCCAGCTCCCCCGACGGCGGGAACCCCGCCGGAGTCGTGCTGGACGCCGGCGCCCTGGACGACGCCGACATGCTGGCCGTCGCCGCCGAGCTCGGGTACTCGGAGACCGCGTTCCTGACCGCGCCCCCGAAGGGCCTCGGCGGCGAGGAGGGGCGGGCGTACGGCATCCGCTACTTCAGTCCCAGGGCCGAGGTGCCGTTCTGCGGGCACGCCACCGTGGCGACCGCCGTCGCTCTCGCCGAGCGGACCGGCCCGGGAGCACTCGTGTTCGCGACGCCCGCCGGCACCGTACCGGTGGAGGTCACCGAGGAGGGCGGAACGGTCCGGGCCACGCTCACCAGCGTCGAGCCGTATGTCGAGGAGATCGCCGCCGCCGACGTCACGGAGGCGCTCGCCGCACTCGCCTGGCCCGCGGCCGATCTCGACGCGGACTTCCCGCCCCGGATCGCGTTCGCCGGTGCCCGCCATCTCGTGCTCGGGGCGGCGACGCGCGCACGCCTCGCCGATCTCGCCTACGACTTCGCGCGCCTCGAGGCCCTGATGCACCGCCTGGACCTGACCACGCTGCAGCTGGTGTGGCGCGAGTCGGCCTCCGTCTTCCACGTCCGTGACCCCTTCCCGGTCGGCGGGGTCGTCGAGGACCCGGCGACCGGCGCCGCGGCCGCCGCCTTCGGCGCGTACGCCCGTGAACTCGGCCTGGTCCCCGAGGAAGCCGTCCTCACCCTGCGCCAGGGCGAGGACCTGGGCCGCCCCGGCGAACTCACGGTCACGCTGCGCGCGGGTGACCGGCGGGTGCGTGTCGGCGGCGCGGGAACGCGCATCGACTGAGGTTCACGGCATCAGCGCGGCCGGCGCGAAGAGCCCCTCCGGGTCGTAGGCGGCGCGGATGCCCGCGAGCCGCTCCTCGTGGGCGCCGAAGACCGCGCCGCGCAGCCGGCTCGCGTCCTCGCCGAGCCCGGCGAAGTTGACGTAGGTCCCGCCGCTGGAGAACGGCTTCACCGCGTCCCACGCCGAGCGCGCCCACTCGATGGCCGGCCCGTCCTGTGCCGGGTCCTGCCAGCCCGCGTCGATACTGACGTTGAAGCGCGCGGAGCGGTGCGCGAACGCGCTGTCGTCGGGGGCCACGTCCGCGACGGCGCCGCCGAGGGTGCGCACGACGACGAGGCTCTCCGGGGTCGGCCGCCGGGAGTCCCAGTCCAGCAGGGTGCGGATGGCGTCGTCGGTCAGCTCGTCCATGAAGTGCGACTTCATGAAGTAGCGCTCGCCGTCCGGGAACCGCCAGGTGTTGGCGCTCTGCAGCGCGACGTAGGGCACGGTGGCGCTGAGGTCCAGGAGCACCGGGCCCAGTGCGCGCTGGGGTGCGAGCGCCGCGGCGGCGCCGTCGTCCGGCGGGCCCCCGTGGACGGCGCCGATGATGACGCACTTCGCCCTGTGCAGTTCCCTCGGTATCCCGGGGGCGGCGGGCACGCTCCAGAGCAGCAGTTCCGGCGTGACCGTCCTGGGCGCGTGGTACGTCGCGTCCCGCCAGGCCCGCACCACCGCCTCGGCGTGCTCGTAGGGGTGGAGGACCACCACCGTGGCCACTTCGGGGCCCAGGGAGTGCAGGCCGAACTCGAAGGACGTGACGACGCCGATGCCCCTGCCTCCCCCGCGCGCCGCCCAGTACAGGTCGGGTTCCCGCTCCCGGCTCACCGCGCGCGCGGCGCCGTCCGCGGTGACGATCTCCAGTGAGCGGACGCTGTCGCAGCTCAGGCCGAACGTCCGCATCACGAACCCGAAGCCGCCCCCGAGCGTGAGACCCGCGATGCCGGTCGCCGAGATCTCCCCGCCGGGCGTGGCAAGGGCGTGCAGTTGCGTCTCGCGGTCCAGTTCGCCCCAGGTCACGCCCGCCTGGGCGCGCGCCGTACGGGCCACGGGGTCGACGTGCACGCCCTTCATCCGCGACAGGTCGATCACGAGCCCGTCGTCGCACACTGCGCTGCCCGCCACCTGGTGACCGCCGCCGCGGACGCTGACGACGGGACGGTGCTCCCGCGCGACCCGCACCGCCTCGACGACGTCCGCCGTGCCGGAGCAGCGGGCGACGACCGCGGGGTGGCGGTCGATCAGGCCGTTCCAGACGGTGCGCGCCTCGTCGTAGGCCGGATGCCCGCGGTCGATCACCTCGCCCAGGAGCGAGGAGCGCAGCTCGTCGGCGATCGCCCGCTCCTCGGCGGCCGTCGGGGGCACGTTCCGCTCGTGCGGCATCGGCGTCACCTCTCCCGGTGCGCGCTGCTGTCCGTCCTTCCACGGTAGGCCCGGGCGCGGGGCCCCGCACGGCCGCCGGGACCGGGGCGGGCCGTGCCGGACCGACCGCGCCCGGCGGCATGCCGGCGGGCGCCTCAGTCCGGCTCCGGCCGGCGCAGCGAGGCCGTCGGCGGCCGTTCGCGCAGGGCGCCGTAGGCCAGGAAGTAGGCCGGTACGCGGTTCAGCCGGCGTGAGTTCGTGACCAGGTCGGCCAGCCGCTGGGCCCGTCTCGGGTTCCCGAAGGGCGGCCGGCCCTGGAGCACCGGCTCGATGACGTTGGCGTGGGCGATCCGCTGCATGCCCTGGGTGACGGCCGTGGTCGGCATGCGGCGGCGCTGGACGCGGCGCACGGCCGCCGGAAGGCCGGACGGCTCGCCGCTCAACGGACCGACGAGGTGGCGGGCCGCGGCCACCGCGTCCTGGACGGCAAGGTTGATGCCGATGCCGAAGACCGGCGACATGGCGTGCGCCGCGTCGCCGATGCAGAGCAACCCCGGCAGGTGCCAGCGTCCGAGCCGTTCGAGCCGTACGTCGAGCAGTTTCACCTCGTCCCACGAGGTGAGGGTGTGCACACGGTCCGCGAGCCAGGTGACGGCGGTCCCGTAGGAGTCCCGGAAGCGGTCGAGGCCCTCCGCGCGCAGCCGGGCGTCGCTGCCCTTGGGGATCAGCACGGCGCACTGCCAGTAGTCCCCGCGGTCGATCATGGCGCTGAGGAACCGGTCGCCGACGCCGCCCACCAGCCCTCCCGGGTCGCCCTCGCGCCGTGGCAGCCGGAACCACCAGGCGTCCATGGGGCAGGGGAACGTGCGCAGGTCCAGTTCGGGGAGCGAGCGTGCCAGCGAGCCGCGGCCGTCGCAGGCGACCGTGAGGGTGGCCCGCAGCTCGCCCGTGCCGCCGTCGGACGTGCGGTAGGAGACGCCGGTGACACGGCCGCGCTCCCTGAGGAAGCCGGTCACCTCGGTGTTCATGCGCAGGGTGAAGGACGGCTCGCGCCGGGCCTCGTCGGCCAGGAGGTCGAGCAGGTCCCACTGGGGCACCATCGCGACGTAGTTGAACCGGCGTCGCAGCGCGCCGATGTCTCCCACGGTGACCAGTGTCCCGTCAGGGCCGAGCGGCAGCTGGACCGTGGTGACCCGCCGCTGGGGCAGCCGGGCGAACCGTTCGCCGAGACCGAGCTCCTCCAGGAGCGCGAGGGTGGTCGGATGGACGGTGTCGCCGCGGAAGTCGCGCAGGAAGTCGCCGTGCTTCTCCAGGACCGTGACTTCCACCCCGGCGCGCGCGAGGAGCAGGGCGAGGACCATTCCGGCGGGTCCGCCGCCCACCACGCAGCACGTGGTGCGCTCCCCCGCCCGCACGCCGTCCCTCGTGTCCATCGCGCTCCGTCCCTTCGTCCGCGTCACCGATGCGTCATCGATGAGTCACACTGGTATACATACCCACAAGTAACAGCAAAACCGTCACACAGGGTCGCGATACGCGGTCGCCATGTGTGTTCCCGCGCATGGTGGCCGCGTGCCCGGGAGGCACGATGAGCCAGAGCCAGCAGCCGGTCCTTCTCCCCTACGCCGATCCGGCCTTCGTGGCCGATCCCTTTCCGCTCTACCGACAGCTGCGCGAGGCCGGTCCGGTCCGCCGCGCGGTCATCGCGGGCGGTGTGGACGCCTGGCTGGTCACCCGCTACGAGGACGGGCTCGCGGCCCTGTCGGACCCGAGGCTCAGCAGCGACATCCGTGACGCGTCGGACCGGCGCCTGATGGACCAGCTGCCCGAGTTCGAGCGCGAGTCGATGATGAGCAACATGCTGCGCTCCGATCCGCCCGACCACGGCCGGCTGCGCCGCCTGGTCTCGAAGGCGTTCACCGCCCGCCGGGTCGCCGGGCTGCGGCCCCGGATCCAGGAGGTCACGGACCGGCTGCTCGACGAGATGCTGCCGGCGGGCCGGGCCGAACTCGTCGCGGAGTTCGCGCTGCCGCTGCCGGTCACCGTGATCAGCGAGCTGCTCGGGGTGCCGGTGGACGACCGGTACGACTTCCAGCGCTGGACCGACGACATGCTGTTGCGCGGGGAGCGGATGCCGGACCCGGTGGTCGTGAACGAGGCGTGGCGGAAGATGCGCGCCTACCTCACGCAACTGCTGGACGCCAAGCGCGCCGGGCCCGAGGACGATCTCCTGAGCGCGCTGATCAGCGCCCGTGACGAGGAGGGACGGCTCAGCGAGGACGAGTTGATCTCGATGACGTTCCTGCTGCTGGTGGCCGGTTACATCACGACGGTCAATCTGATCGGCGGCGGCATCACCGCCCTCCTCACCCACCCCGACCAGTGGGAACTCCTGCGCGGCGACCCCGGCCTGCTGCCGGGCGCGATCGAGGAGTTCCTCCGCTACGACGGCCCCGTCAGCCCGGGCATCGCGCGGTTCGCGCGGGAGGACGTCGAGATCGCGGGCGTCAGCGTGCCACGCGGCGCGACCGTGGTGATCGCCTCCGCGATCGCCGACCGCGATCCGGGGCGCTTCTGTGACCCCGACCGGCTGGATGTCACCCGGCGGGACATCGGACATCTGGCGTTCGGGCACGGCATCCACTACTGCCTCGGCGCTCCGCTCGCCCGCCTGGAGGGGCAGATCGCCATCGGCACGGCCTTGCGCCGCCTCCCGGAGCTGGCCCTGGCGGTACCGCCGACCGAACTGGCCTGGCGCCCGGGCGGGTTGCGGGGTCCGGTGCGGCTGCCCGTCACCTTCACCGCGAGCTGAGTCCGCGCCGCCGACCCATAAGCACGACACGGGCGGCACGACGAACGAGCCCACCCCGTACTCGGGATGGGCTCGTTCTCCTGAGCGCCGGGCAGGCCTTGCACCTGCATCTCCCCGCAGGAAGCGGGACGTCTTTCCTTGGACCACCAACGCACGGCCAGTTCCCCTCAGTTCGGGCGACCGGCGTGAGATCAACTATAGGGCATGCCACGGACCCGCCGCACCTGGCTTCGGCCACGCCCGCCGGAGCGCTCCTCCGGCGGGCCGGAAGCGTCGTGAAGCGCCGGTGAAAACCTTGTGGAAGTGATGTCGGTGGTGCCGCCTATGCTGCAGCGGACGATCACGCGGGACCAAGGGGAGGGCGCGGCATGTTGGGCAAGCTGTTCGGACGGGACGCGGAGAGACCGACAGCGGACCCGCACGCCCTTCCCGTCCCGCGCCGGGGGAGGAACGGGGTGTACACGCTGCGTGCGCTCGGGGACACGCGGGTGCTCGCGCTGATGGAGGCGGCCGACGCGGGAGACTGGCGGGCGGTGAGGACCGCGCTGGCCCCCTTCGATCTCGGCCGCGACCACCTGGTCCTCGGTGAACTCGCCGACTGGGACGGTGTGCAGAACTGGATCGGCCGGGCCGTCGAGGAGGACAAGGAGCACCGCGCGACCGCTCTGCTGATATCCGGGGCGCGCCACATCAGCTGGGGCTGGGAGGCCCGGACCGCTGAGCGTGCCGTGAACGTGACGCAGGAGCAGTGGCGCGTCTTTCACGAGCGGCTCCACATCGCCGAGGAGCACCTGCTCGAAGCCGCCGAGCTGCGGCCGGAATGGGTGACGCCCTGGAGCCAACTCCTCACCTCCGGGCGCGGCATGTCGCTGGGTCCCGCGGTCACCGAGACCCGGCGCGACGCCGCACTGCGCCGCGACCCGCTCGACCTGGAGACCCATGTCGACTGGTTGTCGCAGTTGCAGCCGCGGTGGGGCGGCGAGCCGGGGCAGGCCCTTGCCTTCGCCCAGGACGCCTTGGCACGCGCCCCGCAGGGGCACCGTCTCGGCTGTGTGATCGCCATGGCGTACATCGAGGAGTGGGTCGAGTCGGAGCGTGGGGACCACCTCGAAACCCCGGCGATCCAGGCGCGGTTGCGGGAGGCGGCGGACCACAGCATTCTGCATCCCTCCTATGTGCGGCGCCCGGGCTGGCAGCACGACTTCAACATGTTCGCCATGGCCCTGTCGCTGGCCGGTGAGCGCCACACCGTCCGGCGCGTCTTCCAGGCGCTGGACGGCGCCTGCACCAAGTGGCCGTGGAACTACTTCGCGGAGCCGGAGAAGGCGTTCGCCCGCCACCACCGCCGCGCCTGAGCGCCCTTCGGCCACCGCCGCCGCTCGCCCGCCCCTGTCGTCCCTCACACTCCGGACCGCCCGATGACTCTGCCCGACACCGCCGCGAACCCGGCCGGCGCCGACCGCACCTTCCAGGTGGATCTGCGCGGCCTCGTCGACCTGCTCTCCCACCACCTCTACTCGAGCCCCCGCGTCTACCTGCGCGAACTCATGCAGAACGCGGTGGACGCGCTGACCGCCCGGCACAGCCTCGAACCGGCCGCCCCCGCCGCCGCCTTCGGCATCCGCGTCCACGCCGACGGCTCCGTCGTACGCGTCGAGGACGACGGCGTCGGTCTCACCGAGGCCGACGTGCACACCTTCCTCGCCACGATCGGCCGCAGCAGCAAGCGTGCCGACAAGATCGCCGAGCAACGGGGCAATTTCATCGGCCAGTTCGGTATCGGCCTGCTCTCCTGCTTTCTGGTCGCCGACGAGATCCACGTCCTGAGCCGCTCCGCCCGCACCCCCGACGCACCCGCCGTCGAATGGCGGGGGCGCGGCGACGGCAGTTACACCGTCCGCACCCTGCCCGCCTCCGCCCGCCCTCGGCCCGGCACCACCGTCACGCTGACACCGCGCGCCGACGCGGGTGAGTGGACCCGCCCGGAGCAGGTCCACGCGCTGGCCCGGCACTTCGGCTCCCTGCTGCGCCACCCGGTGACCTTCGACGACGGCAAGGGCGGCCCCGGGGCGCCCGTCAACCCCGAGCCGGCACCCTGGTCGCGTACGTACCCCACGCCGGGAGCACGGTCCCGTGCGCTGGCCGCGTACGGCGAGGAGACCTTCGGGTTCGCGCCGCTGGACACCATCGAACTGGACCTGCCGGCCGTGGGCCTGAAGGGCATCGCGTGCGTGCTGCCGGAGACGGTGCCGGCCGGACGCCGTCACGGCCACCGCGTGCACGTCAAGGGCATGCTGCTGTCCGAGCAGGCCGAGGAGATCCTGCCCGAGTGGGCCTTCTTCGTCCGCTGCGTGGTCGACGCCGAGAGCCTGCGCCCCACGGCGTCCCGCGAGTCCCTGTACGAGGACGACACGCTCGCGGCTGTCCGTGACGCGCTCGCCGAGCGGCTGCGGGCGTGGATCGCCCGGGCCGCCGCCAGCGACCCGGATCTGCTCGCCCGCTTCCTCCAGGCCCACCACCTGGCCGTGAAGTCGCTCGCGGTGCACGACGACGAGATCCTGCGGATGCTGCTGCCCTGGCTGCCGTTCGAGACCACCGACGGGCACAGCACCCTCGACGAGTTCGCCCGTACCCACCGCACCGTGCTCGTGACGTCCAGCGTGGAGGAGTTCCGGCAGGTCGCGGCGATCGCCTCGGCGGCCGGGCTCGGAGTCGTCAACGGCGGCTACACCTACGACCGTGAGCTGGTGCACCGGCTGCCCGAGATCAGGCCCGAGGTCAGTGTCGCCGACCTCGACCCGGCGACCCTCACCGCCCATCTCGACACCGTCGACCGGGAGACGGAACTGGCCGCCGCGGCCTACCTCGCCGGGGCCCGTGACGCCCTCGCCGTCTTCGACTGCGACGTCGCGCTGCGTGCCTTCCAACCCGCCTCCGCTCCCGCCCTCCTGGTGGACGGCCGCGAGGCCCGGCACGAGCGCACCCGCTCCCGGCTCGCCCGTGAGCAGGAGGGCGGACTGTGGGGCGACATCCTCGGCGCCCTGCGCCAGGAGGCACCGCGGGCCCAGCTGATCCTCAACCAGCTCAACCCGCTGGTCCGCACCGCCGTCGCGATCGACGAGCCCGAGCTGGCCCGCACGAGCGCCGAAGCTCTCTACGGGCAGGCCGCGATGCTGTCCCGGCGCCCGCTCAGGCCCGCCGAGTCGAGCCTCATCAACCGCTCCTTCCTCGACCTTCTCGCCCACGCCCTGCGCAAGGACAGCTGACAATGCCCACCGCATCCCGTCCTCAGAACACCGACGAGCTGTACCAGGCGCTCCAGGAGAACGGCCGCCGCCCCTACGGCCGCACCCGCACCGTCACGGCCGAGGAACTCGTCGACGCCGCCGAGCAGTTCGAGGAGCCCGTCCCGTTGGTCCAGGCGCTCCTGGAACTCCAGGAGGCGTACACCTACGGCTCCGAACCCCGGAAGTCGCCCGTCGTCTTCGCCCGTCTGCTCACCCTCTTCGACGAGCGGCCCGACGACTTCGACGAGCGCCTGCGCCACACCCTGTTCTGGCGGTTCAAGTGGGTGGCCAACGCGTTGCGCGCACTGCCCGAGATACCTCTGGCCAGCCTGAACCAGTGGACGCGGGAGATGCGCGAGCGGTACGAGAAGGCCGGCCTCGGGCTCCAGCCCTACTACGGACAGGCGTACCAGCTCGCCGCCCATGTCGGCGAGGACAGCGCCCTCGCCTACGAGCTGTGGGCGAGCCGGACCCGCACCCGGCTCAGCGACTGCGAGGCCTGCGAGATCTGCGAGCGCGCCCTGTACCACCTCACGGCGGGCGACGACGAGCGGGCGCTCGGCCTCTGGGAGCCCGTCCTGGCCGGGAAGGAATCCTGCCAGGAGGAGCCGGCCCGCTCCGTCTCGTACGCGCTGCTGCCCCTGCTGCGCACCGGCCGCACCGACCAGGCCCGGGAACTGCACCTCGCCGGCTACCGCGGCTGCCGCCGCAACCCCTCGATGGCCCAGGAGGTCGGCAGGCACATGGAGTTCTGCGCGCTGACCGGCAACGAGGCACGCGGCCTGGAGCTGCTCGCCGAGAACCGGAACCTGTTCGAGGAGGTCGACTCGCCGCTGGACCAGCTCGGCTTCCTCACCGGCGTCGACGTCCTGCTCCAGCGCGTCGAGTCACTCGGCCACGGCGGGCTGCCCGCCGCCGGGTTCGCGGGCCGCACCTGGACGGTGGCCGGCCTGCGCTCCGAGGTGCGCGGCCGGGCGGACGACCTCGCCGCCCGCTTCGACGCCCGCAACGGAACCACCGCGCACACCGACCGCCGCCGGGTCCGCCTTGAGCGTGCCCCGCTCCTGGACGCACTGGAACTGACCCTGCGTCCGCGCGGACTCGACGACGTGGCTCCCGCCGCCCCGGTCGCCGCGCCCGCCGCCCGCACCGCCGCCGCTCTCCCCGACTCCCTGCCTGAACTCATTCTCCGGGCAAGGGACTTGGATCAGCAGGGGCACCCGGACTCACGGGCGTGCTGGGCGCGGCTGCGCACGCTCGCGGCCTCCCGCGACTACCTCCACCCCGACGATCCGGCCGTGGGCCCGCTCGTGCGGCTGCGCGCGGATCTGCTGGCCGACGAGGCGGATCTGACCCGTGAGAAGGACGAGTTCGCCGACGCCGCCTCCCTCCACGAGGAGGCCGCGGGCCTGTACGACGACGCCGGGCGACCGGTCGACGCGGCGCTGTCCCGAGCCGCCGCTCTGCTCGCCACCGCCGAGATCCCCGCGCAGGACGCCGGCGGAGCCGCGTCAGCGCAGGGCACCGACGCGGTCGAGGCGAAGGAAGCCGCGCTGACCGCCGCCCACACGTCGATGGTCCGCCTCCACGAGGAGACGCCCGGATTCTCCCCGTTCCAGGAGACCCGACTGCTGCGGCTGCGGGCGACCGCGCTCGCCCTGCGCCTGCAGACGTCCGGCAGCGAGGAGCACGTCGGGCCGGTCTTCGCCGAGCTGGACAGGTTGCAGGCGGTCGCCGCCCGGCACGACATCGCCGGGCAGCTCTCCGGAGCGCTGCTGCTGCGGGCCGGCGCCCACGCCATCTCCGGCGATCTGCCCACCGCGGTCACCGAGACCGACGCCCTGCTCGACCGGCTGAGGACGCACGGCCCCGCCTGGCACCTGCCCCGCACCCTCGGGCTGCGTGGCCGGCTCCAGCTCGGCCTGCGGGACGCGCAGGCCGCGTACGCGGACCTCAGCGAGGGCCTGCGGCTGGCCGCCGACTGGCCCGCCGACACCGTCGACACCACCCGCTTCCACGGCGATCTGGCGGAGACCTGCATGCACCTGGGCCGCCCCGACGAGGCGCTGCGGCACCTGACGCGCTCGGCGGAGGTGGGCCTTCGGCGCGGCAACCGGATGGACGCGTTCTGTTCCTACAGCAACGCGGCCCAGCTCAGCCTCGACCTGGGGCGCGTCGAGGACTGCATCGCCCTGCTGGACTCCCTGCTGGCCGAACCGGACGTCGTCGCGGGAGAGCTGGACGACCGGCTCGTCGCTCAGCTGCGCCTCACCCGCGCCCGCGCGCTGTACGCGGGCGAGGACCTCAAGGCCGCCACGGCCGAGTTCGTCACGCTGGCGGCCGAGTCGTCCGGCTGGGACGACGATCCGGGGAGCCACGCCATGATCGCCGCGGAGACCGCCGTACTCCTCGGCGAGTCGGGCCAGTTCGGTCGGGCCCGCGAGGTGGCCGACCAGGCACTGGCCGCCCACTCCCGGGACCCGCGCTACGAGCAGGTCAGCAACTGCCTGCGCGAACTCGCCCGCCTCCAGGCGCAGCAGCAGGGCCCCGACGGTCTTGCCGACGCGCGCGCGTTCCTCACCGACGCGGGCCGGATCGCCGACGAGGCGCGCGTCGCGGGATACGAGGCACGGGGCCGTTCCCTGGACGCCGCCCTGGCCTACGAGCACGGGCGGGTCAACGCCTACGCCGGCGAGTACGAGGACGCCCTGGCCGCCCTGGAGAAGACCCTCGCGCTGCTCGGCGAACCGGGGCGGGAGGACGAACACGCCGGCGAGTGGGCCGAGTGCGTCCGCCTCGCGGGCGCCGTGGAGGGCATCTACCTGGAGCGCACCGCCCCCGCCCTCACCCGCGTCGACGCGGCCATCACCCGCCTGACCGCGCTCGGCCACACCGAGGAGACCGAGCCGCTGACCGCCCTGGCGAACCGGCTGCGCGACGAGGAGTGACGAGCGGGAGCAAGGGCGTGTTCCGGCACGCCCTTCCCCTTGCGGGCCCGGCAGAGCGCCTGCCGGGCACCGTCACTGGGCAGGCGCCCTCTTTCACAGGCGCCCTCTGTCGCGGGTGCCCTCTTCCGGTGTCCGGGAGTAGCCCGGTTTCATCGGGGAGCGGACCGGCCGCTCATGTCAGGCGGGCCAGCAGGTCGGCCACCAGAAGCGGGGCCCGGTCCTTGAGGTAGAAGTGGCCGCCGTCGAAGGAACGCATGACGAAGGCGGAGCTCGTCGTGTCGGCCCAGGCGGCGACGGCAGCCGCGTCCACGTCCCTGTCCGCGCGGCCGTGGTAGGCGACCACCGGCACGTCGAGCGGGGGTCGCGCGCGGAACGAAGCCCAGTACCGTCCGATCAACCGGTAGTCCGCGCGGATCGACGGGATCATCAGTTCCCACAACTCCCGGTCTTCGAGCGCACTCGCCTCCGTGCCGCCCAGCTGCGAGATCTCCTCGCGGATCTCCGCGTCACTCATCAGGTGCGGTTCGCCCGATCTCCCGCTGTGCCCCGGCGCCCCGGAGCCGGAGACGAACAGGGTCGTGAGCCGGCTCCTGCCCGCGGACCGCAGACGGAGTGCTACCTCGTAGGCGACGGACGCGCCCATGCTGTGGCCGAAGAACACCAGCGGAACGCCGCCGGACGCCAAGCACGCCCGCGCCACCGGATCGACCAGATCCGCCATGCGCGCGGCGGGCCGATCGAGGAAACGGTCCTCACGGCCCGGATAGCGGACAGCCACCAGCTCCACTTCCTCGGGGACGAGGTCCGCCCACTCCCGGAAGAAGCTCGCCGCGCCACCGGCGTGGGGGAAACAGATCAGTCGCGCCCGTGGCTTCGCCGATGGCTTGATCACCCGGAACCAGTCACCGCCGAACGCGCCGCCGCCGGCGTTTCCGGCATGCAGCCGCGGCACCGCTTCGTCAGTCGGCATCGCGCGCCTCCCCGACGGCCCAGGACGGCTGGTGTTCGATGCGCACCACCGCGCAGGTGATGGAGACACCGCCGCCATGAGCCACGATCAGGACGTGGTCGCCGGGACCCACTTGTCCCGTCTCGACGAGATGGTTGAGTCCCACTATCTGGTCGTTGACCGTCATGTGGCCGAGCCGTCGTCCGAACTCGAACAGTCCCTGCTCCGGGCTCAGGCCCAGCGGATCGAGGATGCCCTTGAGATAGCTCTTCCGGCCGGTGAAGATGTGCGCCACGCGGGTGATGTCGCCCATGTCGAGATCCGCCTCGGCAACCGTGCGCAGAGCGAGCTCGGTGCGCAGTTCACCTTGGCGGCCCACGGCTTCGGCGACGGCCTCGTCCGTGGTCGCGGGTGCCGCGGGCCGAGCCCCGGCGTCCACGTGCTCTCCGGCGTTCACGGGAGGGAACTCCTCGTCGCGGAACTGCGCCTCGACCTCGGCGGTGGACCCGCTGTTGATCGACAGGACCCTGGCGAAACCCGGCCGCTTGGTGAGCAGTACGGCGCTCGCCCCGTCGGCGATGACCCCGTTCTCGAGGGACGCCCAGCGGTTGAAGTGCGGAGTGCCCACGTTGTCGGCGCCCGTGACGAGGGCCGCTTCGCGTTCGGGGACGGCCTGGAGGTAGCAGGCGGCCAGTTCGATCGATCCGATCAGTCCGTTGCACGCCTGCCCGACGTGGAAGGCGGGGATGTCGCGGTCGGTGAGGTGACGCAGGATGTAGTGCTGTGCCGACCAGGCTCCCGGCCCCTGTCGGTGGGCACAGGCGTGGATGTGGAGGGCAAGGTCCTGGGGATGGATACCGGCGCGTTCACCGGCCTGAAGCGCTGCGCGCACAGCCATGTCCGGTGCCGGTGTGTCGCCGGCCACGGCCGCGCCGGTCCACCCCTGGTACCGGTGGTCCTCGGCGTCGTACAGTCCCAGCGCCACGGCTTTCTCGGCGGTGAATATCTCGGGGATGTACACGCCGAGCCCGGCGATGTACAGGTCGGGGGTCTTCATCGCGCGGATGCTCCTTCTGCCGCGGCGTCTGCCTGAGCACCGGTGACGGCCTGGGAAAGGGAAGCGATGGAGGCGTCCCGAAGGATCCTGCCCATCGGCAACTTGACCTGGAATCGCCGATCGATGACATTCCTCAACTGAACCGCCATCATCGAGTCCATTCCGATCCGGTTGAGCGGCCGGGTCGTACTCAGCCGCTCCGGCTTCACCTCCAGAATCTCGGCAGCCACCTGCTTCAGCACCTCCGTGACCTCGGCATCCCTGTACGCCCGGGACGCGGGGGCGGGATCCGGCAGGTGCGACGGCGACGTGGCGGCAGGCGCGACGAGGACCGGCTCGGAGCCGGTGCCCGCCTCCACGGGCTGCGGCTGCTCCGCGCCGTGGGGAACGGGAGGCGCGGGGTGCGTGTCACCTAGGGCCAGTTCCCTGAGCAGCGGTACACGCGCCGCCACCGGGTAGGTGCGCGCCCATGACGGCCAGTCGATCCGCAGGACGGTGTGGTGCGAGGTGCCCCGGGCGAGGATGTCGCCCAGCACGGTGAGACCTTCGTCCGGCGGGAAACTCGACATGCCTCGCGGGACCGGGCTTCGGCCGTCCCGCTCTTCCTCGCGCGCGACGATGCCGACATCGCCCCAGTAGCCCCAGTTGACCGAGGTGGCCGGGGCGCCCTCGGCGAGACGGTGGTGGGCAAGGGCGTCGAGGAACGCGTTGCCGGCCGCGTAGCCGCCGAGCAGGGGTGAGGACAGGACGGAGGACGCGGAGGAGAACAGGACGAACATGTCCAGTGGCAGGCCCTGCACCAGGCGGTGCAGGTTCCAGGCCCCCGAGACCTTGGCCTCGAGGAGGGAGGCGAGTCGCCCAGGTGTCATGTCGCCCACCGGGACGCTGTCGTATGTCCCGGCGGCGTGGAACACCCCGCGCAGCGGAGGCTTGCCGTCGCGGACGCGTTCGTCGAGCAGAGCGCGCATGGCCCGGTGGTCGGCCACGTCGACGGCCGCGTACTGAACGTCGACGCCCCGCTCGGTGAGAGCGCGCAGCACGGCCGACCGCGCGGCCCGCGGGTGGTCGGGAGCGGCCGTCGCCGGGTCGGGCAGCGGGGTCCGGCCGGTCAGGAGCAGGGTGCGGGCGCCCTGGTCGACGAGCCAGGAGGCCAGCTCCGCTCCGATGCCTCCGGTGCCGCCGGTGATGAGGTAGGTGCCCACGGCGTGCACCGGAGCGGACTCCGTGGTCTTCCGGCGTGCCGGTGAGGGGGGCAGCACGTCGTCGGGGAAGGCCAGGACGATCTCGCCGACGTGCCTCGGCCCGGTCGTCGGCCGGAAGAGCTCCCCGGCTCGCGCGGCACTGAACTCCTGGTACGGCAGCGGCGCGAGTGTTCCCTCGCCGACGAGTCCGGCCGTCGCCCGCAGCACGGCACCGGCTCGCTGCGGCTGGTGCCGGACCATGTGGGCGATGTCGATCGCGTGGAAGGACAGGTTGGGCGCGAGGAGGCTCCGGTCCAGCGGGGCGCGGTCGCCCGTGTGGCCGGTCGTGAGTTCCAGGTAGTGGCCGTAGGGGGCCGTGAGGGAGGGATCGACGGGGATGCCGTCAACCGTGCCGGTGTTCACGACGGCGTCGAAGCCGGCCTCGCCGGTGGTCTCGCGCAGTACGGAGGACGACTCGGGTGAGCGGGAGTCCGCGACATGGCGGATTCCCCGCTCGGCCGTCCACTGCCCGTGGTGTGCGCCTCGCACCGTGGAGTGGACGTCGGCGCCCAGCCATCGGGCCACGTTGACGGCGGCCGGACCGGTGCCTGCGGTGGCGCCGTGGACGAGGACACGGTCGCCCGCGCCGACTCGGGCGAGATCGTGGAGCGCGTGGTAGGCGGTGAGGTATGCCCAGGGCAGGGTGGCTGCCTCGGCGGGTGTGATGTCGGCGGGCTTGGGCGCCGTCAGGACGGCTCTGGTGACGACGTGTGTGGCGGGCGCGCCCTCGGCGAGGGCGATGACCTGGTCGCCGACGGCCACGTCGGTCACGCCGTCCCCGACGGCGATCACGGTCCCGGAGCACCCTGTGACGAACGGCCGACCGTCGTGGAGCGGGTGGCGGCCTCCGGCGCGGAGGGCGTCCGGGTGGTCGAGCGCGGCGTGCGAGACACGGATGGCGACCTCGTCCGCCGCCGGGGTGGGCAGGGGTACCGGTTCCAGGCGGGGGTCGTCGATGACACCGGGTCGCGGGAGTGAAAGGCGCGCGGCGACCGGTACGTCGTTCCCGCACGGCTTCCTGTGGGCCACCAGGCGCGCGACGCGGCGCGTGCCGTCGCGCAGGGCGATCTGGTCCTCGTCGTCGGGTGCGAGGAGGTCCATGACCAGGGCGGCGATGCTCTTGGGGCTGCGGTCCAGGTCGACGAGACGGGTGCGCAGCACCGGGTGCTCGGCGGCGAGAGCACGTCCGAGTCCCCACAACGGCGCCTGGAAGGGCGCGATGCGCCGGTCGTCCGGTGCGGTGCGCTGGGCGTGCCGGCTGATCAGCCACAGTCCGGGGGCGCCGGGCAGCGCGTGGGTGTCGAGGGCCTGGGCGAGGTGGACGACGCTGCCGCAGGCGAGCAGTCGGGCCCGCTCCCCCTCCTTCGCCGTCGCGTGCAGTCCCGCGTCCGCGTCCAGGGACCAGAGGTGCACGATGCCGCGGCATCCTCCCCGCTCCGCCATCTCGTCCAGCACGGCGGCGTAGTGGGCGGGGTCGGCGGGGTTGATCCGCACCCGGTCGACGGTGGCCCGGTAGGTGGCGGCGGCCGTGACGACGAGGGTGTCCTCGCCCTCGGCCGCGAGTCCTCTGACCACCGCTCTGCCCACAGGCCCGCTGTCGCTGAAGACCAGCCATGTTCCGCGCGCGGCCGGCGCGGCAGCGGCGTGGACGCGGGGCAGATCCTTCCACTGGAGGTCGTACAGCCGGCCGGCGAGGTCGTCCGCGGGCCGGGGCGCCGAGGCCGCGGTCGCGGCTGCTGCGGTCGCCGAGGCCGCGGTCACGGCCGCGGGCCCGTCACCGGTGACGTGGCGAGTGGCATCCGTCGTCGCCTCCCGGGCGGCGGCGGTGCCGGGACGGTGCCGTGCGGGGGTCGCCGTGCCGGTGCGGGGCGTCCGGTCCGACGCGGCCTCGGGCAGCCGGTGCCGGGTGCGCTGCCAGGGATAGCCGGGCAGCGGGACGAAGTGGCCGCCGTCGACGAGGGCGGCCAGGTCGACCGGCACCCCGGCGGTGAGCAGGTGTCCCGCCGCGGCCAGCAGGGCCGGGCGCTCGCCTTCTTCGCGGCGCAGCGACCCCACGGCGGTCGTCTCGTCCCGTCCTGCCGCCCGGCCGGTCTCCTTGATGCCGTTGACGAGCACGGGGTGAGGGCTGACTTCGACGAACACGGTGTCGTCGTCGGTGTCGAGCTGGTGCCGTACCGCGCCGACGAAGTCGACGGGTTCACGGATGTTCCGGGCCCAGTAGGCCGCGTCCATGCCGGAGCCGTCGATGACCTCGCCGAGGAGCGTGGAGTGGATCGGCACGGACGACGGCCGGGGGGACAGATCCTTCAGGGCTGCCAGGAGGTCGTCGCGCACCACGTCCATCTGCGGGCAGTGAGAGGCGAAGTCGACCCTGACGAGCCGGTTGGGTATCTGCCGGATGTCGAGCGCGGCGAGGACCTCGGCCAGCGCGTCCACGTCTCCGGAAAGCAGTGTGGAGGTGGGGCTGTTGGCGGCGGCCACGGCGACCTCGCCCTCGTGGCCGGCGAGCGCCCGGGCCGCGTCGGCGGCAGGCATGGCGACCCAGGCCATCGCACCGCGGCCGGACAGGCGCCCCGCGATCCGGCTGCGGCGGCAGATGACGGCCGCGGCGTCTTCGATGCTCAGTGCGCCGGCGACGTAGGCCGCCGCGGATTCGCCCATGCTGTGGCCGATGACGACGTCGGGCTCGACGCCCCAGGAGCGCCACAGCTGCGCCAGTGCGATCTCCATCGCCCACAGAACGGGCTGGACGACATCGCTGTCGGCGAGGCGCTCCTCGGGACCGTGGCGCAGCAGGTCGACGACCGACCAGCCGGTCTCCGTCCGGACGGCGGCGTCGCACATCCGCAGGGCGCGGGCGAACACGGGCTCGGTGTCGAGGAGTTCACGGCCCATGCCGAACCATTGGGAGCCTTGGCCGGGGAAGACGAAGGCGATCCGGGGGCGCCGGGTGGAGTCGGTGTGCTGCCGGAAGGAGAGGGTGGGTTCGGGGTCGTCCTGCACGAAGGCGCGCAGGCCGAGCGCGGCCTGTTCACGGGAGACGACCGGGAGGGCCAGCCGGGCGTCGAGGTGGGAGCGGTGGAGCGCCGCGCTGTGGCAGACGTCGCGGAGGCGGTACGAGCGGCTGTCCTCGGCGGTCAGGAAGGTCGCGTAGGACGCCGCGAGCGCCTTGAGTGCCTCGGGTGTCGCGGCCGAGAGGGTGAGCAGTTCGGCGCGGTCCGTCGCCGTCGCCGTGTCGCCGGCGTGCTCCGGGGCGGGCACGTGTTCTTCCAGGACGAGGTGGGCGTTGGTGCCGGAGATCCCGAAGTTGTTGATGCCCACCACGGCGGGCCGGCCCCTGTCGGGCAGAGGCGTGTTCCGCGTCGCGACGGTCAGCGGGAGCGACCCCCAGGGCACGGCCGGGTTGGGCTCGTGGAAATGGAGGCTCGGGGGGACGACGCGCTTCTCGAGGCAGAGCACCGCTTTGATCAGGCCGGCGATTCCCGCCGCCGCCTCGGTGTGCCCGATGTTGGTCTTGACCGAGCCCACGAGGGCGGGGCGGTCGGCGGGCCGGTTCTCGCCCAGGACCGCGGCGAGCGCTTCGAGTTCGACCGGGTCGCCGACCGCGGTCCCCGTGCCGTGGGCCTCCACATAGTCCACGTCCGCCGGATCCACGCCCGCGTCGGCGTACGCGCGCAGGAGTACGTCGCGCTGGCCCTCGACTCCCGGGGCGACCAGGTATCCGCCGGACCGGCCGTCGCTGCCCACCGCGGAGCCCCGCAGGACGGCCCGGATCCGGTTCCCGTCGGCCAGGGCCCGGGAGAGGGGTTTGAGGATCACGGTTCCGATGCCGTCGCTGCGGACGAAGCCGTCTCCGGACGCGTCGCCGAACTTGCAGCGGCCGTCCTTGGCGAGCATGCCCGCGCTGGAGTACCCGATTCCCTCCTCCGGATGGAGGACGAGCGCGACCGCGCCCACGACGGCCGTACGGCATTCGCCGAGGCGCAGGGCCTGCATGGCGTTGTGCACCGCCACCAGCCCGGAGGCGCAGGCCGCGTCGACGGTGATGCTGGGGCCTCGCAGGTCGAAGGCGTACGACAGTCGCCCTGAGGTGACCGCGCGGAACCCTGCTCCCGTCATGCCGTACAGGTCGAGCGTGTCGCGTGCGGCACGCTGCGTGTGCCAGGAGTCGCCCCACATCTGGCCCACGTAGACGCCGGTGTCGGAGCCGGCCAGTGCGGACAGCGGGACGCCGGCGTCCTCCAGAGCCTCGTAGGCGACTTCCAGCAGCAGGCGCTGCTGGGGGTCCATCGTGGCCGCCTCCCGCGAAGTGATGCCGAAGAACTCGGCGTCGAACTCCTCGATGTCCTCGAGGAATCCGCCCCACCGGCTGACGGTGCGGCCGCGCGTACGCGGGGTGGGGTCGTAGAACGCGTCGACGTCGTAGCGGTCGACGGGCACCTCGGTGATCGCGTCGGTGCCGTCGCTCAGGAGGGTCCACATCTCGTCGACGGTGTCGGCGCCGGGGAAGCGGCCGGCCATGCCGATGACGGCGATGGGTTCGGCCGGGCCCGTCGGCGGGGTGTGGCCGGTCCGGGTGTCCAAGGGCACGGGTCGTTCCTCAGGGGTGGGTAGGTGGCTTCGGTTCAGGCGCGTGGGGGCCGGCGGACGACGCCCGCGGCGGGGCAGGGCCCGTCCGGGGCGTCCCGTCCTCCGGGGCCGGTCGCGCTGCCGGGGCGGGGGACTTCGCACCCGGGCTCGGAGCGGCCGCCGGGCGTCGGCGTGCCGGGCTCATCCCGTGCGCCGGCCGGCGGCGAACCGGCGGTCCGCCCGCTCCTGGACGGCGTTCAGGTCGAGGTCGGTCTCGGCGTCGGGTGTCGCGTCCGGCAGGTCGTCCTCCAGCCGGCGCAGGGGCCGGTAGCAGAGACCGAGCGTGCCCCAGACGACGATGCACACCCCGCACACGATCATCAGGAGTGCCATGCCGCGTCCGGGACCGCTGCCCAGCAGGGCACCGAGCGAGTCGTGCTCGCGCAGCACCGGGGCGAACACGTCGTCGGCGAGCGGACCCGCCGCGAGGAACCCGACGGGCTGGGTGGCGAGCGCGAGCATGACGTTGATGGCCATGACCCGGCCCTGCAGCTCCTGGCCCACCTTGACCTGGATGATCGACAGCCAGTGGGCGTTCATCACGGCCATGGCGCCCATCCGGAGGGCCAGTCCGACCGCCACCACGAGCAAGGACGCGTGCAGGCCCATCACCACGGTGCCGGCACCCACGCCGAGGGTGGCGGCGATCATGCCGGTCGCCCGGCGCCGGGACCCGCCCCACGGGACCATCAGCAGTCCCCCGACGACGCCGCCCACTCCGCCCACGGTGGTCACCAGACCGAGCTGGGTGACTCCGGCGAACGACAGGACGAGCGGCTGCACGGCGACGAAGACCACCGAGGCGAAGAGGTTCAGTACCGCGGAGAAGCCGATCAGCAGGAGCAGCGGTCTGCGCCGCACGACGAAGCGCCAGCCTCCGGTGAGCGCCTGGCCGAAGGACTCGCGCTGCCGGCGGAACACGCGGTCGGGGAAGCGGACGGCCAGCAAGGAGCCGATCCCGGCGGCGAACGCGGCCACGCCCACACCGACGACGCCGGCCAGGCCCACGAAAGCCACCAGCGCGCCGCCGAGGAGCGGTCCGACCACGTTGGCGAAGCCGAATCCGAGACCCACGAGGGCGTTGGCCTGCGGCAGATAGGGCTTGGGCACCAGCTGCGCCGTGGCGGCCAGGTACGCGGGCCGGTGGAAGGCCGACGCGACCGATGTGACCGTCACGATGAGGCACACGGCCGCCAGTGACAGCCGGCCGGTGGCGAGCAGCACCCCGAGCGCCGCCATCGCCAGAGCGCTGGTGCTGTCCGCCGCGAGCATGACGCGACGGCGGTCCACCCGGTCGGCGACCGTTCCACCGAGCGGTGTGACCAGGAGCGCGGGGAGGGTGGCGAGCATCGTGACGAGAGCCAGGTCGAGAACCCGGCCGCTGCGCTGGTAGGCCCAGATGCCGAGAGCGAACATGCTGAGTCCGTGGCCCAGCATGGACATGAACTGCCCGGCGGCGACGGTGTAGAACGCCCGGAGGCCGCGGGGCCGTACCGGGATCGCGGCGACCCGCTCGGGCAGGCGTCCCGCGGACCAGTCCGCGATCCGTTCCCCGAGCAGGGCGGCGAGGGCGGTCGACTGATGCCGCAGGAAGTAGTGGCCCGCCCTGGGGATGGTGGCGAGTTCGACGCGGTCGGCGAAGGCACCCCATTCGCGGTACCGCTCCTGGTAGTGCTCGGTGGAGTGGTCGGCCTCACCCACCACGCACAGGATGGGCGCCGCCAGGCCGGCGCGTGTCGCGGCCAGTTCGGCGGCGTACCACGCCCGGGCCTCGGCCGAGTCGTGGCGCATGGCCCGCAGCGCGGTCTCGGTGGCCGCCTCGTCCATGTCGTCCAGGATGCCGCCGGTCGTGCGCAGGGCGTCCCGGTAGTGGCGGTTGGAGGCCCAGCGCTCCAGCGGCAGGACGCGGTGGGCCCAGGCCGCCGCGCGTCCCGGCAGTCGCGCGGACGGGAAGTTGCCGGCCACGACCACGCCGAGCACCTCTCGTCCGTCGGCCTCCAGGCGGCGGGCCAGCGCCACAGCGGCGGCCGATCCCACGGAGTGCCCGTAGACGACGACGGGCCCGGTGACCGTCGCGGCGATCTCTTCGGCGAGCTGTTCGGTCAGTTCGCCGAGCGGCAGGAACCGCTCCGAGGGGCGCGCGGGGTCGTGCCCCGGCAACTCGACCGCGAGGACGGCCAGGTCGTCCGGCAGCGCCGCGGCGAGCGGCTGGTAGACCGCCGCCGACCCGCCGCCGTAGGGGACGCAGACCACCGTCGCGGTCGCCGCACGGGAACCGCTCAGGCGGTGCAGCAGACGACCCTGTCCGGACTCGGACGTGTCGAGGTGTGCGGCCAGTTCACGAACGGTGGGACGGGTGAACATGTCGATCACTCGCAGGCCGGGGTCGCAGGCCGCCACGGCACGGACCGCGGCGAACGAGTCGCCTCCGAGTGCGAAGAAGTCGTCGTCGATCCCGACCTCGGCAAGCCCGAGGACCCGTGCCCACACCTCGGCCAGGCGATGCTCGGTGGCGGTGCGCGGCAGCGCGCGGTCCTCGTCCTGCCGGGCCTCGGGCGACGGCAGGGCCTTTCTGTCGACCTTGCCGTTCGGGGTCAGGGGCATGCGGTCGAGCACCACGAGGGAACCCGGCACCATGTACTCCGGGAGACGGTCCCGCAGCCCGGTGCGGACCTGGCGGACGTCGAGCCGGCTACCGGGCTCCGGTACCAGCCACGCGGCGAGTCCCTGCCTCTGCCCCTCGCCGACGGGCAGGACGACCGCTTCGGCGACGCCCGGCAACTGCCGCACGGCATCGGCGACATCGCCCGGCTCCACCCGGTAGCCACGCACCTTGACCTGGTCGTCCACCCGCCCGCGGAACTCGACCCAGCCGTCCCGGCGCATCCTCAGGACGTCACCGGAGCAGTACATGCGCTGCCCGTCCACGGTGATGAACCGCTGCGCGGTCAGGTCGGGTGCGCCGATGTACCCGCGGGCGACACCGGGTCCTCCCACGAGGAACTCCCCCGGGATGCCCGCGGGCAGCGGGCGGCCGTTCCGGTCGGCGAGGAAGCCGGCGGTGTTGGCCACCGGGCGTCCCAGCGGGACGATGCCCGTGCGCAGGTCCCGCGGTACGTCGTCGACGTCGCACACCATGCGCACCATGGTGGACTCGGTGTGCCCGTAGTGGTTCTGCACCCGCAGTCCGGGGCGGGCGGCACGGGCACGCTCGACGATGGACCAGGGCAGGGCCTCACCGGCGAACATCAGCAGCTTGCGGGGCAGGACGGCGGCCACGTCACCGTGCGCCGCGAGCAGCTCGAAGTGGCTCGGGACGAGCTTGATCACGTCCATGGGGTTGTCGGCCAGGTAGCCGGCGAGCGCCACGGGGTCCATGGCCGTCTCGCGTGCCACGAAGTGGACGGTGCCGCCGGTGGACAGGGCGGCGTGGAAGCAGGTGTGGGCGAAGTCGGCCGCGATCGTCGACATCACGGCGTAGACGCCGCCGTGGACGTCGGGGCCCAGCCGTTCCAGGACGCCTTCCAGGTAGTCGGTCGCGCTGGCGTGCTCGACGGCGACGCCCTTGGGGGTGCCGGTGGATCCGGAGGTGAAGATGACGTGCAGCAGGTGGTCGGGGCGGACCGGGACGTCGGGCCGGGTCTCGGGGCGGTCCTCGAGCACGGCGGGGTCGTCGAGGACGACGATGCGCCGGTCGCCCCCCTCGACCAGCCCGGTGAACTCCCGCACGGTCACGACGGTGCGCACGTCGGCGGTGTCCAGGATCGCGGCGATCCGGTTCGCGGGGTACATCGCGTCCAGCGGCAGATAGCCGGCGCCGGCCTTGAGCACACCGTGCAGGGCGGCGGGCAGGGCCACCGAGTGTTCCAGCAGGACCCCGACGGGATCGTCGGGTGAGACTCCGGCGGCGATCAGGGCATGCGCGACGCGGTTGGCCATGCGGTCGAGCTCGCCGTAGGTGAGCTCGCCGTCGGGCGCGACGACGGCGAGCGCGTCGGGGGTGCGGTCCGCCCACCGCTCGACGAGCGGGTGCAGCGTGCGGGGGGCCTCCTCACGCACCGGACCGCGCAGCTCGGGCACGGTGCCGGGCGCCAGCTCCGCGGCCCCGACGGGCCCTTCGAGGTCGTCCAGCATCTGCGCGAGCAGGTTCTGGTACCACGAGGCGATGTCCCGCACGGTCTCCTCGTCGAAGAGATCACTGCGGTAGTTCACGGTGCCGGTGAAGCCGGACGGTCCTTCGGCCAGGGTGAGGTGGAGATCGGACTTGGCGGACAGCACCGGTGTGCTCAGCGCGGTCACCTCGAGTCCCCGAAGGGCCTCCGGTTCCTCGTCCAGGACGAGGAAGTTGAACAGCGTCTGGACGATCGGCGCGGAGGTCGCGCTGCGGTCGGGACGGAGTCGCGCGACCACCTGTTCGAACGGCACGTCGGCGTGGGCGAACGCGTCCAGGGCCACCTCCCTGACCCGCTTCAGCAGATCCGCCCATGTCGGGTCGGGGGAGAGGTCGGTGCGCATGACGACGGTGTTGACGAAGCAGCCGACCATGCTGTCCGTACTGGGATGGCGGCGGCCCGCCTCGACCACGCCCACCGGTACGTCGGTCGTCGCGCACATGCGCGACAGCAACGCCTGCCAGATCGCGAGGAACACCATGAAGGGGGTGCAGCCGGTCCGCGCGGCGACCGCACGAATCTGCTCGGCGCGATCACCGGCGATCACGAGTCCGACCTCGCCGCCCTCGGGGCTCGCGACCGCGGGCCGGGGCCGGTCGGACGGAAGGTCCAGCACGGGCGCGAGACCGCTCAGCGTCTCCTCCCACCAGTCCAGGTCGTCGTGTCGCTCCGGACGGGATGCCTGCCACGCTGCCCAGTCGGTGTGCTGCGCCGGGAGCGGCGGGGCCTCGGCGAGTCCGAGTCCGGCCGCGTACAGGGCGGGGAGTTCGGCGCGGATCACGCCCAAGGACGTGCCGTCGATGGCGATGTGATGGAACGTCAGAAGGAGTGTCGAGGCGTCGCCGCTCCGGAGCAGCGCGGCACGCATGGGCGGCCGCAGCGCCAGGTCGAAAGGCCGGCCGGACTCTTCGGCCAGCGCCGCCTCCAGATTCGCCGGCGCCACGTCCTCGACGACGACCGGTACGTCCGCGGCGCTGCCGACGACGGTGAAGGGTTCCCCGTCCCGTTCGACGATCCGGCTGCGGAGCACCTCGTGGCGCTGCGCCAGGTCCCGGACGGTTCCGAGCAGGGCCTGCTCGTCCAAGGGACCGCGCAGGCGCAGCACGATGCGGGAGTGGAACGCCGAACCGCTGTTGCCGAGCTGTTCGAGGAACCACAGCCTGGTCTGCGCGGAGGTGAGCGGGATCGGGGCGGAGCGGTCCGAGCGCGGTGGCAGGGTGTCGGCGGGCTTGGCCAGCGCGGCGGCCAGGCGCCGTTCCAGCAGTTCACGGGAGCGCGCCTGCGCGTCACCGGTGGTCATGAGCGAGTCCTCACCGAGAGCCCCAGCTCCCATGGCGTTCGTTCTCCTTCGAGACGGGAAGGGCGTCCTTCCTCCGGGATCCGGAGGGCTCACCCGAGAAGAGTTCATGATCCGTGCGTGCCGGACGACGGCCGCATCGTGACCCGCATGCGGCCGACCGCCTCCTCGGCGCGGCTCACGGCCTCGCCCGGTGTCGCCGCGCAGCTGATGGCGAAGGCGGCGCAGTCCATCGAGTGGCGCAGTTCGTAGACACGGGTGCCGGGCTCCACCATGAAGCCGCAGTGGATCACGTCCGGTACCGCGTACGCCTCCTTCAGCCCGCCCACGCTCTCGACCACGCCCGGCCCGGTGTGCAGGAAGCGGACCGCCGCGAATCGTCGGGCTCGCCGCGGCAGCGGAGGCGTCGGGATCTCGCCCTTGTGGACGCTCCAGAAGGCGCGGAACAGCTCCGTGTCGTACGCCCACTCGATCAGATCCACCATGCGGTCGCCGGGCAGGCGTCCGGCGCACTCGACCAGGTACGGCGCGCCGGCCTCGACGATCCACTCGCAGCAGACGAGGCCCGTGTCGAAGCCCACCGCGCGCACGACCGCCTCGGTCTGCTCCCGCAGGCGCGTTTCGAGTTCCTCGGGTATGTCGGCGGGCGCCACGTGTCCGCGCTCGACCGGCCTGGGGCCCGGGTACAGCTCCGTCTCGGTCACGTTGGCGAACAGCGTCCGGCCGGCCGACACCAGCAACTCCACGCTGAACTCGCGCCCTTGGACGAAGCGCTCGACCAGCATCCGCACCTCGGCGGGCCGGTCCGGCCCCGAGACGGCCACGTCCAGGGTTCGGCATTCCGCGACGCACTGTGCCCAGGCCGTGTCGATCTCGTCGACGGACCGGAGGATGTACGCGGCGAGGGACCCCGCCCGGTCGGCGGGCTTGAGGATCGCCGGGCCGGGGTGGGCCGTCATGAACGCCCGCACCTCCTGCGGGCTGTCGACGGCCTGTGACGCGGGGTTGGGGACGCCGGCCGCCCGGGTCACCCTGCGGAGCAGCGATTTGTCACGCAGCAGCTCGGCGGCGCCGAGCCCGGCGCCGGGCAGTCCGTAGCGTTCGGCGAGACGCGCGGCGAACGGGGTGGCGTACTCGACGGCCGGGGCTATCGCGGCCGGTGCGAGATCGGGGTGGGCGTTGAAGAACTCATCCGCCGTTCCCGCGAGTTGGTATTCCCATTCCACCACTTCAAGGATCACCGACGCATCCTTCAGCCGGGACCGGAGGTCGCCCTTGCGGATGGTCTCCGGTTCCTCGATGAGGATCACCGAGGCGTCGGGCTGGAACACGCCGATGGCAGCCACCGCCACCCAGGCGAATCCCACCATGATCACAGGCGGGGCCGTCATGTCCCTCTCTCTTTTCGGAATTTCCTGATCACTTTCCTGCGGTGCGCGGCCCCGGCCGGTTTCCGTCATGACGGTCCCCCGTCCTGCTCGGCGGAGAGGCGCTCCAGCATGGTCCGCTCCACCTCGGCGGCGAAGTCCGCGAGCACCGGCCGGTCGAAGAGGGTCCGCACCGGTACTCGCTGGCCCAGCGCGTCGCGCAGCCGCCCCAGCATCCTCGTCGCGGACAGCGATGTACCGCCCAGCGCGAAGAACTCGCCTTCCGGGCCGATCTCGTCCACGTGCAGCACTTCGGCCCAGAGCCTCGCCACGAGCTGCTGCATCGCCGACATGGGTGCCGCGGCCGTCGGCTGCGCCGCGACGGGCGCGGGCAGCGCGGCGCGGTCCACCTTTCCGTTCGCCGTGGTGGGGAACGCGTCGAGGACGGTCCAGCGGCGCGGGACCAGGTACTCGGGCAGCGTTTCGCGCAGATGGGCCTCGAACCGCGCGGTGTCGCCGCCGCCTCGCCGGGTGACGACGTATCCGACCAGCTGCTGCTCGCCGACCGGGCCCGCCACCGTGACGACGGCGTCGGCGACCTCCGGGTGGCGGAGCAGCACGGCCTCGATCTCGCCCGGTTCGACGCGGTGTCCGCGTACCTTGACCTGGTTGTCCGTCCGGCCCAGGTATTCCAGGGTGCGGCCCCGCCACCTGGCGAGGTCACCCGTCCGGTAGCACCGCTCGCCGTCCGGTCCGGTGACGAACCGTTCCTCGGTGAGTCCGCGCCCGCCGGTGTACCCGTGGGCCACGCCCGCGCCGGCGATCCACAGCTCGCCGGCGACGCCGGGGAGCGTGAGCCGCCCTCTTCGGTCCATGACGTGCACCCGGGTGCCGGCGATCGGCCCGCCGACCGGCACCGGATCGTCCCCGACCGGCCGGTCGACCCGCGCGAGGGTCGAGTAGACCGTGGTCTCGGTGGGCCCGTAGGCGTTCCACAGCTCGCCGACGCGCCCGGCGAGGCCCCGGGCCAGCGCCGGGTCGAGCACCTCGCCGATGCTGATCACGCGAAGCGCGGGCCGGCCGGGCCAGTCCGCCGCCATCAGGAGGCGCAGCGCGGTCGGCGTCGCCGTCGCGACGGTCACGCCGGTCCGCTCCATCCACGCGGCCAGCGCGTGGCCGTCCGCCGCGGTGTCCTTGTCCGCGAGCGCCAGTCGGGCGCCTGAGGCCAGTGTCACCCACAGTTCGTAGCCGAACACGTCGAAGGTGAACGGCACGACGCCGAGGGTGACGTCGTCCTGCGCCATACCGGGACTCGCCGACAGAGCGGCGACGAAGGCGGCCAGGTTCGCATGGGTGACCCGCACGCCCTTGGGCCGGCCGGTCGAGCCGGAGGTGAACAGGACGTACGCCGGCTGCTGCGGGTCCGGTTCCGCCGGTTCGGCGGGAGGGGCCGTCACGTTCGCGACCTCGTCGACGTCGATCACGGTCACCCCCGGCACGGCACGGGCCGCGGCGAGAGCCGTGCCGGCGGCGACGACCACGCGCACCCCCGCGTCCGCGGCCAGCCCGGACAGCCGGGCGGACGGGTGCTCGGGATCCAGCGGCAGGTACGCCGCCCCGGCCCGCAGTACGGCGAGCAGCGTGCCCGGGAGCAGCCGGCCGCGTGAGAGGCAGACTCCGACGGGTTCGCCGGGCCGGACACCGTGCGCCGCCAGCGCGGCCGCCACCCGGCCGGACCACTGGGCCAGTTCGGCGTAGGTCACCTCGCCGTCGGCGGCCAGCACCGCGACCGCGTCCGGCCTGCGGCGTGCCTGCTCGAGCACGGCGGCGACGACTGTGGCCGGCCGGTCCCGCGGCAGTGACGGGCCGGTCGACGCCGAGCGCAGTTCCGCGCGTTCCCCGGCGGACAGCGGGTCGAGCCCGAGGATCGGCCGGTCCGTCGCGTCGAGCACCGCTTCGAGCAGCGCGAGGAACCAGCGCGCCCAGCGCCGCACGGCGGCCGGGTCGAACAGACCGGTCCGGTAGGTCAGCGTGCCCGTGAACCCGGTGCCGTCGTCGACCAGGGCGAGCGACAGGTCGGTCTGCGCCGCGGTCCGGGGTGTGTCGATCCGGGTGGCGGCCAGGCCGGCGAACCTGTCGGTGGGGGCGGGCAGGTCGATGACGTTGAGCATGGCCCGGATCAGCGGAGTGGCGTCCGGGTCGCGCTCCGGACGCAGTCGTCGAACGACGTCCTCGAACGGCGTTTCGGCGTGGTCGAGGGCTGCCAGCACCCGGGTCCGGGTACGCAGCAGTGCCTCCTCGACCGTGGGGTCGCCCGACAGGTCGCCGCGCAGCACCAGCGTGTTCGCGAAGCAGCCCACCATGTGTTCGGTGCCGGGATGGGTGCGCCCGGACACCGGTACGCCGACCGCTACGTCCTCGGTCCCGGCGAGCCGGGCCAGCAGCGCCTGCCAGGTGGTGAGCAGCACCATGAAGGGGGTGCAGTCCAGCTCCGCCGCGACGGCCCGCAGCCGCGCGGCCAGACCCGCGGGGAGCACCAGCGGTTCGGAGGCGCCCGCCCAGCCGGCCGCCGGTCCGCGCGGGCGGTCCATCGGGAGCGTGAGGGGGGAGAGTCCGTCCAGTCGAGCCGCCCACCAGTCCAGACGCTCGTCGGCGGCTCCGCCGTCGTGCCGGGCGCGGAGCCATTCGGTCACATCGGTGTACTGGACGCCGAGCGGCTCGGGAGCCGGGCCGGTGCCGCGCCGCGCCTGGTACAGCGTCGAGAGGTCGTCCAGGATCGTGGTCCAGGACCAGGCGTCGACGGCTATGTGGTGCACCGTCAGCACGAGCACGTGTTCCGCCGCCGAGATCCGCAGCACCAGTGCCCGGAAGGGCGGTTCGCGGTCCAGGGCGAACGGCCGCGACACCTCGGCCCGTACGGCGGCGGCGACGCCGTCCTCCTCGGTCTCCGCCGAGGACACCGCGAGGGTGTCGGGGGCGACCGGTACGGCCAGTGGTCCCGCCTCGTCCTCGGTGACGACCATGCGCAGCCCCTCGTGGCGGCCGGCGAGGTCACGCACCGAGGCGCACAGGGCCGCCACGTCGAGCGGACCGTTCAACCGCAGTGCCACGCTGGTGTTGTAGGCGTCGCTGTCCGGACGCAGCTGCCACAGGAACCACAACCGCTCCTGCGCGGACGACAGCCGCACCGGGGCGGCGGGATCCGCGCGCCGGGGCACCGGCCCGGACCCGCCCGCCCCCGTCGAACGGGTCTCCAGCTCCGCGGCCAGGTCGCGCAGCACCGGTCGTTCGAAGACGAGCCGCACGGGCAGCCTGCGGCCGGTCGCCTCGGCCAGCATGCCCACCATCCGGGTGGCCGCGAAGGAGTGGCCGCCGAGCGCGAAGAAGTCGTCTTCCGCGCCGACCGAGGGAAGGCCGAGGAGTTCCGTCCAGACCCCGGCGACCGCCTGTTCGGCGGGGGTGCTCGGCGCCACCGCGGCGGCTTCGGGACGGGCGGCTCTCGGCTGCCGCCGCAGTGCGGCCCGGTCGGGCTTGCCGTTGGAGGTGAGGGGGATGCGGTCCAGCACGCTCACGTCGGCGGGCACCATGTGGGCCGGCAGCGACAGACGCAGCCGGGCGCGGATCCCGTCCGGCCGCGGCGTGTGACCGGGGGCGGGCACGACCCAGCAGGCCAGCCCGCGCTCGTGCGCCTCGCCTTCGGGCAGCACGACGGCGTCGGCCACCTCGGGCAGCGCCCGCAGCGCGGCGGTCACCTCGCCGAGCTCGACCCGGTGGCCGCGGATCTTGACCTGGTCGTCGGTGCGGCCCAGGAATTCGACCGCTCCGCCGTCGCGCAGCCGCACCAGATCCCCGGTGCGGTACCAGCGGCCGCCGTCCGGACCGTCCACGAAGCGCTCCGCGGTGAGGTCCGGCCGGCCGACGTAACCGCGGGCCACGCCCGGCCCGCCGAGCATCAGTTCGCCGGGGACACCGGCCGGGAGGGCGCGGCCCGCGCGGTCCACCACCAGTCCGGTCACGTCGGGCAGCGGGCGTCCCAGCGGCACGAGCCCGGTGCGGGCCGGCTCGGGGACCTCGTCCACGTCGCAGATCAGCGACATCATCGTGGCCTCGGTCGGCCCGTAGTGGGTGTGCACGGCGAGGTCCGGCCGCAGCCGGCGGACCTCCTCCACGAGGGACCACGGGCACCCCTCGCCTCCGAGGATCAGCAGCCTGCGGGGCAGGACATCCGCCAGGTCGCCGTGCCGGGCGAGCAGATTGAGGTGGCTCGGCACGAGTTTGACCACGTCCACCCGGTGCAGGGCGAGGTAGCGGGCGAAAGCCCGCGGGTCGGTCGCGGTCTCCCGGTCCGGCAGGTGCAGGGTGCCGCCGGTGAGCCAGGCTCCGTAGAGGCAGGCGAGGCCGAGGTCGGCGGCGACGGTGGACACCACCGCGAAGGACCCGCCGGCGACCTCGGGCATCCGGCCGATCAGTCCGGTGACGCGGTGCGCCAGGCTGCCGTGCCGCACCGCGACGCCCTTGGGGGTCCCCGTCGAACCGGAGGTGAAGATGACGTGCGCCAGGTCGTCCGGGCCGACCGGCACGGCCGGCCGCCCCTCGGGGCCGCCGTCGTGGGGGGCGGCCGGCGCGACGACGTCGGCGAAGCCCTGGACGCGGGCCGCCGGTTCGCCCGCCGTCACCACGAGCCGGGCGCCGGAGGCGCGGAGCATGTCCTGGACGCGGGAGGCGGGATGGCCGGTGTCCATCGGCAGGTACGCGCCACCCGCCTTGAGGATGCCGAGGACAGCCGTGGCGAAGTCGACGCCGGGGTCCAGCAGGATGCCGACCGGCTGGTCCGCCACCACACCCAGCGCCGTCAGCCGGTGCGCCAGACGGTTGGCGCGCAGTTCCAGCTCCCGGTAGGTGAGGCTGCCGTCGGGACCGGTCACGGCCGTCGCGTCCGGGCGCTCGTCGGCCCACCTCTCGATCAGCGCGTGCACCGGCACCGCGGACGGTTTTGTGACGGGTCCGGCCAGCGCGGGGCCCTCCGCGGGTTCCAGCGGGATCTGCCCGACCGGCCGCCCCGGATCGGCGGTCATCCCCTCCAGCAGTGCCAGGAACCACCGCACCAGTTTCCCGGCGGTCCCGGGGTCGAACAGGTCGCGCCGGTACTCCAGCCGGCCGCTCAGCCCGGACTCCGGCCCGCCGTCGGCCAGTTCCAGGCTCAGGTCGAACTTGGCGGTGGCCGGCGGAACCGGCCGCCACTCGGCCCGCACGCCGGGCAGCACGGGCGGCGTGACCTCGTCGTACAGGTTGAGCAGCACCTGGAACACCGGCGTCGCCGACAGGGTGCGCTGCGGCCGGAGCCGTTCCACGACGCGCTCGAACGGG
This sequence comes from Streptomyces sp. NPDC002309, assembly GCF_053593375.1. Classification (NCBI taxonomy): domain Bacteria; kingdom Bacillati; phylum Actinomycetota; class Actinomycetes; order Kitasatosporales; family Streptomycetaceae; genus Streptomyces; species Streptomyces sp. NPDC002309. The sequence goes on along the minus strand of NZ_JBSFCI010000013.1, from coordinate 112,290 downwards.
GTGCGGGAGTGACTGAACGCGTCCAGGGCGCCGGCCCGTACCCGGGCGATCAGATCGCGTCCGGTCGGATCTCCGGTGAGGTCGGTGCGCACCACGATCGTGTCCAGGAAGCAGCCGACGGCCGCCTCGCTCGCCTCGGAGTACCGCCCCGCGTGCGGAACACCCACGGCGACGTCGTCGGTGTCCGCGAGCCGTCCGAGCAGTGCCTGCCAGGCGGCCATGACCACCATGAACGGGGAGGCGCCCGTCTCCACGGCGAGGGCACGCAGCCGGGCCACCGTGACCGGCGGCACCTCCACCGGCGACGCCCCGCCCGGCCAGGCCGACTCCAGGGTCCGCGGCCGGTCGGCCGGCAGGTTCAGTACGGGCGGCAGGCCGGCGAGATACCCGGCCCACCAGTCGAGGTCGGCCGGATCCCCGGCCTCCTCGGTCACCACGTCCGCGTACTGCGGCGCTGCCGCCGGCGGCTCGCCGCCACCGCACCGGGCGGCGTAGAGGGAGCCCAGATCCTCCAGGAGCAGCCGCTGCGACCATCCGTCGGTGGCGATGTGATGCAGCGTCATCGCGAGCACCCGGTAGCCGGGCAACCGGAACACCACGGCCCGCATCGGCGGTTCGGCGGTGAGCCGGAACGGGCGACCGGTCTCCTCGGCGAGCGCCGCCTCCAGGTCCTCCTCACGCGTGTCCTCGACGGACACCGGCACGTCGGCGGCCGGGCAGGTGCGCACGAGCGGCTGGGCTCCGTCCGTATCGACGACGCCGCGCAGCACCCGGTGGCGCTCCGCCAGGTCCCGGAGGGCACCCAGCAGGGCCTCCTCGTCCAACCCGCCGGTGAGGCGCAGGACCAGGGGCACGTTGTAGGCCGGGCTGTCCGGTTCCAGTTGCGCGAGGAACCACAGCCTGCGCTGCGCGGCCGACAGCGGAGCAGGGCCTTCACGACCGGTGCCCGCGGTCTGCGCCGTCGCCAGGGCCACGGTCTCCCTGGCGGCCGCGAAACGCGCTTTCAGCAATGCGCGCGGGTCATCACCTGTGGTGTTCATCGTTTCCGTTCCTTAAGGCCGTTCCGCCTGCTCGTCGAGGACGGGACGTTTTCCGCCGCAGGCACAGGACGCGGGAGGATTTCATCCACTCAGTAACGACCAGCGGGCGTTGGCAACTTAAGTCAGTGGTGACTGCATGGAAACAATTCTTAACGCGTCCATGATGATGGTCGGGCCGCCTTTGACGGGAACTTCACACACGGCCGTCACAGGGCGTGCCACCAGGGGTCCGGCCCGGGGTGAGCCGACGTCAGAACCCGGGAGGAGCAGCAGGTCCTCGGACCGGCCGGGAGGTATTTCGCCGCATTCCAGGGTGCTACAGTCGGCTGGCCGCGACGCCGGACGCCGCGGATATGAAATCCGCGGCCATCGGCCATCGCGGCTTTTCTCCGGCGACTACGACATTCATGTGGCCGGTCGCCCTGATTCGCGACCCGGCCGCCGGACCGCATATCGGACCGGAACCTGTTCCCGGGCGCCGACGAGCCACGATCCGGCGCCCCGAACCGCGACGGAAGCCAACGGCTCGCACCGCGCGGCGGAGCGATACCGCCGGACCGGGACGGCTCGGAACCGCAGTCCACCGGATGAACGACGAGAAAGGGGACGCGCGATGGTGATGTCCGCAGGGGACCGCACGCCGGTGCCCCACCACCAGGGGACGCCCCCGGCGCTCGCGGAGGCCGACGCCACCTTGGTGGACCTGTTCGAGGCACAGGTGCTGCTGCACCCCGGCCGGACCGCGGTCACCTGTGGTGACGAGCACCTCGACTACGTCACCCTCGACGAGCGCGCCAACCGCCTGGCCCATGAGCTGATCCACCGGGGCGCCGGCCCCGAACAGGTCGTCGCCCTGGCTTTTCCCCGCTCGATCGACCTGGTGGTCGCCGTCCTCGCGGTCCTCAAGTCCGGCGCGGCCTATCTGCCGCTGGACCTGGACCACCCCCGGGAACGTCTGGAGCGCACCCTCCAGGACGCGCGCCCCGTGCTGCTCCTGAGCCTCGAACCCGTCGCGCTGCGCACCGACGTCCCGGTGACGGTCCTCCCGGACTCGCGGACCACGGCGGACCTGGCGCACCGTCCGGTGACCGCGCCCACCGCGGCGGACCGCCACAGCCCGCTCACCTCGCACACGGCCGCGTACGTGATCTACACCTCCGGCTCCACAGGCCGGCCCAAGGGCGTGGTCGCCTCCCACCACAACGTCGTCCGCCTGTTCACCCGCACCTCCGCCCGCTTCCGCTTCTCCGCGCACGACGTGTGGACGCTGTTCCACTCCTACGCGTTCGACGTGTCGGTCTGGGAGATGTGGGGTGCGCTGCTGCACGGCGGACGTCTGGTCGTGGTCCCCTACGACGTCAGCCGCTCCCCCGAGCGCTTCCTCGAACTGCTGGCCGGTGAGCGGGTCACGGTCCTCAGCCAGACGCCCTCCGCCTTCTACCCGCTGATGCTCGCCGACCAGGACCGCCCCGCGACGGGGAACCCGCTCGACCTGCGCGCCGTGGTGTTCGCCGGGGAGCCGCTCGACTTCGCCAGACTGGCCCCCTGGTACGAGCGGCACGGCGACGACGCCCCCGCGCTGGTCAACATGTACGGGATCACCGAGACCACCGTCCACGCCACCCTCACGACCCTCACCCGCGACGACGCCGTCGCCGGCGCCCCCAGCCGGATCGGTGCCGGCATCGCCGACCTGACCCTCCATGTCCTGGACGAGGCATTGCGCCCGGTTCCCGACGGTGTCGCCGGAGAGCTGTACGTCGCGGGGGCCGGGGTGACGCGTGGCTACCTGGGCCGACCGGCGCTCACCGCCGCCCGCTTCGTGGCCGATCCCTTCGGACCGCCCGGCAGCTGCATGTACCGCAGCGGCGACGTGGTCCGCCGTACCGACCGGGGCGACCTGGAGTTCCTCGGCCGCGCGGACGAGCAGGTGAAGATCCGCGGTTTCCGCGTCGAACCCGGTGAGATCTCGGCGGCGCTGGAGGCTCACCCGGCGGTGCGCCAGGCCGCGGTCGTCGTCCGCGAGGACATCCCCGGCGATCGGCGCCTGGTCGCCTATGTCGTCCCCCGCCGCCGGACGCGGGCAGCGGCCGACACCACGGCGCAGGTCGACGACTGGGCGAAGGTCTTCGACTCCCAGTACGCGGGCGCCGGGACGACGGCCGCCGTCGCCTTCGGCGAGGACTTCACCGGCTGGCACGACACCTACGCCGACGGCGCTCCCCTCCCCCTGGCCCACATGCGGGAGTGGCGCGACACGACGGTGCGGCGCATCCGGGAACTGCGCCCGGGCCGCGTCCTGGAGATCGGCGTCGGGACCGGACTGCTGCTGTCGCAACTGGCCCCCGAATGCGAGGAGTACTGGGGGACCGACGTCTCCGCGCGGGCGGTCGACGCCCTGCGACGCGAGACGGCCACTCGGCCCGGTCTGGCCGATCGGGTCCGGATCGACCGCCGGGCGGCCCACGAGATCGGCGACCTGCCGGCCGGCCACTTCGACGTGGTGGTGCTCAACTCCGTCCTGCAGTACTTCCCCGACGGCGACCACCTGCTCGACGTCCTGAGCAAGGCATGGAGCCTGCTCCGTCCGGGAGGTGCCCTCTTCGCCGGGGACGTCCGCGACGCCAGGTCCCTGCGCTGCTTCTCGAGCGCCGTGGTCCTGCGTGGCGCGTCCGCGCGGGACGACCGGGCCGGGCTGCGCCGGTCCGTCGAGCGTGCCCTGGCCCTGGAGGCCGAACTGCTCGTCGCTCCCGACTTCTTCCCCGCCTTCGCCCGGCGTGAGCCGACGGTGGGGGCGGTCGACATCCAGGTGCGCCGCGGCCGCCACGACAACGAGATGACCCGGTACCGGTACGACGCCGTGCTGCACAGGACGGGTACACCGGTGCCCCCGGCCGCCCCGGACACCGTCCGGCTGCGCTGGTCCGAGGACGTGGCGTCCGTCGGCCGCCTCGCCTCCCGGCTGCGCGAGCAGCGCCCCGAACGGCTGCGGGTGACGGGCGTACCCAACCGGCGGACGGCCCAGGAGGCCGCGGCCGTGCGCGCGTTCAACCACGGAGCGGACCTCGCCGAGATCCGCGACCTGCTGGCGCGCGCCCCGCACGGGACCGAACCGGAGGCGCTGTACGCCCTCGGCGGTGAAGCGGGCTACCGGGTGGCGGTCGCCCCGTCGGTGACCTCCGTCGACACGGTGGACGTCCTCTTCTCCCGCGTGGACGGGATTCTCGAGGCGTACGAGCCCGCCGGCCCCCTCACGGAACCGGCGGCCCACACCAACAGCCCCATGGCGGCGGGCCGCGGCGCGCAGGAGACCGCCCTTCTCAAGGCCCACCTGCGGGAACGGCTGCCGGACTACATGGTGCCCGCGGCCGTGGTGCGTCTGGAGCGACTGCCCCTGACCGTCAACGGCAAGCTGGACCGCGCGGCGCTCCCCGCGCCGGAGGCCTCAGGGCACGGCACTCTCCGCACCCCGCGCACACGCGAGGAGAGGGTGCTGTGCGACCTGTTCGCGGAGGTCCTCGGCATCGACCGGATCGGGATCGACGACGGCTTCTTCGACCTCGGCGGCCACTCCCTGCTCGCCGCGAGGCTGGTCGCCGCGATCCGCGCCCGGCTGGACGCGGATCTCGGCTTCCGCGATCTCTTCGAAGCGCCGACCGTCGCCGCTCTGGCACCGCGGTTGCGGACACCTGCGCGAGGCGGCCGCACGCCCGAACCGCGGGTGCGGGAAACCCCGGGGGTCACGGAAGACAGGGAGCAGGACCGTGCTCCGTCCCTATGAGAATCGCCGGCCCGGTCGAGTAGCGGCCATGAGGCCGGCTGACGGTGCGCCCCCAAGAGGTGCGCTCCGGTTTCGTGTTGCGAAAGGTGAGAGACCGTGAAGATGAGCCTTGAGCCGGTGGAGGAGCTGGTCTCCGCCACTGATTCCCGATACGTCTGGACCTATCCGGTCGACCGACCCGTATCAGAGCAGCGAACGAAGAAGATCCAGAAGGTCTGGTACGTGGGGCTCCCTCTCACGTCCGCTCATCGCGGCAGCCACTCGGGCGGCGGGGCGCTGATCGACGAAGCAGGGGACCAGTCGCGCTACGCGAACGAGGGCACGGTCTATCCGCATTCCGCGCTGGTCGAGATGATCACCTATCAGAACGCGTGCTTCCCCGATGTGGACTGGAAGTACATGGACATGAGTCATCTCGACTGGGAGAACGTACGCGCGGAGATCCAGTCCGATCCGCCCGACATGGCGGCGTTCACCGTCTATTCGTCGACCGCGATGTGGGCGTACATAGTCGCCGGCGAGATCAAGCGGGTGAACCCGGACGCCGTGATCGTCTTCGGTAACGATCACCCCGGGATCCTGCATCGCGAGGTTCTCTCGGGCACCTACGGGTCGAAGATCGTCGACTTCGTCTGCACGGGGAACAACGGCCCCTTCACCATGATGGGTCTGCTGTCGTGGCTCGAGGGACGACTGGAGATCTCGCGGATCCCGTCCCTGGCGTACCGGGGCGGCGCCGGGGAGATCGTCAACCAGTCGGCGCCCACGTATCCGCTCTCCGGGCGGATGCTCCCCGACTACCGGCTCATCGAGAACGAGCTCAAGGCCCACTACGACGACGCGTTCAGAGTCTGGTACGCCTCGCACTACGACTTGAAGCGCATGGTCACCCTGCCGCTGGACGGCGGCTGCAACTGGGGCAGGCGTCCCACGCGCCGGTGCCTGCACTGCTCCATCCAGGGGCTGACTCCGAAGACGACAGACGTCCAGGCGGCCGTTTCGACGCTGGAGGTGCTGGTCGGCGAGTTGAAGTCGAATGTCTACGCGGCCGGCGACTCCACTCTGGGAATGTCGAAGGCGCAATGGGGCGGCACCACGTCGTTCCTCGACGAACTGGCCGAGGCGTGTGCCGGGTCGGAGGTCCTCCGGGACCGGCGGTTCATGCTCGCCTACGGCCTGGTCTACGAGTTCCTGCAGTCGGCGGAGCTCTGCAAGGGATTCGTGCAGACCTGGAACGTCGGAATCGAGTCCTTCGACCCCAAGCTGCTGAAGGACAACTCGAAGGGCATCAACAAGGGGCCCGACAGGGTCGTCGAGGCACTGGAACTGGCGCAGAGCCTCGACTACAAGATGTACCTCTCGGGAATTCTCGGCCTTCCCGGGACCACGTTGCGTCAGCTCAAGGAGGAAGTGGACAACTGGCTCTCCATAGCGGAGAGCTACACGGGCTCCATCACGACGATATCGGTCGCCGCACCGGCGATCATTCCCGGGTCCCGCATGTACCGTGACGCCTTCAAGCAGAATGCGGCCGTCCGGGAATGGCATGGCGAGCTGCTTCCCATCCGGAAACTGTCCGAGCTCTACATCCGGGAGAACACCGAGGTGGAACTGGCGGACGTCGAAGCAGCGCTCGCCGATCTCGGGCGCGGTGTCATCGCCCTGGACAACGCCGGCGCCAACATCAAGTTCGGCGGCTACATGCTGGGCGGAGTGGACCACGAGGAGTCCCTCGAACATCGGCTGCTGCACGAGATCTTCGCCGAGCTCGGCTGACCGAACTCCCCTGACTGAACACCACGTCCCGTACCGCGGCCCGTCGGTCCTCCCGGCGGGCCGTCGGTGTGCCGTGTCCGCGGGAACACGGAAGACCCCGAAGGCTGCGCCTCGGGGTCGGACGTGAGGGCTCTCGCGGACGACGGCCCGGGTGGGACGCCAAGGGGAACGCGTCCAGGGGAACTCGTGCGAGCACCCGGTCCGGCACGGCCGGACCGGGTGCTCCTTCATGCGTGGGTGCCGGGACGCCCTGGGCGGTCCCGGCACCACACCGCGGCGGACGACGCGTCAGGCGCCGACCTCCTGAGGCCGGTCCTTCAGTTCGTCGAGCAGCAGCCGTTCGAGAGCGGCAGCGAAGTCGGCGAGGACGGGGCGGTCGAACAGCAACTGCACCGCCACCGGGACCCGCAGGGCCTCCCGCAGCCGTCCGACGACACGCGTGGCGGCGAGGGAGTGGCCGCCCAGCGCGAAGAAGTGGTCGTCCGACCAGACGGGGGAAACCCCCAGCACCGTTGCCCATACGGCGGCGACGAGCTGTTCGGCTTCTCCGCTGGGCGGCACCTGCGCACGCCCGGAGTCCTCCGTCGGCTGCGGGAGCGCCGCACGGTCGACCTTTCCGCTGGGCAGGGTCGGCAACGCCGCCAGGCGCACCCATCGGGCGGGAACCATGTGGTCGGGCAGCCGTAGGCGAAGCCGTGCCTGGACGGCCGCGGCGTCGATACCGTCGGGCACCAGGTAGCCGACCAGGTGGGCATCGCCGCCGGAGCCGGACACCGCCACCGCGGCGTCGTCCACCTGCGCGTCGGCCCGGAGCGCGGCCTCCACCTCGCCCGGCTCGATACGGTACCCGCGCACCTTCAGCTGCTCGTCGCGCCGGCCGCGGTACTCCAGCGTCCCGTCACCGCGCAGGCGGACCTTGTCTCCGGTGCGGTAGCACCGCTCGCCGGGTACGAAGGGATCGGCCGCGAACGCCGACGACGACAGCTCGCGGTATCCGCGCGCCACCCCGCTGCCGGCCACCCACAACTCGCCCGTCACTCCCGGCGGCAGCAGTCGGCCGAGCGGATCCACGACGTAGCAGCGCGCGCCTGCCACCGGGCGGCCGATCGCGACCGGGTCACCGGCCGCCTCGGTCACCTGGTGGACGGTGGTGGTGATGGTCGCCTCGGTCGGCCCGTAGGCGTTCCAGAGGCGACCGACCTTGCTCAGCAGTGTGCGGGCGAGCCCCGCGTCCAGTACCTCGCCGCCGGTGACGACCCTCAGATCCGGGTCGCCCGGCCAGTCGGCGGCGAGCAGCATGCGCATCGTCGTCGGGGTCAGGTCCACCAGGGTGACGCCACTGGCCGTGATCCGCTCGGCCAGGGCGTATCCGTCCGTCGCGCAGGCCCGCTCGACGACGACACAGCGGCCCCCGGCCGCCAGCGGCGTCCAGATCTCCTGGGCCGAGATGTCGAAGGACAGGGGCGCCACCGCCGCCATCGAGTCGGCCGGCCCCACGCCGGGCGTGACACGGAATCCCGCGACACACGCGGCCAGGTTGGCGTGCGTGACCTCGACGCCCTTGGGCCGGCCACTCGAACCCGAGGTGTACAGGACGTAGGCGAGCCCGTCGGGGTCCGCCTCGGGCAGGGCGCGCCGGACGCCGTGCGCCGACAACTCGTCGATGTCCAGCGGCGTCGGCAGTCCGGCCGGAGCCGGCCCCCGTACCAGTACCGCCCGGGCGCCGCCGTCCGCCGCCAGCCGGGTGAGCCGCTCCGGCGGGTGGTCGGGGTCCAGCGGCAGATAGGCCGCCCCGGCCCGCCACACGGCCAGCAGAGCCGCGGGAAGCAGGTGGTCGCGGGGCAGGCTCACGCCGACCACGTCACCGGGTCGCACTCCGGCGTCGAGCAGGCCTGAGGCCGCCCGGCCGGAGAGGTCGGCCAGTTCGGCGTAGGTGAGGGAGTCCTCGGGTCCCGTAACGGCGACGGCCCAGGGCCGGGTGCCGGCAGCGGCGAGGACGGCCTCCACCACCGTCGCCGGCATGGACTCCGGCAGCGCGGGCCCTTCGGCGAGCGCCAGCACGGTGTCACGCTCCTGCCGGGTGACCAGTTCGAGGCCGGACAGCGGCAGATCGGGGTCGGCGAGCCCGGTCCGCAGGATCCTCAGCATGCGCTCGGCGAAGGCCTCCGCGTCCGGCCGTGTGAAACGGTCGGTGGCGTACTCGACATGGAGTTCGTGAGCGGTGGACGTCCGGCAGATGAGGACCGAGAGTTCGTTCGCCGCGGCGCCGCTGCCCCGGTCGGAACGCAGGTCGAGGCGGAACGGTCCGCTGGACAGCGTCGCCGGCTCGTCGAGCGGCAGCATGGTGATGACGACCGGAGTGCGCGACGCGCCGGCCACGCGGTGGGCCGGCAGATGGTCGATCAGTGCCCGGGCGGGAAGCTCCTGGTGGGCGAGAGCGGCGACGGTGGTCGTGGCGCAGTGCCGCACCAGGTCCCTGAAGGTGAGTTCGCCGTTCAGGCGCAGCCGCAGCGGCAGCGTGTCCACCAGGGGGCCCAGCAGCCGCTCGGTGCCGGGCCGGTGCCGGCGGGCGGCGGCCGCGCCGATCACGATGTCGTCGTGCCCGCCGAGGCCGCCGGTCACCAGTCCCAGCGCGGCCAGGTATCCGGCGAACGGCGTGGTCCCGGTGTCCGCCGCGAAGCGGCCCAGCCGGGTCACCAGGGGTAGTTCCAGCGTGTGGGTCACCCGTTCCGTGTCCCACCCCGGCGCCTGCGGACCGCCGGGCAGGTCGTCGGGGATGACGGCACCTTCCAGGGCGGTCCGCCAGAAGGCGTTCAACCGGTCCCGGCGCGACGGGTCGTCGTCGAGTTCCTGCTCGTGCAGTGCTATGTCGCCCACTTGCAGGGGAAGCTCGTCCACCGGGTCGCCGGCGAGTTCTCCCGCGAGTTCGCGCAGGAAGACGGAGACGGAGGCGCCGTCGAACGCGAAGTGGTCCACGGCCACGAAGAGTTCGCCCGCGTCATCGGCCGTGCGGGCGAACGCGGCCCGCAGCAGCGGAGTTCCGGCGCCCAGATCGAACGTGTGCGTCGCCGTGTCCCGGTCCAGCACGTCGAGCCGCCGCTGCTGCTCGTCGGCCGGCAGTGCGCGCAGGTCGGCCTCGATGAACGGGGCGGGCACCGGCGCGCCGACCACCAGGTACGGCTCGGTGTCGGACCGCACGGTGCTGCGCAGCACCTCGTGGCGTCTCACGATGGCGTCCAGCGCCTCTCGCACCGCCGGTCCGCCGACCGGGCCGCTGACGTGGACGCGCATCGTCAACGTGGTGACGGGGTGGTCCGGGGCGAGTTGGCGCAGCAGCCAGAACTCCCGCTGCATGGCGGTGAGCGGGTAGCGGGTCAGGCCGGGCGAGCGGCGCAGGCGCGGTTCGGGGGCGACGGTGTCGAGTGCCCGCGCGAAGGACGCCACGGTGGGGTGGTTCAGGAACGTCGCGAACGGCACCGGGGTCCTGCGCCGTCGTCCGAGTTCGCTGACGACCTGGCCGGCGGCCAGCGAGTGTCCGCCGAGGTCGGCGAAGCGGTCGTCGACACCGACCTGGTCGATGCCCAGGACCTCGGCGATGACGTCCGCGACGAGTTGCTCGGTGTCGTCGCGCGGCGCCGTGTACGGGGCGTCCGGCCGGCGGCCCGCGGTGACGGCGGGCAGTGCCCCGCGGTCGACCTTGCCGGTGGGGTGGACGGGGAGGCGGGGCAGCACCGCGATCCGCCAGGGGACGGAGTGCTGTGGCAACCGGTCGGTGAGCCAGGCGCGCAGCTCCGTCTCGGTCGCCGAGTCCGACTCGGCGTATCCGACGAGCCGGCCCCCGGTGGCCAGGACGATGGCGTGCCGGACACCGGGGTGGGCGGCCAGCGCGGCTTCGGCCTCACCCGGCTCCACCCGGACACCGCCCACCTTCACCTGCTCGTCGGCGCGTCCGACGAAGTAGTGGGTGTCGCCCTGCCGTCGCACCAGGTCGCCCGTGCGGTAACCGAACGAGCCGAACCGTTCGGCGGTCAGTTCCGGGCGGTCGAGGTATCCACGGGCGACGACCGGTCCGGCGATCCACAGCTCGCCGGTCTCCCCGTCCGGCAGGACGTCACCGTCCGGGGAGCGGACGGATAGTTCGGCTCCGGCGATGGCCTGACCGATCGGGGGGTTGTCGTCGCCGTGCCGGTCCACCAGGGCCATCGTGCAGCACACGGTGCACTCGGTGGGGCCGTATCCATTGAGCAGACGGCGGACCTGGGGGTGCGCGTAGACCCGGTCGCACAGGGCTCGGGTGACCAACTCCCCGCCGGTGTAGACGCTTCGCACGTTCGGCGGCAGGGTGTCGCGCACCATGGCCGACAGGCCGGACGCCGCGGCGATGACCACGGTCACCTCGGAGCGGGCCGGGAGCGTCGCCACGGCGAAGACGTTCTCCGCCAGGATCAGGGTTCCCCCGGCGGCCAGGGGGACGAACATCTCGATGGCCGACGAGTCGAAGCACACCGACGATGTCGCCAGTACACCGCCCAGTTCGTCCTCGGAGAGGTCGTCCACGAACCAGCGGACCAGGTTCTGGAGGCTGTGGTGCTCGACGACCACGCCCTTCGGCGTCCCGGTGGAGCCGGAGGTGTAGATGACGTACACGGTGCCGTGCTGATCGAAGTCGGTCCCGGAGCCGTCGGCCGGCCGGGTGTCCTCCACGGCCAGGGACCTGACAGCGGCCGGCAGCACATGCGCCGTGTCCGCGGAGGTGAGGACCGTCGAGAGCGAGGCGTCCTCGGTGATGAACCTGATGCGCTCCGCGGGGTAGGCCGGATCGAGCGGCACATAGGCGGCACCGGTCTTCAACACCCCGAGGATGGCGGGTATCAACCACATGTCGCGCTTGACGCACAGGCCGACACGATCGCCGCGGCTCACTCCCGAGGCGCGCAACCGCTCGGCGATGCCGTTCGCCATGCGGTCGACTTCCGCGTAACTGAGCCTGATATCACCGGCCACCACGGCAGTGCGGTCCGGAATTCGCTGTGCCTGCAGCTCAAATGCTTCATGCACACATGACGTCATCGCGTGAACGCCATTTCTCACTGAGCTCTCCGTATGCCGTGCGCGATGCGCATGGAATTCGTCTTGTTCCCCCGAGATCCCCCGGCGTCAAGCGCCCGCATCGCATTCTCGCTGCGGCGAAATTGCGTGTTAAGAATGCGACTCTAACACCGGCCCGCGCCCGGCAGCGGGCACAAAGATCAAGGCGGCATCAGGACCGCATAAGGATTCCGTGAACACCACCTGCCCAGTGGGCCGCAGGCCCGGGGGCGTCCCACGCCACGGAAAGGGCGCCCGCCGGGCATCCGCCCGGTCAGGCGCCCGGTTCCCGCGCCTAGAAGAAGCCCAGCTTCTGCGGCGAGTACGACACCAGCAGGTTCTTCGTCTGCTGGTAGTGGTCCAGCATCATCTTGTGCGTCTCGCGGCCGATCCCGGACTGCTTGTAGCCGCCGAAGGCCGCGTGTGCGGGGTAGGCGTGGTAGCAGTTCGTCCAGACGCGGCCCGCCTGGATGGCGCGGCCCGCGCGGTAGGCCATGTTGATGTCGCGGGTCCACACTCCCGCGCCGAGCCCGTACGACGTGTCGTTGGCGATCTTGATCGCGTCGTCGAAGTCGGCGAAGGACGCCACCGAGACGACCGGGCCGAAGATCTCCTCCTGGAAGACCCGCATACGGTTGTCGCCCTCGAAGATCGTCGGCTGTACGTAGTAGCCGCCCTTCAAGTCGCCGTCGTAGTCGGCGCGTTCGCCGCCCGTGAGGACCTTCGCGCCCTCCTTCCTGCCGATGTCGATGTAGGACAGGATCTTGTCCAGCTGCTCGCTGGACGCCTGGGCGCCGATCATCGTGTCGGTGTCCAGCGGATGCCCGGGCTTGATCAGTTCGGTGCGGGCGACGGCCGCGGCCAGGAAGTCGGGGTAGTTGCCGCGCTGGATCAGGCCGCGGGACGGGCAGGTGCACACCTCACCCTGGTTCAGCGCGAACATCGTGAACCCTTCGAGGGCCTTGTCGCGCAGCTCGTCGTCCTTGTCCCAGACGTCGTCGAAGAAGATGTTCGGCGACTTGCCGCCCAGCTCCAGCGTGACCGGCTTCAGGTTCTCCGCCGCGTACTGCAGGATCAGACGGCCCGTGGACGTCTCGCCGGTGAAGGCGACCTTGGCCACCCGCGGGCTGGAGGCGAGCGGCTTTCCGGCCTCGGGGCCGAAGCCGTTGACGATGTTCAGCACACCCGGCGGCAGCAGGTCGGAGACGAGGCTCAGCCAGTAGTGGATGGAGACCGGGGTCTGTTCGGCGGGCTTGAGGACGACGGCGTTGCCCGCGGCCAGGGCCGGCGCGAGCTTCCAGGTCGCCATCAGGATGGGGAAGTTCCACGGGATGATCTGGGCGACGACGCCCAGCGGCTCGTGGAAGTGGTAGGCGATCGTGTCCTCGTCGACCTCGCTGAGGGAGCCCTCCTGGGCGCGCACCGCGCCGGCGAAGTAGCGGAAGTGGTCGATGGCCAGCGGGATGTCGGCGGCCAGGGTCTCGCGTACCGGCTTGCCGTTCTCCCAGCTCTCCGCGACGGCCAGCCGCTCCAGATTCGCCTCCATCCGATCGGCGATCCTCAGCAGGATGTCGGAGCGCTCGGTCGCCGACCTGCGCCCCCAGCCGGGTGCGGCGGCGTGCGCCGCGTCGAGGGCCGCCTCGACGTCCTCGGCGGTGCCGCGGGCCACCTCGGTGAAGGGCAGGCCGTTGACCGGACTGGGGTTCTCGAAGTACCGCCCCTTGACCGGGGGCACGTACTCGCCGCCGATGAAGTGGTCGTAGCGGGGCTGGTAGGAGACGATCGCGCCCTCGCTCCCGGGCGCCGCGTAACGGGTCATGCGGAACTGACCTCCCTCAGCAGCGCTGCCCGCCGTCGGGCAGCTCTGCGACGGAGGGTAGGGAGGCGGACGTTGCATCCACGTTGCGGCGGCGCGCGGCCGGCCGTGGACCCGGGCCGTCGCTACGGGAGCACCCGGGTGACCGGCGCCGCCAGTTCCGACTCCAGGGCGGCCAGTCGGGCCCGGTTCGCGGCCGTCGGCCGGGCCGTGGCCAGCGAGCGCCACACGTCCAGGTCGTCCTCGCCCCACGACGCGTGCGCCCAGTCGGCCAGCAGGTCGGGATCCCGGCGGGCGATCAGCGCGGCGCGCAGACCGTCGGCGAGCCGGCGCCTGAGCCGTACGACCTCCGGGGCCTCGGACGTGGGGAGCAGCGGGCCGGCGTAGGCGGTCAGGGCGCCGGTGACCGCACCGGCGGCCAGCCGGCGTTCCACGACGGCGACATCGGACGCGACGGGGGCGGTGAGCCGGTACGGGCGCGAGGCGAGCAGTCCGGGGCCGAGCAGCCGGCGCAGCCGGGCCAGTTCCGCGCGGAGCGTCACCGGTGTCACCGACTCGTCCTCGTACAGGGCGCACAGCAGCTCGTCGCCGGTCAGTCCGCCGGGGTGACGGGACAGCAGGACGAGGAGCTCGCTGTGCCGGCGGCTCAGGCGCAGCTTGCGGCCGTCCGCCGTCAGAAGCGCCTGGTCGCGGCCGAGCGCGGTCAGTTCGAGTGCGCAGGACTCGGGCAGGCGGGGTGCGAGCAGCGCCAGTTGGGACTCCGCCGCGCGTGCCACGGCCTGGACGAAGCCGAGGCTGTGGGGGTGGGCGAGGCCGTCCCCGCCGGTGATGTCCACCGCCCCCAGCACACGGCCCGTGCGCGGGTCGTGCACGGGTGCGGCGGCGCAGGTCCAGGGCTGGACGCGCCGGGCGAAGTGCTCGGCGGCGAAGACCTGTACGGGGCGGTCGACGGCAACGGCCGTGCCGGGCGCGTTCGTTCCGACCGCGTCCTCCGCCCACCGGGCTCCGGGGACGAAGTTCATCCGTCCCGCCTGCCGCAGCGTCGAGGTGTGGCCCTCGACCCACAGCAGCCTGCCGTGCGCGTCGCACACGGCGAGGAGATGCCGGCCGTCGGAAGCGAACGTGCCCATCAACTCCCGGAAGAGCGGCATCACGAGGGCCAGCGGATGCTCGGCGCGATGGACGCCGAGGTCGTTGTCCGTCAGTTCGATGTCGGCGGTGCCGTCGGGACGGACGCCCGCCCGCGCCGACCGCCGCCAGGAGTCGGCCACCACGCCCCGCACCGGCCGGGGCACCGTCCCGGCCTCGGTGAAGATCTCATGGGCCCGGTGCAGTACCCGTACACGCTCGGCGGGGTCGGCCCCCGGCTCCAGGGCGACCCAGGGATCGGTCAACGTAACCTCCCGCGGGGCGATGCGCTGGGGGACATCGTCGCCCGGGGGGTGCCTCGCGACAACCGTTTCGACCCGGCGCGCCGGACCCGTTCGTCGCGGGGACGCCCAGCGGGCCGCCCGGTACCGGGGAGCCGGCCCGGCCGTCCGCTGAGCGGACGGCCGTGACCGGATACAGCTCTTGACAGGACATCAACATCTGACTGAGCATCAGGCGCACACAGCACCCGCACAGCTCTGGCACCACCGATCCAGGCATCGCTCGAACCCCCCATCGACGAGAAAGTGCGGCTCCCCACATGACACATCCGAGATCCAGCCTGCCCACGACCACCCCCGGACGTCTGGCCGCCGTGGCCCTCGCGGCCGTGGCGGGACTCCTCGCCGCCTCGCCCGCGACCTCGGCCACACCCGACCGGACCGGGGCGGGCAGCACGGGCGCCGGGGCCCTGGCGGCACCGGACATCCCGCTCGCAGGCGTCAAGGCGCACCTCACGCAGTTCCAGTCGATCGCCACCGCCAACGGCGGCAACCGGGCCCACGGCCGCCCCGGCTACCGGGCCTCGCTCGACTATGTGAAGGCCAAGCTCGACGCCGCCGGATTCACCACCGCGATCCAGCAGTTCACCCAGTCCGGGAGCACCGGGTACAACCTGATCGCCGACTGGCCGGGCGGCGACCCGAACCAGGTCCTCATGGCCGGCGCGCACCTCGACTCGGTCTCCTCCGGCGCCGGGATCAACGACAACGGCTCCGGGTCCGCGGCCGTGCTGGAGACGGCCCTCGCGGTCTCCCGCGCCCAGCTCCAGCCGACCAAGCACCTGCGGTTCGCCTGGTGGGGAGCCGAGGAGCTGGGGCTGATCGGCAGCAGGTACTACGTGAACAACCTGCCGGCCGCGGAGCGCGCCAAGGTCTCCGGCTACATCAACCTCGACATGGTCGGCTCCCCGAACCCGGGCTACTTCGTCTACGACGACGACCCGGCGATCGAGAAGGTCTTCAAGGACTGGTACACGGGCATCGGCGTGCCCACCGAGATCGAGACGGAGGGCGACGGCCGCTCCGACCACGCGTCCTTCAAGAACGTCGGCATACCCGTCGGCGGTCTGTTCACCGGCGCCAGCCGTACGAAGACGGCGGCGCAGGCGGCCAAGTGGGGCGGCACCTCGGGCCAGGCGTTCGACCGGTGCTACCACTCCTCCTGCGACTCCAGCACGAACATCAACGACACGGCGCTCGACCGCAACAGCGACGCCCTCGCCCACGCGATATGGACCCTGGGAACAGCGGAGCCACTGCCGCCCGGTGAGTCGTACGAGAACACCGCCGACGTCGCCGTCCCGGACAACGGGGCCGCGGTGACCTCCGCCGTCACGGTCGCCGGCCGCACGGGCAACGCGCCGGCGGCGCTCCAGGTCGGGGTCGACATCAAGCACACCTGGCGCGGTGACCTCGTGGTCGACCTGCTGGCACCGGACGGCACCGCCTACCGGCTGAAGAACTCCAGCAGTTCGGACTCCGCGGACAACGTCATCGCCACGTACACCGTCAACGCGTCCAGTGAGACGGCGAACGGCACCTGGCGGCTGCGGGTGCAGGACGTCGCCTCGCAGGACACCGGCTACATCGACAGCTGGAAGCTGACCTTCTGACCGGACCGCCGCGTGTGGCGGCCGGCGTCGGCACACGCGGCAGCCGGGCCCCGGACCCCGTCAGGGAGCGATGCCCACCCCCTCGACGCGGCTCCACGCCCTCTCCCGGCCTCGGATGTCGCGTTCATGGTGTTCTCCCGCGCCCGAGGCCGCATGTGCCCGTCCTCGACACGGCGTCCCGCCCCCTCACCCGCACGGTGACCCGACCGTCGGCGTCCCCGCTGTAGGCGATCGTGCAGATCAACTGGCGCAGCGCGGTGCCGTCCAGTGCCCCCAGGGCGATGGGCACCTCGGCGTCGGCCCCGCCGCCCCGCGAGAACTCGACCGTGACCCTCCCGCCGGGGGCCGCCCGGGGAAGTGAGGTGCCGAGCCCTGCCGCCCGGTCCTCGTCCCCGGGACCGTCGAGCAGCGCGGTCACCGTCTTCTCCGGAGCCACGGGCACGGCGGCGGGGTCCTCGTACTCCGGACCGAAACCGCTGGACGACCCCACCGTCCGGACCACGGGAAGCACCTCCCCGCCGGGCGAACGGAAGAAGAGCAGCATGTCGCGGTCGCGGTCCACGAACGCCTCGACGGTGGCGGGACTGCCCGCCTCGATGACATCGGTGTCCTGGATGCCGCAGGCACCGAGCAGCAGCGCGGCCGCCGGCACGGCGACGGCCGCCGCGCATCGGCGCGTGCGCGCCCGCCTCATCCGCCGGCCTCCTCCGCGTGGTGCGGCATCTCGACGGTGAAGACGGCACCGCCGCCGGGGAGGTTCCCCACGCGGATCGTCCCGCCGTGCAGCCTGACGTTCTCCAGCGTGATCGCCAGTCCCAGGCCGCTGCCCGCCGAGCGGGTACGGGCCGCGTCGGCCTTGTAGAAGCGGTCGAAGATGTGCGGGAGCGCCTCCGGCCGGATACCCGGTCCGCTGTCGGTGACTTCGGTGATCAGCACGGGCGGGCCCTCGGAACGCGCCTCGCCGCGCAGCCGTACCGTGACCGGCGCGCCTCCGTGGCGCAGCGCGTTGCCGACGAGGTTGGCGACGACGACGTCGAAGCGGCGCGGGTCGAGCCGGGCGCGGATGCCGTCGGGGAGTTCGGTGCGGACCCGGCCGTCGGTCCAGCGCCGGCTCTGCAGCGTCTTGCGGATGGTCTCCGCGACGTCGACCTCGTCCGCGTTCAGTTCGGCGGCGCGGGCGTCGAAGCGGGAGATCTCCATGAGGTCCTCGACGAGCACGGCGAGCTTTCCGGTCTCGGTGCTGACCAGCCGGACCGCTCGGGCGGTGTCGGCGTCCAGCCCGGCGGCGTCCTCGTCCAGGACATCGGTGACGGCGAGCATGCCGGCGAGCGGGGTGCGCAGTTCGTGGGAGACGTCCGAGGCGAAGCGGCGGGCGCGTGCCTCGGCCTCGCGCAGTTCGCGCACGGAGCGCTCCAGTTGGCCCGCCGACTCGTTGAAGGTGTGTGCCAGATCGGCCAGTTCGTCGTTGCCCCGCACCTGGATGCGGGTGTCGAGCCGGCCGCTGCCCATGCTCCGGGCGGCCCGGCGCAGATCGCGTACGGGGCGCAGCACGCTGCCCGCGGCGATCAGGCCGGGTATCAGGGCGACGGCGAGACCGGGCAGGGCGCCGTCCCGGGCGGCGGTGAGCAGCGCCTCGACGCCCACCTGCTCGTCGGTCATCCGCATGACGGCGTACAGGACGAGCCCACTGGGCAGCACGCTGTCGGGGCTCGCCCTGAACACGGTGGGCATGGCGATGGTGAGGTAGGGGACGCCGTCCTTGACGACCCGTTCGAAGGCGCCGTTGGGGTTGGCGTGCGCGGCGCGGCGCAGTTCGGGCGTGACGACGGTGGAGACGGGGCTCTCGCCGGAGGAGGCGCGGATCGAGCCGTACTCGGCGAAGACCACCCAGGGACGCGGTTTGCCCTTGCGGGCGAGGTCGCGCAGGACTTCCTCCATCCCCTCCCGCCGCAGGGGCAGTCCCCAGCCCGTCTGCTGGACCTGGTCGCGGAACGACGACACCGCGGTGTCCTGGGCGGTCCGCAGCAGGGCGCTGCGGGCCTCGCGGTAGGTGAGCGCGGCGGTGGTCCCGGCACTGACGGCGGCGACCAGCAGGAAGGACAGCACCAGCCGCGCCCGCAGCCCGAACGCCCGGGACCACATGCGCCGCACGTGGCCGTCGGAGGGCGGGGCACTCGCCCCGGTCTCGGGTCGGCCCTTTCGCAGGCGCGGTCGCCCTCGGCTGGTCCCGGTGATCACAGCGGCCCGAAGCGGTAACCGAAACCCCGCAGGGTCTGGACGTAGCGGGGGGTGCCGTCCTCGTCCTCGATCTTGCTGCGGAGGCGTCTGACGCAGGCGTCGACCAGGCGAGCGTCGGCGTGGAAGCTGTGCTCCCAGACGTGCTCCAGCAGTTGCTGTCTGCTGAACACCTGCTCCGGGGCGGAGGAGAGGTACAGCAGGAGCTTCAGCTCGGAGGGGGCGAGCGGCAGCCGCTCGCCGGCCTTGGTGACGGTCAGCCCGGTCCGGTCGATGGCCAGTTCGCCGTAGACCTCGATGGACGGACGGCCCGGGCTCGCGTCCTCGATGCGGCGCAGCACGGCGCGGATGCGGGCCTCGATGACCTCGGTGCGGGCGGGTTTGACGATGTAGTCGTCGGCACCGGCCTCCAGGCCGATGACCACGTCGAAGTCGTCGCCGCGCGCGGTGAGCATGATGATCGGCAACTGGCTGCGCTCGCGGACCCTGCGGCAGACCTGCACGCCGTTCATGCCGGGCAGCATCAGGTCCAGCAACAGCAGATCGGGGCGGAATTCGACGAGCGCGGCGAGGCCGGCCTCACCGGTCGCCGCCGCCCGTACCTCGTGGCCGCGGCGGCGCAGACCGAGTTCGACCCCTTCACGCACGGAAGGGTCGTCCTCGATGAGGAGCACGCGGGGCATCGGCAGTCTCCCTCGGTGGTGGTCAGGACCGGGTGACTCGCCGGCGTGCGCCGGAGAGCAGGGCGTCGAGCTCGGTGAGGCGCAGCGGCCGGGCGAGCAGGACGAAGGTGAGCGCGACGGCCGCGGCGCCGGCGGCCGTCGCGGCCAGGGCCCCCGCCCCCGCGGCGCCGGTGGCCGCGAGGTGACCCAGCACGGTGGCGGGCACGGCGGCGAGCAGCAGCCGTACGTGCGCTCCGGCGGCCGACGACCGCAGCGGCCGGGCGACGGCGAGCCGGCGGCTGAGCACCCCGGCCGTCACCGCCCAGCCGGCGCACAGCGCCACCGAGTACGCCGCCGCCATCCCCGTCACGGCCCAACGGGCCGGCAGCAGCCCGGCGGCTGCCAGGGACAGACCCGCGTTGACGGCGACGATCACCAGGTTGAGCAGGAAGGGCGTGCGGGTGTCGGAGAGCGCGTAGAAGGTGCGCGACAGGACGTACTGGCCGGACATGGCGACGAGTCCGGGCGCGAAGGCCATGAGGATCCAGGCCATGGCGGCCGTGTCGCCGGCGCTGGTCCTGCCGTACCCGAAGACGAGGGCCATCACCGGCTGGGCGAGCGCGAACAGCATGCAGGCGGCGGGTACGACGGCGGACGCCGAGGCGCGCAGGGCGTGCGAGACGTCGCGTCGTACGGCCGCGGTGTCGCCGTCGGCCGCCGCGGCGCTCATCCGGGGCAGGAGCGCCGTCACCAGGGAGACCGTGATGATGCCGTGCGGTACGGCCCACAGGGCGTAGGCGTTGTTGTAGGCGCTGAATCCGGGGCCGCCGTCGACGCCCGCGTCCGTGGCGAGCCGGGTCGTGACCCAGTAGGCGGCCTGGTTGGCCAGGACGAGCAGCACGAGCCAGCCGGCCGCCCGCAGCGGGCGGGTCAGTCCGCTGCCGCGCCAGTCGAAGCGGGGCCGCCAGCGGAAGCGGGCGGAGCGCAGGGCGGGCACCAGGGCGAGCGCCTGCACGGCGATGCCCGCGGTCGTACCCCAGCCGAGCACCGCGGTCTCGGTCGCGGTGAGTGTGCCGCCGCCGCCCGTCGCGAGCGCCAGATACAGTCCGAAGACGGCCATGACGACGAGGTTGTTGAGGACCGGCGCCCACATCATCGCGCCGAACCGCCCGCGCGCGTTGAGCACTTGGCCGAGCAGGGTGAACAACCCGAGGAAGAAGATCTGGGGCAGGCAGTAGCGGGCGAACGCGGCCGTCATCGCCGCCTGTTCGCCGGTGTAGTCGGTGTACAGGCCGACGATCGCGGGGGCCGCCCAGACCGCGGCGGCGGTGATGGCCAGCAGGGCGGCGACGCAGATGGTGACGAGCCGGTCGGTGTACGCGGCGCCACCGTCGGCGTGCTCCTTGGCGGCCTTGACCAACTCCGGTACGAAGACGGCGTTCAGGGCGCCGCCCAGGAGCAGCATGTAGACGATGGTGGGCAGGGAGTTGCCGACCGCGTAACCGTCGGCGGTCGGCCCGATCGTGCCGAGCGCGGCGGCGACCACGGCGGACCGGGCGAATCCGGTGGCCCTGGACACCAGGGACCCGGCGGCCATGACGGCGCTGCTGCGCGCCGCGGAGGGCGCCTCGGGCGGGTCACCGGGGGTGTGCGGGACGGGCCTGCCGGAATCGGCGACTTCGCCCGAGACCGCGCCATTGCCTGCGCCTGCCTCTGCCTCTTTCTCCGCGCCTGCCTCTGCGCCTGCGCCTGCGGTGGACCGCTTGCCGTGCCGGGCGCGGGGCACGGTGACGTCCGCGCCGTTGTGCGGGGCTCTCGCGGCGTCGTCCGGGCCGGGACCGCCGCCGTCCGGTCCCGTGGCCGCGGGTGTCGTCCGCCTCATCGGCGGTTCAGGTACGCCTGGAAGGCGCGGTGAAGCGTCTGGTTGGCGGTGCCGCCCAAAGGTCTCTCCCATTCCCCCGACGTCTCGACGACCTGTCCGCCGGTACCGAGCTTCCACCGCAGCAGTCCGTACGCACGTTCGTCGGGGTCGAGAGTGGAGGGTACCCCGCGCATGTCGTACACGGCGGCGCCGACGGCGTGGGCGTCCAGCAACATGCGCCACTGCAGGGCGTGGGAGGGCCGGACCTCGCGGCGGTGGTCGGCGGAGGCACCGGTCTGGTACCAGACCCTGCGGCCCACCGTGATCATCGTGTGGGCGGCGAGTATCTCCCCACGGTGCCGGGCGAGGTAGAGCTTCATCCGGCCCGGCTCCTCCGCGTTGAGCATGGTGTACTGACGCTCGTAGTAGGCGAGGGAGCGGCCGAGCCGGAAGCCGTCGCGCTCCTCGGTGACGCGCAGCAGCCGGTAGAACTCGGGAAGCTCTGCGGCGCTGCCCACCACCACCTCCACGCCCTCCTTCCGGGCGCGGCGGACGCCCCGGCGCCACGCCTGGCTGAGCCCGGACCACAGGTCCTCGGCGGTGCGTCCGGCGAGCGGCACCTGGAAGACATGGCGGGGCTGGGCGTCGCCGTGGTCCCCGGTGCCGTCGTCACCGCGGCGACGCCAGCCCCGGGCGCGCAGCCGGTCGGCGACGGCGGTGCCGAGCGGGTCGACCTCACGGGGAAGGACGTCGGCCAGGCGCCGGCCCGGGCCGGTGTGCGACTTGAGGAGGGCGGCGTCCCAGCGGCGGTACGCGGGCGAGGGTCCGATGCGTACGGCGAAGGCGCCCGAGCGGCGCAGGTGCTCCAGCAGCGGGTCCAGCCAGCCGTCGAGGTCCGGGTCGCGCCAGTCGGCGACGGGGCCTTCGGGAAGGTAGGCGAAGAACTTGCGGGTGCCGGGGAACTGTCGGAGCAGCACCAGCGCGACGCCCGTCAGCCGTCCGGCCTGCGGAGCGGGTCCCCAGCCGACCAGCTGCGCGCTCCAGCCGTCCTTGACGCCGGCCCAGGACGGGCACTGCAGAAAACCGGCGCCGAGCGCCGAACCGGCGGGGGACGCGAGGAAGGCGCGGTACGCCTCCGCGGTGACAGGTCCCAGAGGGAGGTGCGGATTCCGTTCACGGTGATGGCGGCGGGGCGGCACGAGCAGCGCTGACACGGTGTGGGCCTCTCCTTCTCCCCGGGTCCGTCGCGGGGACCCGCACGATGCTCACAGCGCCCCATGACCGCACCGAGCGGCGGATGTGACCGGACCATGACCGTTCGTCACCGGTCGCCGTCACACGGCTCCGTGGCCGCCGACCGGGACCCGGCGCTCGCCGCTCACCGCCCGCCGCTCACCGCCCGATCGCCGAACGGTTTCCCCGCCGCCCCAGAGCTGCGGCGCGCCGGGGCGAGGGCCGGGGAGGACGGTGTTCACGCCGTCACCCCTCTCCTTGGACCCGTCGGGCGAACGTGCGGCGAGGGCGTGGTGCCCGGAGGCGGCAGCGGGAAGCGCATGCTCATGCAGCCAGGCAGTTCGCCCTCGGTGTACCCGCTCCTGCGCAGGACCGCCGCCTACGCGTGGCGCCTGCTCGCCGTCGGCGCCGTCGTGTACGCGGCCTTCGCGGTGCTGGGACAGTTCCACGAGATCGGCGTCGCCGTCTTCCTCGGCCTGGTCGTCACCGCCCTCCTGCGTCCCCTCGTCGACCTGCTGGACCGGGTGATGCCGCGTCCGCTCGCCGTCGCCTCGGCCCTCGTCGGGAGCGCGGTCCTGGCGCTGGGGGTGCTCGTGCTGGTGAGCGAGGCGGTGGCCGGAGAGAGCACGACGCTGGTACGCGAGTTCCGGGACGGCGTCGAACGGATCGAGGACTGGCTGGGCCGTCCACCGTTCCGCCTGGACGTGAGGGCGCTCAACATCCAGGACAAGGTGACGGAGTTCATCGCGAGCCACCGTTCCGACCTGGTCAGCACGGCGCTGAGCAACGCGAAGAAGCTGGTGTCGATCCTCACCACCGTGGCGTTGGGCCTCTTCTGCTCGGTGTTCTTCCTGCAGTCGGGCCACCGTCAGCCTTCCGCAGCGCGGGCAGCGACCACGGCCGCCACTGCGTCAGCCCGGCCTCGCCGATGCCGTAGGACTCCTCCGCGCGGCGCTGCCACCAGGAGGCGGTCACCCAGCCGACGGCCCAGTTGTAGGCGGCACGCGCCGCGCCGCAGTGCGAACGCAGAGCATGCTCCTGGGTGGTGTTCGGGTCCAGTGCGAAGCGATACGCCTGCACCACGAACCCGGGCTGCGGCTGGAACTTCTTCACTCGGCGGCCTCGCCGGTCGCCACGGCCACCGCGCGGGCGGCCCGGTCCTTCCCCACGCCGCGACCGTACAGGCGCGCGCACAGGGAGGTGAGCACCTCGGTGATGTCGCGCACCAGGTCATCGGCGGTCTCGGTGGGGTCGAGGACGACCAGGCGCCGCCCGGACGCCGACAGCGCGGCCTCCAGGTGCTCGATGCCGAACCGGGCCAGCCGGTCGCGGTGCTCGACCACGATCACCGCCGCCCGCGGGTCGGACAGCAGCCGGTGCAGCTCGCGACGCCGCCCGTTCAACCCGGAACCCACCTCGGTGACGACCTCAGCGACGGCCAGGCCCAGCCCGTTCGCGCCGGACACGACCCGGGCGGCCTGCCGCTCAAGATCGGCTTTCTGGTCAACGGACGACACACGGCAGTACGCCACCACACGCCCGGACGACTCGACGGCGACCTCGTCGACCAACCACGTCCCGGACGGCGCCTGGCGAACGGGAACGGGCATCTTCCCGTCCTTCACCCACCGCCAGGCGGTCTGGTAGCTCACGCCCTGCTGACGGGCCCACTCCGAAAGCTTCACAACACCAAAATATGCGAGACACACGACCAGGAACGACTACGAATGACTAGAAAATATGTAGCAGCTTTCACCCCCCTCGTCATGGCCTGGGCAGTCCGGCTGCACCCGCTGGTGGTGGCCGTCTCGGTCGTCGCGGGGGCGATCGCGGCGGGCGTGGTGGGGGCCGTGGTGGCGGTGCCGTTCGTGTCGGCGATCTGGTCGGTCCACACGACGCTGCGCGGGGACAGGGACGCGGAGTCCTGACGCGCGACCCGTCGGCCGCACGGCTCAAGTCCCGCCCCCGTCCGCGGAGTTCGGCCCCGGCGACCGCACGGCGCGCCTACCTGTTGGAGTCATGCCAATTCGGTCGAAAGCGGCAGGCTTGCGAAATTAAAGTCAGATGGGCATGCTGTCCGTATGCCGAGGGCGGCGGAACCGGCACCCATCCCGGGCGGTCGCCCCCCCTCATCGAAATTCACGCACCTCTTGGAGCTTCCTCATGTCCGAATTCCTTCCGCCGCACTCCCGACGGACCTTCCTCTCCACCACCGCCGCCGCCGCGACGGCCGCCGCGGCGGCGGGCTCCTTCGGTCTGTTCTCCGCCGCACCGGCCGAGGCGGCCGAGGCGGCCGGAGCGGCGACCGGCCACCGTCCGGCGCCGGGCGGCAGCATCCGCCCCTTCCGCGTGCGTGTCCCGGAAAGGGATCTGGTCGAGCTGCGCCGGCGCATCGTGTCCACCCGCTGGCCCGAGCACGAGACCGTCCCGGACCACACGCAGGGGGTGCCGCTGGCGACCATGCAGGAACTCGCGCGCTACTGGGTGTCGGAGTACGACTGGCGCAAGGTCGAGGCACGGCTCAACGCCCTGCCGCAGTTCATCACCGAGATCGACGGTCTGGACATCCACTTCCTCCACATCCGCTCGAAGCACAGGAACGCCCTGCCGGTCGTCGTCACCCACGGCTGGCCCGGCTCGATCATCGAGTTGCTGAAGATCATCGATCCGCTCACCAACCCCACCGCCCACGGCGGGACGGCGGCGGACGCCTTCCATGTGGTGATTCCGTCGCTGCCGGGCTACGGCTTCTCGGGCAAGCCGACCACGAGCGGCTGGGGCCCCGACCGCGTCGCAGGT
This sequence comes from Streptomyces sp. NPDC002309, assembly GCF_053593375.1. NCBI lineage: Bacteria > Bacillati > Actinomycetota > Actinomycetes > Kitasatosporales > Streptomycetaceae > Streptomyces > Streptomyces sp. NPDC002309. The sequence continues at coordinate 86,956 of NZ_JBSFCI010000013.1, read as the reverse complement.
GCGTGGATCGAGCTGATGAACCGCCTGGGATACCGGAAGTACGTGGCTCAGGGCGGCGACTGGGGCGCGCTCATCGTGGACCGCATGGCGGTGCGCAAGCCCGCGGGCCTGCTCGGCATCCACACGAACCTGCCCGGCGTGGTTCCGCCCGAGATCGCCAAGGCACTCGCGACCGGCGCCCCGGTGCCTCCGGGACTGTCCGGCGACGAGAAGCACGCGTACGAGCAGCTGCAGTTCACCTACAAGCACCTCGCTTACGCCCGCATCATGGGGTCGCGCCCGCAGACCCTGGCAGGGCTGACCGACTCCCCGGTCGGTCTCGCGGCCTTCATGCTCGACCACGACGGCCGCAGCCTGGAACTCATCTCCCGGGTCTTCGCCGGACACCGCGAGGGCCTGACGCGCAGCGACATCCTGGACAACATCACCCTCTACTGGCTCACCAACACCGCGGTGTCGGCCGCTCGCCTGTACTGGGAGAACAAGTACACCCTCGTCCCGAACGGGGTGACCCTCCCGGCCGCCGTGAGTGCCTTCCCCGACGAGAACTTCCAGGCGCCGAAGAGCTGGGCGCAGCAGGCCTACCCCCGTCTCATCCACTACAACAAGCCCCGCAAGGGCGGGCACTTCGCGGCCTGGGAGCAGCCGAAGCTCTTCACGGAGGAACTGCGCTCGGGCTTCCGGACCCTTCGCTAGTCGCGGCGCACGCGGGCAGGCCATCACCCCCGCCCGCGCCTGCCTCACGCCCCTTGCCCCCTCCCCCACGCACAAGCCCCCCACGCCCCCCACGAAAGGCAGTACCCCTCATGTTCGGCAAATTCGGAGCACCCGAGATCCTGGTCCTCCTCGTCGTCGTCATCCTGCTCTTCGGCGCCAAGCGCCTGCCGGACATGGCGCGCTCGCTCGGGCAGTCCCTGCGCATCCTCAAGAGCGAGACCAAAGCCATGCGCGGCAACGGTGACGACGCCTCCGCACACGGCCAGGACCCCGTACGGGCCGACCTCGCGGGCCACCTCACCTCCTCGCACGACCTCGACGCCATACCCGGATCGCGGGGCACGACGGCCGGGACGCCCCAGGTCCAGGATGCCGCCGCGCGCTGACGCCGGACGGTGTCAGCGGGAGAGGAACCGAGGTCCGCCCGTGCTCTCAGCCACATCCCCGCCCGCCGAGGGACACATGTCCCTCGTGGGCCACCTCAGCGAACTGCGCAGGCGACTCATGACGGCGATCGCCGCCGTCACGGTGGCCACCGTCGTCGCGGGTCTCTTCTACAAGCAGCTGATCGGGTTCGTCATCGCGCCCCTGCCCGGCTGCACCACCCTCGAGAGCGGCGCGACCGGTCCCGGCACGTGCGGCATCGTCGCCACCAGCGGCCTCCTCGCCCCCGTCAGCCTCGCGCTGAAGGTGTCGCTGACCGCCGGCCTCATCGGCGCCAGTCCCGTGTGGCTCCACCAGCTCTGGGCGTTCCTCGTCCCGGGGCTGCGCCGCCGCGAGAGGAAGTACGGCCTCGCCTTCGTCGCGACGGGGATCCCGCTCTTCCTGGGCGGGGCCGCGTTCGCCTACGCCCTGCTGCCCACCACGGCTCGGGTACTGCTCTCGCTCACCCCCGATCAGGCCACCAGCATCCTGCCCGTCGACGACTTCCTGGACCTCGCGACCCGGCTGGTCGTGGTGTTCGGCCTGTCCTTCGAACTCCCGCTGGTCCTGGTCATGCTCAACGCCGCCGGCCTGCTCAGCTCCCGCCGGATGACCGGCTGGTGGCGGCACATGGTCCTGGGCATCACCGCGTTCGCCGCCGTCGCCACCCCCACCGGCGATCCCCTGAGCCTGCTGGCGCTCGCCGGACCGATCACCGCGCTGTACCTGGTCGCCTGCGCGGTGTCCTGGCTCAACGACCGCCGCCGCGCCCGCAGGCGCCCACCGCCCCCGAGCGAGGACCTGTACGACGGCGCCGAACCGGCTCCGCCGCTCGACCGCACCACGGCCTCCGAGCCGGCTCCACCCCTCGACCGCACTGCTCAGGAGGCCACATGCTCTTCGACATAGGCCCGCTCGAAATGCTCACTCTTCTCGTCGTCGCCGTCGTCGTCCTCGGCCCGGAGAAGCTCCCCCGAGCGGTCTCCGAGACAGCCGCCCTCGTGCGCAGGTTCAGATCCTTCTCCGCCACCGCCCGGAACGAGATCCGCCAAGAGCTCGATCCCGGGTTCGCCGATCTCGACCTGCGCGACCTCGACCTCCACGATCTCGACCCGCGCGCGCCCGCGCACCAGGCGGGGAACGGGACCGCGGACGAGCCGGTGGCCGCGCACCTCCCCGCCGGCGGGCCCACGCCCGTCGGCGCGGGTCGACGCACCTGAGCGTCGCCTCGAGGACGGCGCGGCCCCGGCCGCGTCGACGCGGGACCGCGTCGCACGCTTCCCCGCCGAAGTCCGCCCGCTGCCGGAGTGCGGCTTCCGAAGAGGCTTCCGCTCAGACGTCGGCGGTCGGGTTCGCGAGCATCGTGACCTCCGTGGCCGGCACCTCGCGGCCCTCGTCGTCGAGGAACCCGACGTGGACGGGACGGTCCGTGAAACGCACCCGCCGCAGCGCGGAGGGGCCCGACGGACGCGGCCGGTGACGGTCGCCCCACTGCTGGAGCGCGCCCAGCACCACGAACAGATCCCGCCCGGACGCCGTCAGGTGATAGCTCTGGCGCGGCCTGCTGCCAGGGTCCCGGTAGGTCCGCGTGTCGAGCACACCCGTCTCGACCAGCAGTTTCAGCCGGGCGCTCAGCAGGTTGGAGGCGATACCGAGGGACGACTGGATCTCGGCGAACTTGTGCTTGCCGCTGAAGATCTCCCGGAGCACGAGCAGGGACCACCGCTCCCCGAGAATCTGCAGGCTCCGCTCGATCGAGCACGTGGGCTCGTCGTCCACGGAGCCCGGCAACTGCCTTCCGGTCGGCACGCCGCACCTCCCACTTCTCGCCAGGTCCCCCATGGACCCGGCGGTCGCACTGTCCACCGGACAGTGTACCTGCTGAGTTTCGTCTTGCAATTCAGCCGTCACGGACCGTGCGGACCGCCTCGGGCAGATCCACCCTGCACAACCAGGGGGATCTCCCTTGCATAATTAAAGTCAGCTGTTAGAGTCGGTCTCACGGGCAAGGCCCCTCGCGTCCGGAACGTGCCGGACGCCGACAGCAGCGACGGCGGCCATGACGCCCTCCACCGCGAGAGCACCGGCGGTACGCCGCAGCCCGCCCCCTGAACACCGCGCACCGCCCACCCACACCAAGGGAGCTCCATGGACATCGCAGGATCCGTCGCCCTCGTCACGGGTGCCAACCGCGGCATCGGGCGCGCCTTCACGCGCGCGCTCGTCCGCCACGGCGCCGCGAAGGTCTACGCCGGCGCCCGCGACCCGGCGAGCGTGACCGACCCGGACGTCGTCCCGCTGCGCCTCGACGTCACCGACGAGAGGGACGTCGCCGCGGCAGCCGCCGCCGCGGGGGACGTCTCCATCGTCATCAACAACGCGGGAACCGGCGGTGCCGCCGCTCATCTCCTAAAAGGCCCCCTCGACGGCGCCCGCCAGGCGATGGACGTCAACTACTTCGGCACCTGGGCCGTCTCCCGGGCCTTCGCACCGATCCTGGCCCGCAACGGTGGCGGTGCCCTGGTCAACATGCTGTCCCTCGCCTCCTGGGCGAGCGACCCCGCCTTCCCCGGTTACGCGGCGTCCAAGGCCGCGCAGTGGTCGTTGACGGACGCCCTGCGGCAGTCCCTGCACACCCGGGGAACGCTCGTGGTGGCGGTGCACGCCGGTTTCGTGGACACGGAGCTCAGCGCCTGGACCGACTCGCCGAAGATCAGCGCCGACAGCGTGGCCGAACTGACCATGGACGCCCTGGCCGGCGACCGGTTCGAGGTCCTCGCCGACGAGGGAACGCGGCGCGTCAAGGCCGCCCTGTCACAGCCGGCGAGCACACGACGCGCCTTCTGAGGCCCGCCGCGACACTCCAGCCCGCACGAGCCGGATCTCACGACGCAGATCTCGCGATCCAGATCCGGTTCCGGATCTCTCAGCCCATTCCACGCAGTTCATTCCACGCAGTCCAGTTACTTCAGAATCCGGTAGGGACGACATGACCGAGCCATCAGCGACCGTACGCGTCATCGAGGAAACGCCCGCCTACTGGCGGGTCGTGTTCGACAACCCGCCCCTCAACGTCGTCGACCACTCCGTCTTCCAGGGCCTCCAGGACCTGCTCGCACGGATGGACGAGAACCCGCGTCTGCGCGTCGTCGTCTTCGAGAGCGCCAGCCTCGACTTCTATCTCGCCCACTTCGACATGTCCGGCGCCTCGGCGGGCATCGCCAGGACCACCGGCCCCACGGGAACAGCCGTACCGACGGACACGTTGGTCCGGCTCACCAAGTCCCCCGTGGTCAGCATCGCCAAGATCCGCGGCCGGGTCCGCGGGGTGGGCAGCGAGTTCGTCCTCGCCTGCGACATGCGCTTCGCCTCCCGCGAGAACACCGTCCTCGGACAGCCCGAGGTCGGCGCGGGGGTCATCCCCGGTGGCGGCGGCACGGAGCGCCTCCCGCCGCTGACCGGCCGGGGGCGGGCCCTGGAGATCATCCTCGGCGCGGACGACTTCGACGGCGACACCGCCGAGCGCTACGGCTGGGTCAACCGGTCGCTCCCCGACGGCGACCTCGACGCGTTCGTCGACACGCTCGCCCGGCGCATCGCCTCCTTCGACCGCCGCCCGATCGAGGCGGCCAAGCGTCTCGTCAACCAGGTCTCCCTGCCCTCCGTCGACAGGCTCCTCGACGGCCGCGACGCCTTCGCCGACGCCCTGACCTGGCCCGAGACCCGCCAGCGCGTGGCCGCACTCTTCGCGCGCGGGATGCAGCGCGAGGGCGATCTGGAGAACCGGTTCGGCGCGCACCTCGCCCACCTGCTCGACGACCGGACCTGACCGACGGCCCCTGACGTCCGCCGCGGAACGGGCAGGCGGGCCTCGACGGCCACGGTCGCGGGCCCCCTGCCCGGCGGCACCTGATCGCGTCGCACCCGGTCAAGAGAGCGCTCGGCACACCGTCCCCCGCACGGACACGAAAGGACCAGCCGATGGAACAACTCGCACAGACGGCAGTCACTCCCGATCAGACGGCCTTTCAGACGGCCGGGGCGGCGATAGCCCTGCTGGACGCCGAGGGGACGGTGGTCGGGTGGACGCGGGCAGCCCAGCGGCTGGTCGGCCACACGGCGTCGGACGTGGTCGGCCGCTCGGCCACCGAACTGCTCGCGGCGGCCGAGGCCCGGGCGAAGGCCGCGGACCTGGCAGCCGGCCGCGCGCCCGCACGGCGGTCCGCCGTCACCACCCTCCGCCACCGCGACGGCCACACGATCGACGTGCGCCTGTGGGCACAGCCGCTGTCCGGACAGGACGGCGGCCTCCGGTGGGTCGTCTCGGCGACGGACGCGACCGCGCCTCCCCCCTGGCCGGCGCACGGACCGCCACCGGAGGCGGGTACGGCCGCCCCGCACACTTGTGAAGACGTGCCGATCGGTGTGGTGATCCGCGACGCCGACCTCCGCTGCGCCTGGCTGAGCGACACCCAGGGCGCCGGGGACGGCATCCCCGCCGAGCGGCGGCGCGGGCGAACGCTCACCCAGGCGGCGCCCGGACCGCAGGCCGAGACCCTGGAGGCGCTGATGCGCCAGGTGCTCGAAAGCGGCTCCCGGGCGACACACGTGGAGTTCCAGGCCCTCGGCCCGACGCGCCGGCGCCACGAACCCACCTTCATGGCCTCCCTCTTCCGCCTCGACGACGCGGCCGGCCGGGCGCTGGGCGTGTGCGTCGTGAGCGTGGACGTGACCGACAGCCGGCGGGCGCGCGACCGCCTGGCGATCCTGGGGCAGGCCGGCAAACGGATCGGCACGACCCTCGACGTCCTGCGCACCGGACAGGAACTGGCCGACCTCGCCGTACCCCTCTTCGCCGACCACGCCACCGTCGACCTGACCGAGGACGTCCCCCTCGGCACCGGCCCCTCGACCCACCCCGGCCCGCGGCGCGGGCGCGTCCCCACCCTCCGCCGCGCGGGTTTCGCCTCGGTCCACCACAGGGCGACCGAAGCCCCGTTCGCGGGCGTGGAACCGTTCCTCGTCCCACCGGTGTCGTCCATCACCCATGTCCTGGGGTCGGGAGCGCCTCATCTCCCGCCCGCCCTCCCGGACGCCCCCTGCCGTGCCGGAGCCGACCGTCTCGGCACGGCCGAGGCACGGCGGGGCCACGGCGACGCAGTGCACTCCCTGCTGGTCGTCCCGATCCGGGCGGGGGAGGACGTGCTGGGCGTGGCCATGTTCCTGCGGACCGAGGAGCGCGGGCCGTTCGAACAGGACGACCTGCTCCTGGCCGAGGAACTCGTCGGCCGGGCCGCGCTGTCCCTGGACAACGCCCGGCGGTACGCCCGCGAACGCTCGGCGGCCCTCGCCCTGCAACGCCATCTGCTCCCCCACCACGTGAGCGGCGGCACCGCCGCCGACGTGGCCTGGCGCTATCTGCCCGCCGACAGTCACCACGGCGTCGGCGGCGACTGGTTCGACGTGATCCCGCTGTCCGGAGCCCGCCTCGCCCTGGTCGTCGGCGACGTCGTCGGGCACGGCATCAACGCGGCCGCCACCATGGGCCGGCTCCGCACCGCCGTCCGCACCCTCGCGGACCTGGACCTGCCCCCGGAGGAGGTGCTGGCCCACCTCGACGACACGATCACACGCCTCGCCGAGGAGGACGACGCGGACGCGACGGACCTGGCCACCATGACCGCCACCTGCCTGTACGCCGTCTACGACCCGGTCACCCGCCGGTGCACCATGGTGCGCGCCGGTCATCCGCCGCCCGCGATCATCGACCCGAGCGGTGGCGTCACCTTTCCCGACCTGCCCACCGGAGCACCGCTCGGCGTCGGCCTCGTCCCCTTCGAGTCCGTGACCCTCGAACTCCCCGAGGGAAGCGTCCTCGCCCTCTACAGCGACGGACTGATCGAGGCCTGCGACCGTGACGTCGAGGTCGGGATGGAACGCCTGAGCAGCGTCCTCGCGGGTCCGGGCCGCTCACTGGAGGAGCTCTGCTCGTCCGCCGTGGACGCCCTGCCCACCAGGAACTGGTGCGACGACGTCACCCTGCTGCTCGCCCGCACCCACTCACTCGGTCCGCAGCAGGTCGCCTCCTGGGAGTTCCCGGCCGATCCCTCCGCCGTCCGCGACGCCCGCGCCCTGGCCGCCGCGCAGCTGACGCAATGGGGCCTGCCGCATCACGTCTGGGCCACCGAGCTCATCGTGAGCGAGCTCGTCACCAACGCCGTCCGTCACAGCACCGGCCCCGTCGGTCTCCGTCTGATCCGTCACCGGACACTGACCTGCGAGGTCCACGACACCGGCGACAGCACGCCCCGCAGGCGCCGCCCCCGCAGCACGGACGAGAGCGGCCGGGGACTGCTCCTCGTGGACGAGCTCAGCCGGCGATGGGGCACGCGCCACACCCCCGAGGGCAAGCTGACCTGGGCCGAACAGCGCCTCGCGCCCGGCGCGTAGGAACGCCGCCGGGAGCGGGTCAGGGTTCCCCGTCAGCCGGGTGACGGCTCGTCAGGAAAGGGTCCGCTTCCGGCCGGCTCCGGTGGGGCAGGCCCACAGGTGCGCCGACGCGCCGCCGTCGTTCCAGGTCCGCGGCCGGACCTTCGTACCGTCCGCCGCCCCCGCTCGGGAACCGTCCACCATCGGAAAGTCCGGTCGCCCCGGCGCTCGCACCCAGGCCCCTCGGCAGGGCCTCACGGGCCTGAGGGCCAGATGGTTGCCTTGCCCGACTGAGGTTTCCGTCACATCAGAAGTGACCAGTTCCGCCCGGTTCTGTGTGGAGACTTCGCGAAGGACGCTGGTAATTTGAGAGCGCCGCGATACCCCGCGAGGTCGGGGAGGGGGAGTCAGGATTTGCGGCCGCTGCCGCGGCAACAACATCCCACCTCGTACGTCCGTACGGTCTGCCTGCGCGAGCAACATGAAGTGCGGAGGGAGGCACAGTCGTGGCCCAGGAAGGTCAGGGGGAACGCGATCAGGCTGGCGACGAGGAGCCTCTGGAGCCTGACGCCACTATGCAGTTGAAGGTCCCGGCGCCGCCACCGCGGCCCGCCGCGGACGAGACCATGCAACTGCGCGTACCCGAAGGCGGAATACCCGACGGGTCCGACATACCCGGGACTTCCGGTTCAGCCGGTGACATCACCGAGGAGACCGCCACCGACCAGGCCGCGTCCGGCATGTCCGGCACGTCCGCCCGTCGCAGCCGCAAAGCCCCACGCCCCTCCCCCGCCGCCCGCCTCACCGCGGTCCTCGGCCCCCGCCTCGCCGTCCTGCTCGGCTTCCTGGCCGCCCGCCTGGGCCCCCTCGTCACCCGGCTCAGCCCCTACGCCCGCCGGCTGCGCCCGCAGTACCCCCGGCCGGGCCGCGAGGACTGGCGCCGCTGGATCCCCTCCTGGCGCCAGTCCGTCGGCGGCGTCCTCGCCTCCCTCGGCCTGAGCACGCTGTTCCTGGTGGTCGCCTACGCCGCCACCGACATCCCGGACGACCTCAACACCTACGCCACCCAGCAGGACAACGTGTACTTCTGGGCCGACGGCACGCCGATGGCCCGCACCGGCTGGGTGCAACGACAGGCGATGCCCCTGAAGGACGTCCCCGAGGACGTGCGCTGGGCGGTGCTCGCCGCCGAGAACGAGAGCTTCTACAGCGACCCCGGCATCTCCTTCAAGGGCATCTCCCGGGCCCTCTTCCGCACCCTCGGCCGGGGCGACACCCAGGGCGGGTCGACCATCACCCAGCAGTACGTCAAGAACGTCTACCTCAGCCAGGACCAGACGCTCACCCGCAAACTCACCGAGGCGATGATCGCCCTCAAGCTGGACAACCGGATGAGCAAGGACGAGATCCTGGAGAGCTATCTCAACACCAGCTGGTTCGGCCGCGGCACGTACGGCATCCAGCGCGCCGCCCAGGCCTACTACGGCAAGGACGTCAGCGAGCTCGACGCGAGCGAGGCCGCCTTCCTCTCCTCCCTGCTCAAGGGCGCCGGCCTGTACGACCCCACGCTCGGCAAGGCCAACCACGACCGGGCCGTGGAGCGCTGGTCATGGACCCTCGACCGCATGGTGGCGATCGGCAAGCTCTCGGCGCGAGAGCGGGCCACGTACCGGACGTTCCCCGAGCCGCTGAAGAGCAACCCGCTCTACGACACCGGTGAGCAGAGCGACTACCTGGTCGAACTCGCCTCGCAGTACGCCAAGAAGACCGCCCGCATCTCCGACAAGGACTTCGACCTCGGCGGCTACCAGATCTACACGACCTTCGAGAAGCACCGCGAGGCACAGCTCACCGAAGCCGTCGCCAAGGCCCGCAAGCAGGCCAAGGAGGATCATCCGAAGCTCGCCGGGGCCGCCCACTACGGTGCCGCGTCCATCGCCTCGGACGGCCGGATCCTCGCCGTCTACGGCGGCCCCGACCACCGTACGCAGGGGTACAACGAGTCCAACGCCACCACCGTGCCCGCCGGTTCGGCGTTCCTGCCGTTCGTCTACGCCGCCGGACTGGAGCACGGGGTGCGCAAGTCCCGCGACGGCGAGGTCACCGAGGTGACCGGGGAGTCGCTCTACGACGGTAACAACAAGGTGCCCGTCACGACGCCCGAGGGCCCGTACTGGGACCGCAGCGGACGCAAGGTCGCCGCGCGCAACGACGGTGACAGGTCCTACGGGCAGATCTCCCTGCACCAGGCGCTGGCGCAGTCCGTCAACACCCCCTTCATGCAGCTCGGCATGGACACCGGGCTGGAGAAGGTGCGTTCCACCGCCGAGGCGTCGGGGCTGCTGTCCTCCAGCATGGGCGCCCAGGTGCCGGCCCTGTCCACCGGCAGCTCCACCCCCAGCGCCATCCGGATGGCCAGCGGCTACGCCACGTTCGTCGCCGAAGGCGTGCACACGGAGCCCTACTCGGTGCGCAGGATCACCCACAACGGCGACAGGGTCGCCCTCACCCCGGCGCCGAACCGTCGCGCGATGGGCGCCGACACCGCCGGCGAGGTCCAGTCCGCCCTCACCGACGCGTTCCGCACCGCCCACCCGGACGCCGCTCCCGCCGACGCCGAGGTCGCCGGGAAGGTGGGCACGACCGAGGACGACACCGCCGCCTGGTACGTCGGCAGCGCCAAGAGGGTGGCCACGGCCGTCGTCGTCTACCGCATCGATCTGAAGAAGAGTCTCGAGCCCCTGCCGCTCCAGGGCCTGGACGGAACGGAAACCGCAACCGAGAGTGTCCCGTACGGCATCTGGTCACGTGCCATGAGTCCGCTCGACTGACCACCGACGCGACCGGCAGGCCAGCCCCTGTCCCCGAGAGATTGAGCCGCAAGATGAAACAGCCGTCGGGCCGCCGCCGCAAGGCCCGCGAACCGCGCCGCCCCGCCGCCCGCCCGGGTTTCATCACCCTGGCGGCGTTCCTCGCGGTGTCCTCCCTCGTCGGGGGGTACCTGGTGCTGTCCAACACGGGCAACACCGCCGCGACCGCCTCGGCCAAGGACAAGGAACGGAACGCGGGCTCCCGGGAGACCGAGGAGCCGTGGGACGGGCGGACCAAGGTGCTCGGCGACGGCTCGACGTCCTTCACCGGCCCGCAGAAGAACCAGTTGAAGCCGGTGCCGCTCAAACCCGGTGAGAAGCCGCCCCAGTTCGTGGTCCTCTCCTGGGACGGCGCCCTCCAGGGCGACGACGAGCTCTTCTCCCACTACCGCGAGATGGGCAAGAAGTACGACGCCCACATGACCTTCTTCCTCACGGGCATCTACCTGGTGCCCAAGAGCAAGACGGACGTCTACTCGCCGCCGCAGCACGACAAGGGGACCGCGGCCATCAGCTTCCCCACCGACGAGCACATACGCACCACGCTGGAGCAGCTCGGCGGCGCCTGGCTCGACGGCAACGAGATCGGTACCCACTTCAACGGCCACTTCTGCGGCGCGCAGGGCGGCGGCGACTGGAGTGTCGCGGAGTGGAAGAGCGAGATCGACCAGTTCTACGACTTCGTGGAGAAGTGGAAGACCCACACCGGGTACACGGACCTCGACCCGCTGCCCTTCGACATCAGGAAGGCCGTCGCCGGTGGCCGCGCCCCCTGCCTGGAGGGCCAGGAGAACCTTCTGAAGGCCGCCAAGGACTACGGCTGGCGCTACGACGCGAGCTCCGCCGGCGACTTCCAGATCTGGCCGACGAAGAAGAACGGCATCTGGGACTTTCCGCTCCAGATGCTCCCGTACGAGGGCGGCAAGTACCAGGGCCTGTCCATGGACTTCAACTTCCTCTACAACCAGTCCGACGGTGAGACCGACGGCGACCCGGCCATGTACCCGCAGTGGCAGCAGGAGACCATCGACGCCTACATGGCCGGTTTCAACCGCGTCTACTTCGGCAGCCGGGCGCCACTGTTCATCGGCAACCACTTCGAGCAGTGGAACGGCGGCATCTACATGAACGCCGTCGACGAGCTCATCGAGACCGTCTGCACCAAGAAGGACGTCAAGTGCGTGTCCTTCAAAGAGCTCGCCGACTGGATGGACGCGCAGAAGCCGGCCACCCTGGAGCGGCTGCGCAGCCTGGACCCGGCGCAGTCCCCGGACTGGTCCACGGTCGTTCAGTGACGTGCCGCCGGGCCCGGTGGACGGCGATGACAGTCCGGTAACTCCCGCCCCGCCAGGGCCGCAACCCCCTTCACACTGGTCACACAGGCCGTGCAAGGATGCCGCTTACCTCGGCATACCTCCGCCGGGGGAAGAGGGGAACATCAGTGAAGTCAAGGAAATTGAGCCGTACGCGGCGGCGTGCGTCGATACTCACGGCGGCCGCGGCCTCGGTCGCCGCGGGCGCCGCGCTGCTGCCCAACTGGACCGCGGGCGCGTCCGCCCCGGTCGATCCCGAGGTCGACGCCAGGACGAAGGCCACGTTCCAGCGTCTGGCCGACGCGGTCTTCACCGACCGCACCAACGCCCTGGTGAACAAGCCCGCCCAGGGCAAGAAGCCGCTGATCGACGGCTTCTCCGGTGAGGTCGCGGTCTCCTCCGGAGCCGCCCGCACCGAGGACGCCGCCGTGGACCGGCTCGGCGACCGCAAGGACGGCCTCGCCCGGCTCGGCGAGAAGTACAGCGCGGCGAACACGTCCGTCACCTTGAACCACACCAGCGTCAAGGGCCGCCACGCGGTCGTCAAGGTCACCGAGACCACCACCCTGACATACGAGAAGGTCCGCGGTGACGAGCCGAGGACGACCGGGTTCGAGGCGCACCACGAGCTCACGTTCAAGGCGGACCGGGACGGCGACTGGCGGCTGACGGACATCCGTGAGTCCGACGACGGCGGTCTCGCCGTCAACACGACGGCCACGCCGAGTGTCGCGGCCGCCACCAAGGCCAAGGCGGGCAACACGACGCCGGCCGCCCCGCGCGCGGCCACCACACGGCCCGCGCCGTCCAAGCCGAAGAACTTCACCGCGAGCGGCTACGACTACAAGGCGATGGCCGCCTACGCGGAGAAGTACTGGAGCAACTACAACCCGGCCTACCCGAACTTCAACGGGCAGGGCGCGGGCGGTGACTGCACCAACTTCGTCAGCCAGTCCCTGAAGGCGGGCGGCTGGAAGCACGTGCCGGGCTACGTGTACGACTACACCCGCTGGTTCGGCACCGCCGACATCCAGTCGCACTCGTTCGTCGGCGTCAACGAGTGGTCCTGGTTCGCGCAGAACTCCAAGCGCGTCACCAGCCTCGCGAACGTCTACCAGATGGACGTCGGCGACGTGCTCCAGGTCGACTTCGACAAGAACGGGTCCAAGGACCACACGATGATCGTCACGTACCGCAGCAGCCAGGGCGTGCCGTACCTGACGTACCACTCGACCAACACATACCGCCGGTCGGTGGCCAGCATCATCGCGTCCTACCCGAACGCCGCGTACTACGCCTACCGCACCTGATCGGCGCCGTGCGCCCGCTCCCGCCGCCCCCGCCTTCTCCAGGCCGGGGCGGCGGTCCGCTTCGGGGCGCCGAATGCCCTCCAGCCCCTGGTCCGCGCGGAGTTGAGCATCCGCGCATACGCGTGTGAGTACGCGTACTCAGGGCCCGGCGGGCCCCACCGGCGAGAGTGGTGTCAGACCGAGCGACTGGAGTGAATCATGCGCATGCCCCGCAGTGTCCGCCGGCCCGCCGCCGCCCCGCGCCCCCGCGGGCTCCGGGTGGCCGCCGCCCTGGCAGGTTCGGCCGCGGTCGTGGCCCTCACGGGATGTTCCCTCGAGTACAGGGAGGACATCTGCGCGAGCGAGGAGTACCCGGTCACGACGGTGAACGGGACCGGTTCGGCATGCGTCCCGAACGGCGAGGAGCCCCCGGCGGGATACGTGCGCTACCCGGAGGGCAAGGTGCCGCAGCAGGTCGACGACAAGTGGGACGTGTACTGGCGGACCCACATGCTCGACGAGAACGGCGCCGTCGTCGACGCGCCGGACGCGGACTGACCGCACGGCCGGCGCCCCGCCGCGCGGCGTGGTGTGGTGGTCACGCGGTGCGGAGGGCCCGCGTGCCGTAGTCCCACAGCCGGTCCGCGGCCTGCGGGTCGAGCACATGGACGGCGACCCCGCCGGGCCGCTCCTCCGCGCCCCGGACCGTCCGTGCCTCCTGGTTGTCCTCGAAGTAGCGGCCGGTGACGCCTTTCAGGAGAGGTGAGGCGGCCAGCAGGACCGAGGTGGCGGCCCCCTGTTCCGGTGTCTTGTAGTACGGCAGCGGCTTCACGCTCCCCTCGTCGTCCATCACACCGAACGCGCGCATGGTGTCGTCGTCGAGGTGGCGCTGCAGTCCGGTGAGGATGTAACCGGGGTTGAGCGCGTTGGCCGTGATCCCGTCGGCCGCCCAGCGGCGGGCCCCGACCGTGAACAGGACGTCCGCGGACTTGGACTGACCGTAGGCCGCCCAGGGGTCGTAGGGGCGGCGCTCGAAGTGCGGATCCTCGAAGTCGAACGGCTGGGCCAGGTGGGCGCCGGAGCTGACGACCACGACACGGGCGGCGCCTGCCTCCCGCAGAGCCGTGTGCAGTCCGGTGGCCAGCGCGAAGTGGCCCAGGTAGTTGGTGGCCAGCTGCGTCTCCCAGCCGCCCGCGGTGAGGGTCCGCGTCGGAAGGGCCATGATCCCGGCGTTCGCGACGAGGATGTCCAAGGGGCCGCGCCACGCTCGCGCGAAGGCTCCTGCCGAGGCCGGATCGGACAGATCGAGGGCTTCCACGCGCACCCGGCCCTCTCCGTGGACGGCGGCCGACTCCCGGACGAGCTGTTCGGCGGAGCCCGGCCGCCGGGTGGCGATCGTGACCTCCGCTCCCGCGGCGGCCAGGGCCCGGACGGTCTCGGCCCCGATGCCCGAGGCACCGCCGGTCACCACGGCGCGCAGTCCGGTGAGATCCACTCCGTCGATCACCTCCTCCGCGCGGGCGTGGGAGGCGAAGGGCGTGGTCAGGAGGCCGGAGTCGGTCCCGGTGCGCCTGCCGGCACGGGCGTGGGCGTCGGCCTGGGGGTTCGTCGTCATACGTCCACGCTACGGCGAGCCCGCTGGACGCTCTATGATGGAGAGTCCTACGTTCTTTAGCCATCGTCCAGCACAGGGGTTGGGTGTGTGTCGTGGATCCTCTGGAGGATGTGCTGACCCTGCTGGAGGCACGCGGTCGGCTGTCCGCGGGCCTGGTGGCGGGTGGGCGCTGGGCGGTGCGGTTCGACGCCCCCGAGCCGGTGAAGTTCAACGCCGTCCGGCGCGGCTCCTGCCTGCTGGAGGTCGACGGCATCGGCGAGCCGATCGCACTGGCGCAGGGCGACTGCTACCTCCTCACCCGTGAGCGTCCCTTCACACTCCGCAGCGAACTGGAGGCCGAACCCGTCCCCGCCGGTCCCGTGTTCGCCCGGACCGAGGGCGGCATCGCCAGGACCGGCGAGGGCGACGAGGTCCACCTCATGGGCGGCGCCTTCTCCTTCGGCGCCCGCGCCCAGGAGCTGTTGCTCGACGGGCTGCCCCCGGTCGTCCACGTCCCGGCCGGCACCCGGCACGCGGAGACCGTGCAGTGGGCGCTGGCCTCGATCGACCAGGAGCTGACGCACCGGCCGATGGCCTCGGCCCTGGTGGCGGAGCAGCTCGCCCTGGTCATGCTCGTCCATGTGCTGCGGCTGCACCTGGCGCGTGAACCGCATGCGGTGTCCGGGTGGCTGGCGGGGCTCAGGGATCCCGTGGTCGCCGCGGCACTGACCTCCCTGCACGGCGATCCGGCACGGCCCTGGACCGTGGCCGAACTGGCGCGCTCCGCGGCGGTGTCACGGTCCACCCTGGCCTCCCGCTTCAAGGCGACGGTCGGTCAGGGGCCGCTGGAGTACCTCACGCGGTGGCGCATCGAGCTCGCGGCCCGGCACCTGCGGGAAGGCGGTGAGACCCTCGCCGCCATCGCGCGCTCCGTGGGGTACGGGTCCGAGAGCGCGCTGAGCGTCGCCTTCAAGAGGGTCCTGGGCGTGTCCCCGGGTGACTACCGCAGGCGTCCGACGACGCCTCGAGCGCGTCGCGCCGTGGACCGGCCGCCTCAGTTCGCGGCGAGGACGCAGAACTCGTGACCCTCCGGATCGGCCAGGCATGTCCAGGGAACGTCGCCCTGGCCGAGGTCGAGGTCGGTGGCGCCGAGGTCCCGCAGCCGGGCCACCTCCGCCGCCTTGTCGTCGCCGGGGTACGGCAGCAGGTCGAGATGCACGCGGTCCGGCACGGACTTGCCACCGGGCGTGCGGACGAACTCGAGGTAGGAGCCCGTGCCCTTGGCGGAGCGCAGCACCGCGCGGGCGTCGGTCACCTCGTGCAGGGTCCAGTCCGTCGCCTCGCCCCAGAACCGGGCCATGGCCCGCGGATCCACGCAGTCGACGACCACACGGGCGATCGGCCCGGTGTCCCGGTAGACCTCCCGAGGCTCCAGCACACAGAACTCGTTGCCCTCCGGGTCGGCCAGGACCGTCCACGGCACCTCCCCCTGCCCCACCTGGACGGGCGTCGCGCCGGCGGCCCGCAGACGGGCGACCAGCTCCGCCCGATGGGCGTCCGAGGTGGTGGCGAGATCGAGGTGCACGCGGTTCTTCGTCACCGACCTGGGTTCCGGGACGGGAACGACGTCGACGCAGACGGCCTCCGGATGCGGCCAGACGAGGCCGCCGGGGGGTCCGACGTAGGTCGTGACCCCGGGCCGGTGGACGCTCCAGCCGAGTGCCTCCGCCCAGAACCGGCCGACCGCCAAACCGTCCCGTGCCTTGATGTTCACCTGAACGGGTCGCAGTGCCATGCCGGTGATCCTATGCACCCGCCCAGGGAGGGTCAGGTCTCCTCCTCCAGCCGGATCGCCGACTTCAGGTCCTCGAACGCCTTGTCCTTGTCGCCCAGATGGGACTCGATGAGGGCGGTGGCGATGGCGTCCAGCTTGCGCTGAAGAGCCCACTCCGCCCGCTGCTCGGAGTTCTTCAGCAGGGCCAGCAGCAACAGGGTCACGGCCGTCATGCCCTCGCCGGCGAAGACCTTCCATTCCAGGCCGACGCTCGACAGGTGGGTGACGACCACTCCGGCGACCATGACCAGGCAGACGCCGAAGAAGACCGGCGAGCTGGTGAACAACGAGGCCGCCTCGGCGAACCGCTCGAACCGTCCACGCCTGCCGTCGCCGCGTTCGGCGGGATGCTGCAGTGCCATGTCGCCACCTTCCCTCGGATGTTCACAAGCGCATTCTCTTGCCGAAGCGGCAACCGGACTCGCTTCGGACGGGCGGGCCCCAGAAGGATCACTGCACGGCGCCCTCGGCCGGAGCGCCACGGCAACGGCAGCCGCACCGGCCGTCCCATCGGCTTCCCCGGAGGATCCATGCCCCACACGAACGCCATCGGCCTCACCCACCACCTGCTGCCCTCCCCCGCGGGCCGGATCCATCTCGTGGAGCAGGGCAGCGGTCCGCTGGTCCTGCTGGTACACGGCTTCCCTGAGTCCTGGTACTCATGGCGACACCAGTTGCCGGCCCTGGCCGCGGCCGGCTACCGCGCGGTCGCCCTGGACGTCCGCGGTTACGGGCGCTCCTCCCGGCCCGAGGCGGTGGAGGCGTACCGGATGCGCCACCTGGTGGAGGACAACGCCGCGGTCGTGCACGCGCTCGGCGAGCGGACCGCGGTGGTCGTCGGCCACGACTGGGGTTCAGCCGTCGCCGCGAACTCGGCACTGCTGCGCCCCGACGTCTTCCGTGCGGTCGGGCTGCTCAGCGTGCCCTACGCCCCGCGTGGCGGACCGAGGCCCAGTGAGGTCTTCACCCGGCTGGGCGGACCGGACCAGGAGTTCTACGTCTCGTACTTCCAGCGGCCCGGCCGCGCGGAGGCGGAGATCGAGCCCGACGTGCGCGGCTGGCTCGCGGGCATCTACGCCGCCCTGTCCGCCGAGACCATGCCCGCGCCCGGCGCTCCGGACCCGCACTTCGTCGGCCCCGGCGGACGCATGCGGGACCGGTTCCCGGCGGACCGGCTGCCGTCCTGGCTGAGCGAACGCGATCTGGACTTCTACGCCGGGGAGTTCGAGCGGACCGGCATGACCGGGGCGCTGTCCCGCTACCGCAACATGGACCGCGACTGGGAGGACCTCGCCGACCAGGACGGCGCCCCGGTCACCCAGCCCTCGCTGTTCGTGGGCGGCGCCCAGGACGCCTCCACCGCCTGGCTCGCGGCGGCGATCGACGCCTTCCCCACGACCCTGCCGGGTCTGGTCGCTTCGCACGTCCTGGAGGGCTGCGGTCACTGGATCCAGCAGGAACGCCCGGAGGAGGTGAGCCGGCTGCTGATCGAGTGGCTCGCCTCCCTGCCCGCCTGACACGGCACGGTGCCAGGCGGGCGCGCGGGCAGGCGCGCAGGTGTCGGAAGCGGGTGGCGCGGTCGGGGTTAGGCGTCGGGGCGGGGGCGGGCGGCTGTGCCGGGCCTGCCGGTGGAGTTCCCCGCCCACGTCCTCACCCTCCCGGCGCCCGGTCCCGTCCCGCGCGCAGCCGCGCGTCGCACCAGTGCCGGGCGGTAGCGGCGACGTCCTCCAGCGCCCCGGGCTCCGCGAACAGGTGACCCGCGCCGGGCACCACGTGCAGTGCGTGCGGGGCGTCCAGCCGGCCGGCCGCCTCCCGGTTGAGCCGCAGCACCTCGTGGTCCTCACCGCCGACGATCAGCAGCACCGGCGCCCGTACCGCGCCGAGCGCCTCGCCGGCCAGGTCGGGCCGGCCGCCCCGCGACACGACGGTCAGGACGCGGTCCGGGCGTTCGACGGCCGCGACCAGGGCGGCGGCGGCACCGGTGCTGGCGCCGAAGATGACGACCGGGAGCCCTCGGGCGTCGGGCTGCGTGTCCAGCCAGTCGATGGCGGCGACCAGCCGCCGGCCCAGGAACGCGATGTCGAAGCGGTGCTCGCCGGTCAGCGCGTCGTGCCGCTCCTCCCGTTCGCTGAGCAGGTCCATCAGCAGCGTGCCCATCCCGGCCGCGCGCAGTTCGGCGGCGACCATCCGGTTGCGCGGGCTGTGCCGGGAACTGCCGCTCCCGTGCGCGAACAACACCACCGCGTGCGCGGACGCCGGGACGACGAGGTCGCCCGGGAGCATCGCGCTGTCAGTGGGCACCAGAACCATGTCGGAGATCATCGACATCAACTTCTTCCCCGGCCCGCCGGCCTTGCGAATCGATGCATCGCCCCCTCTCCCTCCCCGTACCCGCCCCAGCGCCCCACCAGCCGGAACCAGGCGCACGGGTCCGTTCAGTGCGGGGTCACCACAAGGTTCCTCCGTCACGGAAAAGTGCGTTCTTCCATGTCAGCACATGCTCTCCTACGGTTTCCGGGTAACCACAGGAGAGCACAGCGCTCCGAGGACGAGGAGACCGCGACATGGCCGTCACCCTGGTGAACCCCGAAGGACTGCCGACGATCGACGCTTACCGGCAGGTGTCCGTCGCGACCGGCTCGAAGCTGGTCTTCGTCGCCGGGCAGGTCTCCTGGGACGCCGACGGGGTCACCGTCGGCGAGGGCGACCTCGCCGCGCAGGTCGAGCGGTGCTACCTCAACGTCGGCACCGCCTTGGCCGCCGTCGGCGCCTCCTTCGACGACGTGGCGAAGCTGACCGCGTACGTCGTCGACTGGACCCCCGACAAGATGCCCCGGTTCCTGGAAGGTGTCGCCCGGGCGACCGCGAGGCTGGGGAGCACCCCGGTCCCGCCGGGCACGCTGATCGGTGTCGCGGCGCTGGACGTGCCCGAGCACCTGGTCGAGATCGAAGCCACCGCGGTGATCGACTGAGAGACTCTCGCGTTCACCTTCGGTAATGGAGTGGCTATATTGAGTTATCACCATTCCGCGATCGAAAGCGGTTGAGCATGGCGGTAGCACAGAGGACCGACATCGCCGCGGAGGAGCCGCTCGCCCTGCCGGTCAGCTCGCACAACGAGTGGGATCCGCTGGAGGAGATCATCGTCGGGCGCCTGGAGGGCGCCACGATCCCTTCCGGGCACCCGGTCGTGACCTGCAACATCCCGCCCTGGGCGGCGCGGTTCCAGCGGCTCGCCGCCGGTTTCAAGTACCCGGACGTCCTGATCGAGCGGGCACAGCGGGAACTGGACGGGTTCATCGCCCTCCTGGAGTCGCTCGACGTCACGGTCAGGCGCCCGGACGCCGTCGACCACGGGAGGCGCTACGGCACCCCCGACTGGTCGTCGCGCGGGTTCTGCAACACCTGTCCGCGCGACAGCCTGCTGGTGATCGGCGACGAGATCATCGAGACGCCGATGGCATGGCCGTGCCGCTACTTCGAGACCCACTCCTACCGCGCGATCCTCAAGGACTACTTCCGCCGGGGCGCGCGCTGGACGGCGGCACCGAAGCCGCAGCTCACCGACGAACTGTTCGAGCCCGACTTCCGCATCCCCGAGCCGGGCGAGCCGCTGCGCCACATCCTCACCGAGTTCGAGCCGGTGTTCGACGCGGCGGATTTCGTGCGGGCGGGGCGGGACCTGTTCGTCACCCGGAGCAACGTCACCAACCGGATGGGCATCGCCTGGCTGCGCCGCCATCTCGGGACCGGCTACCGCGTCCACGAGATCGAGAGCCGCTGCCGCACGCCGATGCACATCGACACGACGTTCGTGCTGCTGGCGCCCGGCAAGGCACTGGTCAATCCCGAGTACGTCGATGTCGACCGGCTGCCCGACGTCCTGCGCTCCTGGGAGATCCTGGTCGCTCCCGAACCCAGTCCGATCGACGAGCGGCTGCTGAGGGTCACCTCGATGTGCGGCAAGTGGCTGAGCATGAACGTGCTCATGGTCGACGAGAAGCGGGTCATCGCGGAGCGGAATCACACGGAGATGCTGCGCGCGCTGGAGAAGTGGGGCTTCGAGCCGATCCCCTGCGACCTCCTGCACTACGCGCCGTTCGGCGGCTCGTTCCACTGCGCGACGCTCGACGTCCGGCGCCGCGGCACGCTGGAGTCGTACTTCCCCTGACGGAGGCGCACGCGGACGGAGGAAGTCCAGAAGAACCCGAGCGGCGATGTCGAGAACCCGTGACCGGCTCCGTCCCCGGGGTGAACGCGGCCAGAACGGGCCGCGGCACCGAGGAGGAGAACCACGATGGCCAAGTACCTGCTGCTCAAGCACTACCGCGGCGCTCCGGCTGCGGTCAACGACGTGCCCATGGCCTCGCCGACCGCGACCATCTGACCCGCCGGGCCGCCCCCGCCTGAACGCCCGCGACCGTCACTGAGACCCGATCCGAGCCACCGGCCACCGGCCCCGTCGGCACGGTCGTCGGGATCCGGGGACGGTTCGTGCCCCTTTGCCCTCTGGTGCACGCGCGTAGACCTCGGGCACGATGCGGTCTGCTCCACCTGCCCCGCCACCCCCCGCAGCACAGCGTTCATGGCCCCGCGCAGGAAGGTTCCCCCATGCAGACCGTCCAGCCCATGAAAGCGCTCAAGGTCCGATCCGTGCTGACCGCGCTCGCGCTCGTCGTCGCCCCCGGCGCCGTGGTCGTCGGCAGCGCGGGTTCGGCACATGCCGCGACCAAGATCAGTCACGCGACCGCGACCTCGATGTTCCGGCAGTCCGGCATCACCTGGTCGTCCTCCGGAGGCTGCTCCAACCGCAACAACCCGACCTGTACGTCCTTCGAGCAGCTCAACCTCGCCAGCGCCCAGGGCGCCCAGACGCTCAGGCAGGCGAGCGGCTGTGCGCTGAACATCACCGGCGGTACGGAGACGGGGCACGCCTCGGGGACGTACTCGCACTGGAACGGCTACAAGCTCGACTACAGCAAGTACGCGTGCGTCGGCAACTACATCAAGAACACGTTCACCTACATCGGCCCGCGGGGCGACGGCGCCCTCCAGTGGCGGTCCGGTTCCGGCAACATCTACGCCGACGAGGGCAACCACTGGGACGTCACCTACTACAACTGCGGCGGCTGCTGAGCCGTAGCCGCCGGGCGGCCGTCGTGGGACGGCCGCCCGGTCGGGTCAGGACCTCGCGGGTGCCGGGCCGACCAGTTCCGACAGCACGTCCTCCATCGTCACGAAGCCGAGGACCGCGCCCTTCTGACCGGTCACCGCGGCGAGGTGGCTGCCGTCGGCACGCAGGGCGGTCAGGGTGTCGTCCAGCGGGGTGTCGATGCGGACCCGGGTGACCCGGTGCAGCGCCTCGCGCGGGAACGGACGGTCGCGGTCGGCGACGCCGAGGGTGTCCTTGATGTGCAGGTAGCCCAGCACAGTGCCGTGCGCTCCGGTGACCGGGAAGCGGGAGAAGCCCGCCTCGGCCGCGACCCGCTCCAGCTCGTCCGGCGTGACGGTGTGGCCGACCGTGCGCATCCGGGGCACGGGGACGAGGATCTCGCCCACCGGACGGGTACCCAGCTCCAGCGCGTCGCGCAGCCGCTCGCCGTCGGCCGGCGACAGCAGCCCGGCCTCACTGGAGTCGACGACCATACGGGCGAGCTGATCGTCGGTGAAGACGGACTCGACCTCGTTCTTCGGCTCGACCCGCAGCAGCTTCAGCAGGGCGTTGGCGAAGGCGTTGATGCCGAAGACCACCGGACGCAGGGCGCGGGTGAGCGCGGCGAGCGGCGGGCCGAGCAGCAGCGCGGTCGGGACGGGGGCCGCCAGGGCGATGTTCTTCGGGACCATCTCCCCGATCAGCATGTGCAGATAGGTCGCCACGGCGAGCGCGATCACGAACGCGATCGGATGCACCAGGCCGTGCGGGACGTGGGCCGCCTCGAAGGCGGGCTCCATCAGATGCGCGATGGCCGGTTCGGCGACGGCGCCCAGCACCAGCGAGGAGACGGTGATGCCGAGCTGGGCGGTGGCCATCATCGCGGAGAGGTGCTCCAGCGCCCACATCGTCATCCGGGCCCGCGTGTCCCCGGCCTGCGCGTGGGGCTCGATCTGGCTGCGCCGGACCGAGATCAGGGCGAACTCCGCGCCGACGAAGAAGGCGTTCGTCAGCAGCGTCAGGGCGCCGATGGCGAGTTGCAGCACGGTCATCGGGACAGCTCCCCCTTCACCTTCCGCGACGTGGCCGTGCGGACCTCCACCCGGGCGGGGCCGAGGATGCGGACGCGATCGGCGCGGTGGTGCTCGACGTCGAGGACGTCCAGGTGCCAGCCGTCGTCCAGGTCCAGGACGTCGCCCTTGGCGGGGATGCGCGCGAGACGGGTGGCGACCAGTCCGGCCACGGTCTCGTAGGGCCCCTCGGGTGCCGACAGTCCTATCCCGGCCAGCTGGTCGAGGCGGACGGACCCGTCCGCCTCCCACGCGGCGCGCCCGTCCGCGGTCCGCGGGGTGGGCAGCAGGTCGGGCACCTCGACGGGGTCGTGCTCGTCGCGGACCTCGCCGACGACCTCCTCGACGATGTCCTCCATCGTCGCCACGCCCGCCGTGCCGCCGTACTCGTCGATGACCACGGCCATGGTGCGGGTGGCGCGCAGCCGCACCAGGAGCCGGTCGGCGGGGAGGCTGTCGGGCACCAGCAGGGGGTCGGTGGCCAGCTCGGTGACGGGCGTGACCGCGCGCTTCTCCGGCGGCAGCGCCAGCACGTCGCGGATGTGGACGCTGCCGATGACGTCGTCCAGGCCGCCCCGGTAGACCGGGAAGCGGGACAGGCCGGTGGCGTGGGTGAGGTTCGCGGCGTCCGCGGCCGTGGCCCGCGCTTCCAGGGCCTTGACGTCGACCCGCGGGGTCATGACGTTCTCCGCGGTCAGCTCGGCGAGGTGCAGGGTCCGTACGAAGAGTTCCGCGGAGTCGGCCTCCAGGGCGCCCTCGGCCGCCGAGTGCTGGGCCAGCGCGACGAGCTCCTTCGGGCTGCGGGCGGAGGCCAGCTCCTCGGCGGGCTCCAGGCCCACCTGGCGGACGAACCGGTTCGCCGTGCCGTTCAGATGGCTGATGAACGGGCCGAAGGCTGCCGTGAAGCCGCGCTGCGGGCCGGCCACCACCTTGGCGACGGCCAGCGGGCGGGAGATCGCCCAGTTCTTGGGCACCAGCTCGCCGATCACCATCAGCACCACGGTGGACACGACCACGCCCAGCACCGTCGCGACGGGGGACGCGGCGCCGCCGAGGCCGATCCCCTCCAGCGGGCCGCGCAGCAGCGTCGCGAGCGACGGCTCGGCGAGCATGCCGATCACCAGAGAGGTGACGGTGATACCGAGCTGGGCGCCGGACAGCTGGACCGTCAGCCGGCGTACCGCCTTCAGCGCGCCCTCGGCGCCGCGCTCACCGGCCGTGGCGGCGCGCTCCAGGTCACCGCGTTCGACGGTGGTGAGGGAGAACTCGGCCGCGACGAACACCGCGCAGACCAGGGTCAGCAGGAGGGCCAGCAGGAGCAGCAGGACCTCGGTCACCGTGCCACCCCCGTTCCCTCACAGTCGTGGCGTGGGCGGGGCTTGGCACGGCTGGTACTGGGAGGCTCACCCATTGCGGGTCCTGGCTCCTTTTCTGTCGGTCGGTACGGGAGGGCGTCGGCGCCCTGACCCCATGGTAAAGGACAAGCAAAGCAAGCTGGTCAAGTCCTTGGGCGCCGCAGACCCTGCGGCACTTCTCGGACCTACGCGCGCCGAGGCCCATGACATCACCTGCGGCGTCATGGGCCACCCTATGCTTCTACTCGCTTGTAGAGAACGGCCGGGACCTCCCGGTTGTTCCGTCATGAAGACCGACAAACGCGGCGGTCTCCTCGCGCACGGGCACGACGCGCTGACCCGCTTCACCGTCGGGCACCAGGACGCACGACCCTCGGGGTCAGAGGGGTGTCGCCGCGTGAAGGATGACGGCCAGCGTCACCGCGGAGTTGGCGGACGACATCGCGGAGACCGCCGTCCCGGCGGCGGCCGTCCACGCGGCCACCCCCACCGCCGTGAACGCGGAGGGCCAGGCGCGCGTCGCGGGGGCGGGCCCCAGCAGCGCCGCGACCCGGCGCGGCACCGGTCCGGGCGCGGCGAAGCCCGCCAGGGGGGAGAGCGGCGCCCCCCGGGAGACGAGGGCCGCCCTGCCGATCGCGCGCGCCACGGTCCGGCGGTCGCCGACCTCGCGGGCCGCCTCCTCGTCCGCCCACCGTTCCGTCGTGTACGACACCGCCGTGCGCAGCGGTCGCAGGAAGGGGTTGGCGCGCGCGGCCAGCCGGGCGACGAGCAGGTACCGGTGATGGCGTGCGGCCAGGTGGGCGCGCTCATGGGCGAAGAGGGCGCGCCGTTCGGCGGGGCGCAGGACGCGCAGCAGTCCCGTGGTGACCACGATCCGGCCCCGGAGGCCGCCCGGGAGGGCGTACGCGTAGGGCGTGTCGTCGGGCAGCACCGTGATGTTCCTGGCGGGCAGCCCGGCCAGCGCGCGGTGGGCGCGCCGGCGTGTCCGCCCGTGACGCCACAGCGTGCCGCCGCAGGCCATCGTCACGGCCAGCAGGGCGGGGATCGCCGCCTGGCCGGCCAGCTCGTCGTAGGGGACGGCCGCGCGCACCTCCGGGTCGGACCAGCCGTCCGGCAGCGGGTTCCCGGGCAGTTGGGCCGTGCCGACCACCATCAGCAGACCCAGACACAGCGTGCTGCACGAGGCCATGACGCCGGCCATGACCGTCAGCAGCCGGGTGGCCAGGCGCGGGTGGAGGTGGTGCTCGGCGAGCCGCGCGATCGGCCATGCGGTGAGCGGCAGCACCAGTGGCAGAAAGACGAACACCCCCATCCCGTCTCAGCCTTCCCCGTCGTCCTTCGCGCGCTCCAGCAGGTCCCGCAGCAGCCGCTCGTCCTCGGGTTCGAGGGCGGTGACGAAGCTGGCGAGCACCGCCTCGCGGTCCTGCTCGGCGTCCAGCACCTTGCGCATCTTCCGGGCCGCGAGGCCCGCCTCGTCGGAGGCCGGCGTCCAGGCGAACGAGCGCCCGGCGCGCTCTCGGGTCACGGCGCCCTTGCCCAGCAGCCGGGTCAGGATCGTGATCACGGTCGTGTAGGCGAGGTCACCGCCGAGCCGCTGCCGCACCCAGCCGGCCGTCGCGGGCCCGTCCGCCTCCCGCAGGGCGGCCAGGACCTGCACCTCCAGCTCGCCCTGCCCCCGTCGCCGGGAGCCCCGGTGATCCGTCACGCCCTGTCTCCCTTCCGCTGCCGCGCACTTCACGGGCGGTCCATCGTACGGACACCCGGAAATCTTCCCCGCCCCCTGCTCTTCTCCGGTGCTGTGGATCCGAGGCAGGTCCGGGATGAGGGACATCCTCCCCTCGCCGGCGGGAGGGGATTCCTGGCTCAGGCTGCCTCCGGGAGCGGCGCTCCCGGAGGTCCTACGCCCTCGGGACCATCGCCCGCACCGACAGGCCGGAGTACACGAGGTACTCCGGCCCGGGCCGGGTCGGTCGCGCCCGGCGCTCCCGGTGCCCGTTACGCCGGGTCGATGCGGAAGACGCTGCCGCCGATGGCGAAGACGTACAGTTCGCCGTTGCCGCCCTGCGCGAGGGAGATGACCTCGCCGCCGTTGACTCCGAGGTCGTTCACGGCGGTCACCTCGCCGTTCTCCAACCGCAGTGAGCGGACGGTCCCGTCGCAGTAGTCGCTGTACACGTACTGCCCCTTGAGGGCCGGGATCGCCTTGCCCCGGTAGACGTAGCCGCCGGTCACCGAGCAGCCGAAGTTGCTGCGGTCGTACTCGTGGACGGGCGGCACATGGTTCGCCGGTTCCGTGCCGCCGCGGAAGGGGTGGGTGCCCTCCATCTGGTTCCAGCCGTAGTTCTCGCCGCCCTTGCTGCGCGCCGGGGCCCAGTCGATCTCCTCCCAGTCGTTCTGGCCGACGTCACCGATGAAGAGGTCGCCCGTGCCCGAGTCGAAGGAGAACCGCCACGGGTTGCGCAGCCCGTACGCCCAGATCTCGTCCCTCGCGTCCGGGTCGTCCACGAACGGGTTGTCCGGCGGGATCGCGTACGGCACGCCGCCCCTCGGGTCGATCCGCAGCAGCTTGCCGAGCAGGGTGCCGAGGTTCTGCCCGTTGCCGTGCGGGTCACCGCCCGAACCCCCGTCGCCGAGCGCGATGTAGAGGTAGCCATCGGGGCCGATCTTGATGGCGCCGCCGTTGTGGTTCGGATAGGGCTGCTCCTGGGTGAGGACCGTACGCCGGGTGTGCGGCTGGATCCTGCCGTTGCGCACGGCGAACTCGTCCACGGTGCTGGTGCCTTCGAGGTCCGTGAACGAGATGTAGAAGTGGGCGAACCTCTTGTCGAACGCGATGCCCAGCAGCCCGCGTTCGCCGTCGACGGTGGTCTCGGCGGATATGTCGAGGACGGGCCTGCCCAGCCCTCGCTCGCCCAGGACCCTGACCGTGCCCGCGCGTTCGGCGATCCAGAGCTTGCCTCCTGGACCGGCCGCGCCGGCGATCGGATTCCTGGCCGTGGCGACGTTCTTGAGGGTGACCTTCGCCGCCTGCCCCGTGGCGGCCGGCTCGTCGGCCGAGGCGGCGGTCAGTGCGAGCGAGGCGACGAGAACGATGGTGCCGATGATCGCCGAGCTTGAGGTGCGAACTCTCACCGAGATCCTCCTGGAGGCGGTGAATCGGCAGGTCGCGCTGCCACCGGGGCCTGTCGTGGGGTGCCGCCCGCGCCGGCACGCGACCTGTGGGGGGTTGAGGGGGGGTGTGCCAATGGCTACGGGTGAGGATACGGAAACACCACGGCTTGGTATAGACCAACTGCGTCAATGGCCGTCGCGCGCGCAGCCGTCGCGCCGGTATCGGTGACGTCATCAGCGACGACATCGCCGGTCCGGCCCGGTCGGAGCCGCGGGCCTACGATGGTTCTCACAGGCCCGGGCCGGGGTTCACGGCGCGTCCCCGCGGTCGCCGCCGTCGGTGCCCCGCGAGAGAGGGGGTCGCCATGGGCGCTTCCCGCCTGAGCAGTACGCCGCTGCCGGGAATCGGCGTCCGCTACGACCTGACCACACACGAGCGGCGGCGCCTGTCCGTGGTGGCGCACCGCGACGGGGAGCGCACCCTCAGCACGTACCGCACGGACGACCCGGACGCCTGCGCACTGTCCGTGCGGCTCACCGCCGAGGAGGCGGCCGCTCTCGTCGACGCGCTGCTTCCCGCGCACCACGCGCCGAATCTGCTGTCCCCCGCCGATCTGGGCCTGGTGGCCGAGCGGATCGAGCTGTCCGGCGTATCCCACTGGAACGGGCGGCTGCTCGGCGAGACCCGGCTGCGCACCACGACCGGCGCCTCGATCGTGGCGGTCCTGCGCCGGGCCGAGGCGATCCCCTCCCCCGCGCCGGACTTCCGGCTGGCCGGCGGAGACACACTGATCGTGATCGGCACCCGCGAGGGAGTGGAGGCTGCCGCCGGGACACTCGGGCGGGAGTGAGCCGCCGTGCACTCCTCCACCGTGTTCCTGATCGAGTTCGGGGCGATCATCCTCGCGCTCGGCCTGCTGGGCCGGTTCGCGGGCCGGCTGCGGCTGTCGCCGATACCGCTGTATCTGCTGGCGGGGCTCGCGTTCGGCAAGGGCGGACTGCTGCCGCTGGCCGCCAGCGAGGAGTTCATCGCCGTCGGAGCCGAGATCGGCGTCATCCTGCTGCTGCTCATGCTCGGCCTGGAGTACACGGCCAGCGACCTCGTCACCAACCTCAAGGCCCACTACCCGGCGGGCCTGGTCGACTGCGCGCTCAACGCCCTGCCGGGCGCCGCACTGGCGCTGCTGCTCGGCTGGGGGCCGGTCGCCGCCGTCGCCCTGGCGGGCGTCACCTGGATCTCGTCCTCCGGCGTGATCGCCAAGATCCTCGGCGACCTGGGCCGGCTGGGCAACCGCGAGACACCCGTCGTGCTGAGCATCCTGGTCCTCGAGGACCTCTCCATGGCCGTCTACCTGCCGATTCTCACGGCCCTGGTGGCGGGCGTCGGCCTGGTGGCCGGCGGTGTCACACTGGCCATCGCGCTCGGCGCCGCCGCCCTGGTCCTCCTGCTCGCGGTGCGCTACGGCCGGCACATCTCGCGGTTCGTCTCGAGCGACGATCCGGAGAAGCTGCTGCTGGTCGTCCTCGGGCTGACCCTGCTGATCTCGGGGCTCGCCCAGCAGGTGCAGGTGTCCGCGGCGGTGGGCGCCTTCCTCGTGGGCATCGCGCTGTCCGGCGAGGTCGCCGAGGGGGCGTACAGCCTGCTCGCCCCGCTGCGCGATCTCTTCGCCGCGGTCTTCTTCGTCTTCTTCGGCCTCAATACCGACCCGGCGAGCATTCCACCGGTCCTGCTGCCCGCCCTCGGCCTGGCCGCCGTCACCGCGCTGACGAAGATCGCCACCGGCTACTGGGCCGCCGCGCGGGCGGGCGTCGGCGCGCGGGGCCGCTGGCGGGCGGGCGGCACGCTGGTGGCCAGGGGGGAGTTCTCCATCGTCATCGCCGGGCTGGCCGTCACGGGCGGGATAGAGCCCTCCCTCGGCCCGCTCGCGACCGCGTACGTGCTGATCCTGGTCCTCCTCGGCCCGCTCACCGCCCGGTACACGGAGCCCGTCGCCGCGCGCCTCTCCCACCTGCGCCGCGGGTCCGCGTCGACGGAAGGGGCCGACGGGAAGCACGGCTCCGCGGGACCGGACCCGCACGAGCCGCTGGACGACCAGGACACCGTCGGCCGCGCCTGAGGGACGGCGGGCCCACCGCGCGGAGGGCGCCGCCCGGACATCCGGCGCCCGAGGCGGGCGCCGGGCCAAGAAACCGACATCCGACGCGGCCGCCGGGCCAAGAAGCCCACACCCGACGTGCCCGCCGAGCCGAAGACCGACACCCGAGGCGGCCGCCGGCCGAACACCGAACACCGAACACCGAACACCGAACACCGAACACCGAGTGTACGATCGTACGCATGCCGATGGACCATTTCGCCCAGGACCCCCGAACGCACCTCGAACGCATGCTGGCGGGCGACCTCTACATCGCCGACGACCCCGAGATCGCCCGCCGTCAGCAGCGGGCGGTGCGCCTGGCCGCCCGCTTCCAGGCCGCCTACACGGAGGACGCCGACTCGGCGCTGCCCCTCCTCGCCGAACTGCTCGGCTCCGTGGGCGAGGAGGTGCATGTGCGGCCGCCGCTGCACGTCGACTACGGCAGCAACATCAGGATCGGCGCGCGCACCTTCGTCAACTACAACCTGACCGCGCTGGACGTCGCCGCGATCACCATCGGCGAGGACTGCCAGATCGGGCCGAACGTCCAGTTGCTCACCCCCACCCACCCGCTGGAGCCGGGGCCCCGGCGCGACAAGCTGGAGGCCGCCCGCCCGATCACGATCGGGAACAACGTGTGGCTCGGCGCCGGCGCGATCGTCCTGCCCGGCGTGACCGTCGGAGACAACTCCGTGGTCGGCGCGGGCGCGGTCGTCACCAAGGACGTGCCCGCCGATGTCGTCGTCGTCGGGAATCCCGCCCGCCAGGTCCGCACCCTCTGAAGGTCTGCGCCATGGCCACCGGACACACCGACCCGCAGCGCCGCGCCCGGATCGTCGCGGCGACCCTCGATCTCATCGCCGACGAAGGGGTCGCCGGTGTCTCGCACCGGAAGATCGCCGTGCGCGCGGGCGTCCCGCTGGGGTCGATGACGTACCACTTCAGCGGCATCGAAGAGCTGCTCCGGGAGGCGTTCGGGCAGTTCGCCGGGCACATCGTCGCCGTCTTCGACGCCCATCTCGCCGCTCCGGCCGACCGCGAGGAGGCGTGCGAGGCGGTGACGGACCTGGTCCACACGCTGTCGGAGGGCAGCGGGCGGGACCTCGTCCTCACCCAGGAGCTGTACACGCTCGCCGCCCGCCGGCCCGCCTACCGCGAACTCACCCACGAGTGGATGCGGCGCAGCCGCGTCCACCTCGAAAGGCACTTCGACCCGGACACCGCCCGCCAGCTCGACGCCCTCGTCGAGGGACTGATCCTGCACCGCGCACTGGCGCGGGAGCCCCACGACCGCGCCCTGACCCGTGAGGCCGTCCGGCGTATCACCACGACGGGGCGGTGACCTCGGCGGCCGTCAGACCTCGAAGCGACGGCGTGCGGTCTCGATGTGGCCGAGGTACCGCTGGGTCCAGCCGCACATGCCGTCGACGGTGGCGCGCAGGGCCTCGCCGGGCTCGGTGAGGGTGTACTCGACACGCGGCGGCACGACGGGGTGCACCTCGCGGTGGACCAGCCCGTTGCGCTCCAGCATGCGCAGGTTCTGGGTCAGCATCTTGTGGCTGATGCCCTCGACCCTCGTGCGCAACTCGCTGAAGCGCAACGTGCCTTCACCGAGAGCCTCGATGATCAGGAACGCCCACTTGTTGGCGACGTCCGAGAAGATCTCCCGGGCGAGCGAGTCGGCGCGCCTGAGGTCCGCGTCCTCGGGCGAGCCGCCGAACTGCTTCGTCCCCATACGACTCCCCGCTCGGCAAGGCGTGTTCAGCACGGTCGACGGCCACTCTCCTACGGGTACCGGGTAACCGCAAGCGAGCACGGGGAGGCGTCCGGGCGGCCCGGTCCGGGCTCCGGCGCGTGCTCCCCGGCCGGGTCGTACCCGGAGCCGGGCGAGGCATATGGCGGGAAGCCCACCCCCTACGGGTGACCGACGGGATTCGCGGCGCCGTCCACCGATGCGCCTGTATGACCATCACGGGCATGCGCATCCTGCTCATCGGCAGCGCCTACAACAGCCTCACCCAGCGTGTGCACGCGGAGCTGCGCGAGCGCGGGCACGATGTCGCCGTCGAGGTGACGCCCCACGGCGACGACGTGCGGGCGGCCGTCGGACGGCACGCGCCCGAGCTGGTCGTGGCACCGATGCTGAGGACGGTCGTCCCGCGCGACGTGTGGTCGGCCCGCACCTGCCTGATCGTCCACCCCGGTCCCGTCGGCGACCGGGGCCCCTCCTCGCTGGACTGGGCCCTGCACGACGGCGCCGCCGAGTGGGGCGTGACCGTACTCCAGGCCGACGAGGAGATGGACGCCGGGCCGGTCTGGGCGACGGCCGCCTGCCCGCTGCCCGGCGTGGGCAAGAGCGATCTGTACCGCAACGAGGTGTCCGACGCGGCGGTCGAGGCGGTGCTGCTCGCCGTGGAGCGGTTCGGCTCCGGCGGTCACGTGCCGCGGGACCAGGCCACCCTGCCGAGGGCGGCCGGCGCGCGGACCAGACCCGCGATGCGCCAGGCGGACCGCCGTGTCACCTGGGCCGACGACTCCACCGAGACCGTGCTGTGTGCCCTGCGCGCCGCCGACTCGCAGCCCGGCGTGCTCGACGAACTGCTCGGCGCTCAGTGGTTCCTGCACGGCGGGCATCCCGAGTTCCGGCTGCGGGGGCGGCCCGGGGAGCTGCTGGCGACGCGCGCGGGCGCGATCTGCCGGGCCACGGCGGACGGCGCGGTCTGGATCCCCGAGCTGCGGGAGCGTACGGCCCCCGGCGCCCCGCGCGCGTGCAAGCTGCCCGCCGTGACCGCCCTGGGCGCGCGGCTCCCCTCGCTGCCCGCACCGGAACCGTCGGGGGACGCCTGCTGGTCGGACATCCGCTACCGGGAGGACGGTCCGGTGGGGTTCCTGTCGTTCGCCTTCCCGGGCGGGGCGATGTCCACCGACCGGTGCCGAAGGCTGCTGGCCGCCTACCGGGCCGCGTGCGAGCGGCCGACCACCGTGCTGGTGCTGGGCGCCGGGCGCGACTTCTTCTCCAACGGGATCCACCTCGGTGTCATCGAGGCCGCCGCCGATCCGGCCGCGGAGTCCTGGGCCAACATCAACGCGATGGACGACCTCGTCGAGGCGGTCCTCACCACCACCGACCGGCTCGTGGTGAGCGCCGTCGGCGGCAACGCCGCGGCCGGGGGCGTGATGCTGGCGCTGGCCGCCGACGAGGTGTGGTGCCGGGCCGGCTCGGTGCTCCATCCGCACTACCGGCGCATGGGGCTGTACGGCTCGGAGTACTGGACGTACAGCCTGCCCCGACGGGTCGGTGCGGCCATGGCGCGGCGGCTCACCGAGGAGGCGCTGCCGGTCACCGCCGCCCGCGCCCGGGACATCGGGCTGGTCGACCGGGTCGTCGCCTGTCCCGCGGCGCGTTTCACCGCCGACGTCACTCTCCTGGCCCATCGGCTGGCGAACTCCTCGGCCGCGCAGCCGCGTCTCGCCGCGAAGAAGGCCGAGCACGAACGCCGGGAGGCCGTCACCCCGCTGGCGGCGGTCCGGCAGCGGGAACTGCGCCGGATGCGGAGGATCTTCTCGGACCCCGACGCGCCCTATCACGCCCTGCGCCGGGCGTTCGCGCGCAAGGAGCGGGCGCCGGCCGGACCGGCCGCCACGGATGCGGGGGCTGCCGCGCTGCCCGACGCTTGGCTGGAACATGCGCCGACTCGTCGGCTCCGAGGCTTTTCCTCCCCGGGAGGCAGTTGATGAACGCAGCATCGCCGACCACGGCTCAGGAACCGGGCGCGGCCGGCTCGCCCGGCACGGACGAGCAGCCGATCCACATCCTCTGGATCAACGCGGGGCTGAGTTGCGACGGCGACTCGGTCGCCCTGACCGCCGCCATGCAGCCGAGCATCGAGGAGATCGTCCTGGGGGCGCTGCCGGGGCTGCCGAAGATCGCGGTGCACTGGCCGCTGATCGACTTCGAGTGCGGCCCGGTCGGCGGCGCCGACACGTTCATCGAGTGGTTCTTCAAGGGCGAGCGCGGGGAGATCGACCCGTTCGTCCTCGTCGTCGAGGGGTCCGTCCCGAACGAGGCGATCAAGCAGGAGGGCTACTGGTGCGGCTTCGGCGACAACCCGGAGACCGGCCAGCCCATCACCACCAGTGAGTGGATCGACCGGCTCGCGCCGAAGGCCCTGGCCGTCGTCGCGATCGGCACCTGCGCCACATACGGCGGAATCCACGCCATGGCCGGCAACCCGACGGGCGCGATGGGGGTGCCCGACTACCTGGGCTGGGACTGGAAGTCGAAGGCGGGCATCCCGATCGTGTGCGTGCCGGGCTGCCCGATCCAGCCGGACAACTTCGCCGAGACGCTGACCTATCTGCTGTACCAGGCGGTGGGGTCGGCCCCGATGATCCCGCTGGACGACAAGCTCCGGCCGACCTGGCTGTTCGGGGCGACCGTGCACGAGGGCTGCGACCGGGCCGGCTACTACGAGCAGGGCCAGTTCGCGACGGAGTACGACTCGCCCGAGTGCCTGGTGAAGCTCGGCTGCTGGGGTCCCGTCGTCAAGTGCAACGTGCCCAAGCGGGGCTGGATGAACGGCGTCGGCGGCTGCCCGAACGTGGGCGGCATCTGCATCGCCTGCACGATGCCCGGTTTCCCCGACAAGTTCATGCCGTTCATGGACGAGCCGCCCGGCGGCAGGCTCTCCAGCACCGCCAGCGGTGCGTACGGCGCGGTGATCCGCAGGCTGCGGTCCATCACGGCGAAGACCCTGGACAAGGAACCCAAGTGGCGGCACACGGGCCGGGAGATCACCACCGGCTACCGGCCTCCTTGGTGACCGCGCTCCCCCGGCCACTCCCCCTCGCAGACCCGAACGACCGAAGGGCATCACAGAGACATGGCGACCTCGACGACTCCCGGTGACGGCACCGGGCTGGTGGAGATGGCGTGGGACCCGATCACCCGGATCGTGGGCAGCCTCGGCATCCACACGAAGATCGACTTCAAGCAGAAGCGGGTCGCCGAGTGCTACAGCACCTCGTCGGTCTTCCGCGGCTACAGCGTCTTCATGCGGGGCAAGGACCCGCGCGACGCGCACTTCATCACCAGCCGCATCTGCGGCATCTGCGGCGACAACCACGCCACCTGCTCGGTGTACGCGCAGAACATGGCGTACGGGGTGAAGCCGCCGCACCTCGGCGAGTGGATCATCAACTGCGGTGAGTCCGCGGAGTTCATGTTCGACCACAACATCTTCCAGGAGAACCTGGTCGGGGTCGACTACTGCGAGAAGATGGTCCGCGAGACCAACCCGGGCGTCCTGGAGCTCGCCGAGCGCACCCAGGCGCCGCACGCCGCCGAACACGGCTACCGCACCATCGCCGACATCATGCGCGCCCTGAACCCGCTGGAGGGCGAGTTCTACCGCGAGGCGCTCTCGGTCAGCCGCTACACCCGGGAGATGTTCTGCCTGATGGAGGGGCGCCATGTGCACCCCTCCACGCTCTACCCGGGCGGCGTCGGCACCATCGGCTCGGTGCAGCTCTTCACGGACTACATGTCCCGCCTGATGCGGTACGTGGAGTTCATGAAGCGCGTCGTGCCGCTCCACGACGACCTGTTCGACTTCTTCTACGAGGCGCTGCCCGGCTACGAGGAGGTCGGCCGCCGCCGGGTGCTGCTCGGCTGCTGGGGGGCGTTCAACGACCCCGAGTACTGCGACTTCACCTACGCCAACATGACGGACTGGGGCCGACGGATGCTCGTCACCCCCGGCGTCGTCGTGGACGGCAAGCTGGTCACCAACGACCTCACCGAGATCAACCTCGGCATCCGCATCCTGCTGGGCAGCTCGTACTACGAGGACTGGGCGGGCCAGGAGCAGTTCGTCACGCACGACCCGCTCGGCAATCCGGTCGACCCGCGCCACCCGTGGAACCAGCACACCATCCCCGCCCCGCAGAAGCGGAACTTCGACGACAAGTACAGCTGGGTGATGTCGCCGCGCTGGTTCGACGGCAAGGACCACCTGCCGCTGGACACCGGCGGCGGCCCCCTCGCCCGGCTGTGGTCGACGGCGCTGTCGGGCCTGGTGGACATCGGGTACGTGAAGGCCACCGGGCACAGCGTGGTCATCAACCTGCCGCGCACGCTCACCAAGCCGGAGACCACCTTCGAGTGGAAGATCCCGAAGTGGAGCAACGCCCTCGAACGCAACCGCGCCCGCACCTACTTCCAGGCGTACGCCGCCGCGGTGGCGCTGCACAGCGCGGAGATGGGCCTCGCCGAGGTGCGCGCCGGGCGCACCCGGACGTGGGAGAAGTTCGACGTGCCGGACGAGGCGATCGGCGTCGGCTTCACCGAGGCGGTGCGCGGGGTGCTCTCGCACCACATGGTCATCCGGGACGGCAAGATCGCCAACTACCACCCGTACCCGCCGACCCCGTGGAACGCCTCCACCCGCGACACCTTCGGGACCCCGGGCCCCTACGAGGACGCGGTGCAGAACACGCCGATCTTCGAGGAGAACACCCCGGAGAACTTCAAGGGCATCGACATCATGCGCGCCGTGCGCAGCTTCGACCCGTGTCTGCCGTGCGGTGTGCACATGTACGTCGGTGACGGCCGTACGACGAAGGCGATGCACGTCCCCACCGGTCTGAGCGGCCTGGCCGGATGAGCGCGGCGCACGGCACGGTGACCGCGGAGGCGGCCGGCAGGCTCGTCGAGGAGGTCCTCGACCGGCTGGCCGCGTCCGGCGACCCCGCGGCGTGCGAGGCGGCCGAGGAACTCGTGCGCGTCCTCATGGAGTTCTACGGCGCCGGCCTGGCGCGCGTCCTGGACCTGGTCGAGCGCGACACCGGCGCCCGCGGCGCGTTCGGCGCGCTGCTCGGCGACGACCTGGTGGCGAGCCTGCTGGTGCTGCACGGGCTGCATCCGGAGGACGCGCGTACCCGCATCGCCCGCGCGCTCGACGGCCTTCCCCAGCCGGTCGAGAACGCCGGCTTCGACCCGGAGACCGGGGTGCTGCGGCTGCGGCCCGCCGGTTCGGGCGGCTGCGGTTGCGGTGGGGCCGGGGGCGTCGAGGAGGCGGCCCGGGACGCGCTGGCGTGCTTCGCGCCGGAGGTGACCTCGGTGGAGATGGAGGCACCGGTGCGGGAGCCCGCGTTGCTGCAGATCGGCTCCGCGCCACCCGGGGCCGGGACGGGCGGCCGCTCGTCGGCCGGCGCGCGGTGAGCGCGCCGCGGACCGGCCCGGGGCTGCTGCGGCACGGCACCGGGCCCCGGGGCCTGCGCCGCTTCACCACTCCGCGCCGGCCCCGTGAGGAGCGCTGCGAGCTCTGCGCCGCGCCCCTCGCCGACGCACGCCACCGGCACCTCGTCGATGTCGAGAAGCGGGCCCTGGCCTGCGCCTGTGATCCCTGCGCCCAACTGCTCGACCGCTCCGGCTCCGAGGGCGCGGAGGGACGGTTCCGCACCGTGCCCGGGCGGTATCTGCGCGATCCCGGCCACCGGATCGACGAGCGGGCCTGGGAACGGCTCGGCATCCCCGTCGGCGTCGCGTTCTTCTTCCGCAACTCGGCGCTCGACCGGCTGGTCGCCCTGTACCCGAGCCCGGCCGGGGCGACGGAGAGCGAACTGGACCCGGAGAGCTGGCAGTCCGTGCTGGCCGCCACCGAACTGGCCGGGCTGCTGGCGCCCGATGTCGAGGCGCTGCTGCTGCGCCGCCACGAGGACCGGGTGGAGTGCTTCCTGGTCCCGGTCGACGTCTGTTACGAACTGGTCGGCCGGATGCGGCTGCGCTGGCAGGGCTTCGACGGCGGCGCGGAGGCCCGTGCCGACCTGGAGGCGTTCTTCGCGCACGTCGGCGAACAGGCCCGTGAGCCGCGAGGGAGCCGGTCGTGACCGAGTTCGCGTTCACGTGCACGGGGGTGCGCGCCGACCCCTACGCCCTGGGCCCCACCCTGGTGTTCCGGCTGCGTGTCACGGCGTCCCCGGCGACCCGGGTGCACGCGCTGGCGCTGCGCTGCCAGATCCGGATCGAGCCCGCC
The DNA here is from genome assembly GCF_053593375.1 of Streptomyces sp. NPDC002309. Taxonomy (NCBI): domain Bacteria; kingdom Bacillati; phylum Actinomycetota; class Actinomycetes; order Kitasatosporales; family Streptomycetaceae; genus Streptomyces; species Streptomyces sp. NPDC002309. The sequence continues at coordinate 49,625 of NZ_JBSFCI010000013.1, read as the reverse complement.
CGGCGCGGCTACGGCGACGGGGAGGCGGCGGCCCTGACCGACCTGTTCGGTGAGCGGTCCCGGTGGGGCAGCAGCCTCAAGCCGGTGCAGTTCGCGCAGGTGCAGGTGATGGTGCCCGGGTTCACCGGCGAGGTCGAGACCGATGTCGTCGTGCCCTGCACCTACGACATGGACATCGCGTCCACCCGCTACTTCGACGCCCTGGAGGACGGCGAGGTGCCGCTGCTGATGCTGTTCTCCGGCACCGCCTTCACCGGCGAGGGCGGCTTCCGCGTGGAGCCGGTCCCCTGGGACAAGGAGGCCGGCTTCCGGATGCCGGTGAAGACGTGGCGGGAGATGGTCGAGGCGCACTTCCCGGGCTCGGGGTGGATCAGGCTGCCCCGGGACACCATGGACGCGCTGGTGGCGTACCGGTCGCGGCACGCGCTGCCGTCCTGGCAGGAGACCGTCGAGACGCTCCTGGCGGCGGCCGGGGAGAGGACACCGTGATCACGACGACCTTCCGCCCCGAGACCGAGGCCCGCCTGGCCGTCGCCCGGCAGGTCGCCGACGCCGTCCTGTTCGAGGGGTACGTGCTCTACCCCTACCGTGCCTCCGCCGCGAAGAACCGGCTGCGCTGGCAGTTCGGCGTGCTGGTGCCCCCGGCGTGGAGCGCGGCCACCGAGGAGCACGACTTCCAGCACACCGAGTTGCTGATGGAACCGAAGCCGGGCGCGACGCTCGCCGTGGAGGTGCGCTTCCTGCACGCCCGGCGGCGCACCGTGCAGCGGGCCCGCCCCGACGGCGACTTCGAGACGGTGCCCGAACTGGCCCTGGAGGACCGGCTGCTGGTGCCCTGGGACGAGGGGCACGAGGAGCAGGTGCGGCTCACCGTGCCGGTGGCGAAGCTGGTGGAGGGTGACGTCGTCGTGCCGTTCGGCATGGCGGCGGCCGAGGACACCGAGCCGGTGGCGGACGGCGCCGGCACGACGGTGGGCCGGCTGGTGCGGCGCCGCGAGGAGCTGAGCGGCACCCTGCGCCTGTCGGTGAGCGAGCTGGACGGGCCGTACCGGACGCAGCGGTTGAGCGTGGTCGTGGAGAACACCGGTGACTGGCTGCCCCCGGAGGGCGCCGACCGTGACGCCGCCCTGCCCCGTTCGCTGGTGGCGAGCCACACGCTGCTGTGCCTGGACGCCGGGCGGTTCCTGTCGCTGACCGACCCGCCGGAGTGGGCCGAGGGCGCCACCGCCGCCTGCCGCAACCTGCACACCTGGCCGGTGCTCGCCGGTGAGCCGGGCCGCGGCGACCTGGTGCTCTCCTCGCCGATCATCCTGGAGGACCACCCCGCGATCGCCCCCGAGAGCCCCGGCGCCCTGTACGACGCCACGGAGATCGACGAGATCCTCGCCCTGCGCACCGCCGCCCTCACCGACGAGGAGAAGCGTGAGGCCCGGGGCACGGACGCGCGGGCGGCCGCGGTGATCGACCTGGCCGACTCGATGCCGCCGGAGGTGCTGGAGCGGCTGCACGGGGCGGTGCGCGGACTGCGGGAGATCACCGGGCCGGGCACGCCCGCCACGGACGGTGTGCCGGCGTACCGCACACCCGCCGAGGCCGGTCCCCCGGCGCGGAACGGCGTCATGCGCCCCGACACCCCGTGGTGGGACCCGGGCGGGGACACCGCCGTGGATCCTGCCCGCGACCACGTGCTGGTGGACGGACAGCCGGTCCGGGCCGGCTGCCGGGTCCTGCTGCGGCCCCGGCTGCGGCACACCGACGCGCAGGACCTGTTCGTCGACGGGCGGTACGCGCTGGTGGAGGCGGTGCTGCACGACGTGGACGGCGGCGTGCACGTCGCGGTCACCCTGGAGGACGACCCGGGCGCCGACATCCGCCGGGAGCAAGGGCGTTTCCTCTACTTCCAGCCCGACGAGGTGTCCGTCGCCGAGCTCCGGGAGGACGCGTGAGCGCCACCACCGCACCCCGCCGCACGCTGGTCGCCGGGGTGGGCAACGTCTTCCTCGGCGACGACGGCTTCGGCGTCGAGGCGGCACGTCTGCTGTCCGGGCGGGAACTGCCGCCCGGCGTCGAGGTCGCCGACATCGGCATCCGCGGTGTGCACCTGGCGTACCGGCTGCTCGACGGCTACGACACCCTCGTCCTGCTCGACGCGACGGCCCGCGGCGGCAGCCCCGGGACGCTCTACGTCATCGACGCGGCCGAGCCGGGCGGTCGCCGTCCGCCGCGGGACGTGCCGCTCGACGGCCACCGGATGTCGCCCGACGCGGTGCTGGCCCTGCTGGACACCCTGTGCGCCGGCACCGGTACGCCCCCGCCGCGCCGCACGCTGGTGGTGGGGTGCGAACCCGCCACCGTCGAGGAAGGCATGGGCCTCAGTCCGGCCGTCGCCGCCGCGCTGCCCGAAGCGGTACGCCTGGTCGTCGGATTGCTACGCGATCCGGCCGCCGTGAAGGAGGGCGATGAAGCAGTCCTGTAGGTGCCGAGGGCTTCGCCGAGGCACCCCTCACTCCAGGGAGAGCACCATGAAGAAGCGCCTCATCAGCGGCGCGGCCGCAGCGACCGCCGCCACCGCGCTCGCCGCGCTGGTCACGCACGTCCTGCCCGACATCAAGCGCTACCTGCGCATCCGCCATATGTGACCCGGACCGCCCGCCGGGGCCCGGGTGCACCGAACGGGCCAGGCATCCGTGTGACCCCGGCGTGCCGCTCGGCCGGCCGCCGGGCCCCCGCCGTGTAATGGGCGCCCAGGACGTCAGCCGGGCCGGGACGGAGACCGATGCACGAAATGTCCGTCGCCCTGTCGGTCGTGGACCAGGTCGAACGAGCGGCGCACGCACGGGGCTTCTCCGGCGTCCGTGCCGTGCGTCTCGACATCGGCGAGCTGGCCGGGGTGGTGTCCGACTCGCTGGAGTTCTGCTTCGGACTGGCCTGTGCCGGGACCGTGCTGGAGGGCGCCGTACTGACCACCCGGCTCGTGCCCGGCCGGGCGTCCTGCGCGCCGTGCGGGCGGGTCTGGGACACCGGGATGCCGCCCGACATGGTCTGCGCGGGCTGCGGTTCCGGCGCCACCGACCTGCCGGCGGGCCGGGAACTGCGCATCGCCGAGGTGCGCTGGGCCGACCCCGCGGACCCGCCCGCGACCACCCCCACCACCCCCTTCGAGGAGAGCTGACCATGTGCCGCGTAGTGGACCTACGGCAGGCGGTGCTCGCCAAGAACACCATGGCGGCCCGCGTCCTGCGCACCGAACTGACGGCCCGGGGCACGACGGTGGTCAACCTGCTGTCCAGTCCGGGCAGTGGCAAGACGGCGCTGCTGGAGCGGGAGTTGCTGCTCGCCCGGGAGCGTGGCGTGACGACCGCCGCCCTCACCGCGGACCTCGCCACCGAGAACGACGCCGTGCGGCTGGCGCGTTCGGGCGTGCCGGTCAAGCAGGTGCTGACCGACGGGCTCTGCCATCTGGAGGCGGACATGCTGGCCGGGCATCTGCACGAGTGGCTGCCCGAGGACACCCGCCTGCTGTTCGTGGAGAACGTCGGCAACCTGGTGTGCCCCGCCTCCTACGACCTCGGCGAGTCGCTGCGGGTGGTCCTGGCGTCGGTCACGGAGGGCGAGGACAAGCCGCTGAAGTACCCGACCGCGTTCGGGCTGGCCCAGCTGGTGCTGGTCACCAAGTCCGACCTGGCGGGCCCGGCCGAGTTCGACGAGGCCGCCTTCCGCGCCCATGTGCAGCGGGTCAACCCGGGTGTCGAGGTGGTGCTGACCTCGGTGCGCGGTGGTGAGGGCGCCGGTGTGCTGGTCGACCGGGCGCTCGCGGCGGCCGAGGGGCACCCCGTCCACGCGCCGGTGATGGCCCGGGCCGAGGCGTGAGCACGGCGCCGGAGGCGGACACCGCGGCCTCGGACACGCCCGGCGCGCCCGCAGTGCGACGGGCCAAAGTCGTCGTCCGGGGTGTGGTGCAGGGAGTGGGTTTCCGGCCGTATCTGTACGGGCTCGCCACCCAGTTGCGACTGGCCGGGCATGTCACCAACACCGGGGACGGCGTGCTCGCCGAGGTGGAGGGGGCGCCGGATGCCGTCGCGCGGTTCTGTACGGGCATCGCGCCCGGCGCCCCGCCGCTCGCGCTGGTCGAGACGGTGGAGGCCACCGAGCTGCCGCCCACGGGAGGCAGCGGCTTCAGCATCGTCCCCTCCCGCGCGGCCGGCTCCGCCCGGACGCTCGTCGCTCCCGACACCGCCACCTGCGCCAACTGCCTCGCCGAACTGACCGACCCCGCCGACCGGCGCCACCGCCACCCGTTCATCACCTGCACGCACTGCGGGCCGCGCTTCACCATCGTGACGGGCCTGCCCTACGACCGCGCGCACACCACGATGGCGGACTTCCCCCTGTGCCCCGGGTGCGCCCGTGAGTACGACGACCCGTCCGACCGGCGTTTCCACGCCCAGCCCGTCGCCTGCCCCTCGTGCGGCCCGCGGCTGAGGCTGACCGGGGCGCGGGGCGAGACACCGGAGGGCGATCCGGTCGAGGCGGCGCGTGCCCTGCTCGCCGAGGGTGCCGTCCTCGCCGTGAAGGGCGTCGGCGGCTACCACCTCGCGTGCGACGCCACCGACCCCGAGGCGGTCGCCGAGCTGCGGCGCCGCAAGGCACGCGGGGACAAGCCGTTCGCCCTGATGGCCAAGGACGTGGGCGACGTCGAGCACCTGGTGCGCGTCGGGCCCGCCGAACGGGAGTTGCTCACCGGCCGGGTGCGGCCCATCGTCCTGATGCGCCGCCGCGCCGGGGGCCGCACCGCCCCGGGAGCGCCGGTGCCCGCGGACGGCGTGGCGCCCGGCAGTCCGGACCTCGGCGTCATGCTGCCGTACACGCCGGTGCACCATCTGCTGTTCGAGGGCGGGGACGCGCCCCGGCTGCTGGTGATGACGAGCGGCAACCTCTCCGGTGAGCCCATCGTCACCGACGACGCCGAGGCCTTCGAACGGCTGGCGATCCTGGCCGACGCCTGGCTCACCCACGACCGGCCCATCCATGTGCCGTGCGACGACTCCGTCGTGCGGGTGTGCGACGGCGAGCCCCTGGTGCTGCGCCGCTCGCGCGGCTACGCGCCCCTGCCGGTCACCCTGCCGGTGCCGGTGTCCCCCGCGCTCGCCGTCGGCGGGGACCTCAAGAACGTCTTCTGTCTCGGCGAGGGCCGTAAAGCCTGGCTGTCCGCGCACGTCGGGGACATGGACGACCTCGCCACGCAGCGGGCGTTCGACCGCGCGGAGCGACAGCTGGAGTCGATCACGGGAGTGCGGCCGGCTCTCCTCGCCACCGACACGCACCCCGGCTACCGGTCCGGCGCATGGGCACGGCGACACGCCGGCGGGCGTCCGGTCGTCCCGGTCCAGCACCATCACGCCCATGTCGCCGCCGTGATGGCCGAGCACGGCCTGCCCGCGGACAGCAGGGTGATCGGGGTCGCCTTCGACGGGACCGGGCACGGGGACGACGGGGCCGTGTGGGGCGGTGAGTTCCTGCTCGCCGGCTACGCCGGTTTCCGCCGGTTCGCGCACCTGGCGTATGTGCCGCTGCCCGGCGGGGACGCGGCGGTGCGGCGGCCGTACCGCATGGCGCTGGCGCATCTGCGCGCCGCCGGCCTCGCGCCCGGCCCGGACCTGCCGTGCGTCGCCGCCTGCCCGAGTGCCGAACTCTCGCTGCTGGGGACGCAGTTGGAGCGGGGGCTGAACTGCGTGCCCACGTCCAGCATGGGGCGGCTCTTCGACGCCGTTGCGTCCCTGTCGGGTGTCTGCCAGCACGTGGGCTACGAGGCGCAGGCGGCGATCGAGCTGGAGGGCGCCGCCGTGTCCGCCGCCGGCGAGGACGACGACCCGCGGTACGCCTTCCGGACGGCGGGCGCCGATCCGGTCACCGCGGACGCGGGGCCGCTGCTCGCGGCCGTCGTCGAGGATGTGCGCGCGGGCGTGCCCCCGGCCGTGATCGCGGTCCGCTTCCATCTCGCCGTGGCCCGTCTGGTGCGGACGGTGTGCGCCGCGGCCCGTACCGCGACGGGGCTGGAGACCGTGGCCCTGAGCGGCGGGGTGTTCGCGAACACGCTGCTGTCGTCGGCCTGCGCCCGCGGGCTGCGCGCGGACGGGTTCACCGTCCTGCGGCACCGGAGTGTCCCGCCGAACGACGGCGGGCTGGCCCTCGGGCAGCTCGTCGTGGCCGCCCGCACGGCACGGCGGCCCGGACCCGGATGACGGGAGCGGGCCCGCCCGGCATGGAGTCACCCGCCCGACGAGGAGTCAAAGGAGACAGATATGTGCCTGGCGGTACCCGGCAGAGTGCTGGGCGTGGAGGAGCGGGACGGCACCCGCATGGCCACCGTCGACTTCGGCGGCGTGGTCAAGGAGGTGTGCCTGGAGTACCTGCCGGACCTCCAGGTCGGTGAGTACGCCATCGTCCACGTCGGGTTCGCCCTGCAGCGGCTGGACGAGGAGTCCGCCCGTCGCACGCTGGAGCTGTTCGAGAACCTCGGCATGCTCCAGGAGGAGTTCGGCGACCCGTGGGAGCAGGCCGAGCAGTCCTCGGGGACCGGCTCCGGGGAGGTGCGGCCGTGAAGTACATCGACGAGTTCCAGGACCCGGAGCTGGCGGCGCGGCTGCTCGACGACATCAGGGCCACGGTGACCCGGCCGTGGGCCCTGATGGAGGTGTGCGGCGGCCAGACCCACACCATCATCCGGCACGGCATCGACCAACTGCTGCCCGACGAACTGGAGTTGATCCACGGGCCGGGCTGTCCGGTGTGTGTGACGCCGCTGGAGGTGATCGACAAGGCGCTGGAGATCGCCTCGCGGCCGGAGGTCATCTTCTGTTCCTTCGGCGACATGCTGCGCGTTCCCGGGACCGGACGTGACCTGTTCCAGGTGCGCGGGGAGGGCGGCGACGTCCGGGTGGTGTACTCGCCGCTCGACGCGCTGCGGATCGCCGAGGAGAACCCGGGCCGGCAGGTGGTCTTCTTCGGCATCGGTTTCGAGACGACGGCACCGCCCAACGCGATGACGGTGTATCAGGCCCGCAAGCGGGACATCCGCAACTTCAGCCTGCTCGTCAGCCACGTCCGGGTCCCGCCCGCCATCGAGGCGATCATGCAGTCACCGGACTGCCGGGTGCAGGGCTTCCTCGCGGCGGGACATGTGTGCAGCGTGATGGGCGTCGAGGAGTATCCGGCGCTCGCGGAGCGGTTCCGGGTGCCGATCGTGGTGACCGGGTTCGAACCGCTGGACATCCTGGAGGGCGTCCGGCAGGCCGTGCGGCAGCTGGAGCGCGGCGAGCACACCGTCGTCAACGCCTATCAGCGCGCGGTCCGGCCGGAGGGCAACCCGGCGGCGCGGGCGATGCTGGACGACGTCTTCGAGGTCACCGACCGCGCCTGGCGCGGCATCGGGGTCATCCCGGGCAGCGGCTGGCGGCTGTCGGACCGCTACCGGGACCACGACGCCGAGCATCGTTTCCAGGTCGGCGACATCATGACGCGGGAGCCGGCCGAGTGCCGCAGCGGCGAGGTGCTGCAGGGGCTGCTGAAGCCGCACGAGTGCGAGGCCTTCGGCACGACGTGCACGCCGCGTACGCCGCTGGGGGCGACGATGGTGTCCAGCGAGGGCGCCTGTGCGGCGTACTACCTGTACCGGCGGCTGGAGCTGCCCGACCGCAGGACGCCGGCGGCCGTGACCGCCCCGAGCCAGGAGGGCACCTCCCTTGTCTGAGACCACCGCGGCGCCGGACATGCTCTCCTGGACCTGCCCGGCGCCCCTGCGGGACCGGCCCCGGGTGATGATGGGCCACGGCGGTGGCGGCGCACTGTCCGCCGAGCTCGTCGAGCAGGTCCTCCTGCCCGCGCTGGGCGGCCCCGAGCCGGCCCCGCTGACCGACTCCGCGACCGTCGAGCTGGGCGGTGCGCGGCTCGCCTTCTCCACCGACTCCTTCGTCGTGCGGCCGCTGTTCTTCCCCGGCGGCAGCATCGGTGACCTGGCCGTCAACGGCACGGTCAACGACCTGGCCATGAGCGGGGCCCGTCCGGCCTTCCTGTCGTGCGGGCTCATCCTGGAGGAGGGCGTCGAGATCGCCACCGTCGCCCGCGTCGCGGAGGCGCTCGGGGCGGCGGCGAAGGCGGCCGGGGTGCAGGTCGTGACCGGGGACACCAAGGTCGTCGAGGCCGGGCACGGCGACGGCGTCTACATCAACACCTCCGGGATCGGGCTGATCCCGGCCGGTGTCGACCTGCGCCCGGAGCGGGTCGTCCCCGGGGACGTCGTCATCGTCAGCGGCGCCCTCGGCGTGCACGGCGTGGCCATCATGAGCGAGCGCGAGAACCTGCGGTTCGAGGTCGAGATCGAGAGCGACTGCGCCCCGCTCGCCGGGCTCGTGGAGGCGATGCTCGCCGTCACACCCGACCTGCACGTCCTGCGCGACCCGACCCGCGGGGGGCTGGCCGCCTCCCTCAACGAGATCGCCGCGGCCTCGCGCACCGGGGTCGTCGTCCAGGAGAGTGCCGTGCCGGTGCCGCCCCCGGTGGCGAGCGCCTGCGCCATGCTGGGCCTGGACCCTATGTACGTGGCGAACGAGGGCAAGCTCGTCGCCTTCGTCCCCCGCGAGCACGCGGACGCGGTGCTGGCCGCGATGCGGGCGCACGAGCGGGGCGCGGAGGCGGCGGTCGTCGGCGAGGTCGTCGAGGAGCATCCGGGGATGGTCGTGGCCCGCACCGGGCTCGGCGGCACCCGGGTGGTGGACCTGCCGCTCGGCGAGCAACTGCCTCGGATCTGCTGAGTCCCCGGCCGCCCCCCACCGACTGCGGGCGCGTTGACCAGCGCTTATGTGAGGCGCCTCTCTGATTGCGCACCTGTGCGCAATCAGAGAGGCGCCTCTGCGTGACGGGGTTCCGGCTCCTGGGCGCTCGGGCGCCCGCCCGGTGGCGGGCGGCCGGGCCCGCCGCGCGCACGTCCTCGCCTTCGTCGGCCAACCGGCCCGGGGCTGCGTCAGCGGCTGGGGCCCCGGCGTCCCGGTCGGGTGTCGAGGGTCCAGGTGTGGGTGCAGCCGGGGCACTGGAGATGGATTCGGGCACCCTGGTTGGAGATGAGGTAGCGCCAGTGCGTGGGGCAGTTGCGCCGGGCGGCGCAGGTCACGCAGTCGCGGGCGTCGTCGCAGCCGGGGCAGGGCAGCCAGGCCCGGCGGGCCCGGTCGGCCTGCGGGTCAATGGGAAGTCGCATCGCCCGCGTCCCGTCCCGGCAGCACACCGGCCGCGACCAGCATGGCGTACATGCGCTCCTGCTCCTCGTCGAGGCCGGAGTAGAGCAGGGCGTGGGCCGCCTCCTCCGACCGCAGCGCGGCCACGGGATCCCAGTCGGGCTCCAGGGCGGCGAACACCTCGGCCCGCCGGCGGGCTTCCTCCCGCGTGAGGTCGATACTGAAGGGCACGTGGTCGCGACCGGAGCTGTCATCCATGAGGGTGGGGCTTTCGTGGGGGAACGTCCTGATCCAGCCACGTCTACCAGGCGTTCCGCTCCGCGTGAAGCGGATGTGACCTATGCCACCGGCCGCGACCGGCGCGCTCAGGCCGCCGGATCCTCCCGCCGCCCGGGCTCGCCGCGGTACGGGCGGGCCGTCCGGCCGGAGCGCGCGGGAGCGGCGGTACGTCCGACCGCGGCGGCCAGTTTGCACAGCCGGCGCCAGTCCAGGCGGGGCGGGAGATCGGGGACTCCCGGCCGGTCGCGCGGGACACGCACGCGCAGGGCGCGGCGTTCGATGCGGCAGCGCACGGGGGTGCCGAGGGTCGTGGCCTCGCCGTCGAGGCCGACCTGCAACCGCGGCTCGTCCGCCTCGATGATCACCTCTTGGGCCGTGAACGCCCCGAACCCCTGCGGGTCGAACAGCAGCTCGGCCGCCTCCAGGGCGCTGTCGACCTTCACGGACAGCACGCCGAGCCTGCCGGAGTTCAGCCGCTGACGCCGGCCGAAGCCGAGGGGGTCGTCGATGCGGTACGGGTTGTTGCTCACCAGCACGGCCTGCGGGTCGGTGAACGTCCTGCCGTCGGCGCGTGCGGTCAGGCGCGGGCCCCGCTGCCGGGTGAGCAGGTCGGGCAGCAGGTCCAGCGCCGTGCCGACCTTGTCGTCCCGGTAGCCCGGGGACTGCACGACCGCGCCGTAGACGCCGAAGGAGGCGTTGTTGACGAACGGGCGGTCGCCCGCGAAGCACAGGTCGACCCGGAGCTCGACACCGTCCGTGAGCGCGTCCAGACAGGCGGCGGGGTCGTCGCGGTCCAGGCCGAGGTCCATCGCGAAGTGGTTGCGGGTGCCGGCCGAGATCACGAGGAACGGCAGTCCGTGCTCCGCGGCCACCGCCGCGACCAGCGCCTGGGTGCCGTCGCCGCCCGCGACGCCCAGGAGGTCGGCGCCGTCGGCCACCGCCTCCCGTGCGAGGGCGGCGACGTCCTGATGGTGTCCGGGGTCCAGCAGCACCACGTGGGCACCGAGGCTCTCGGCCTTCTCCCGCAGCGAGAACTTCTCCACCTTGCCACCCCCCGAGCGCGGGTTGAGCAGCAGGAACGGACGCCGCGGGGGCGGGGTGCGGTACTCGCGCAGCCGCCCCTGGCGCAGGCCCGTGCTGCGCAGCGCGTAGCGTCCGCAGGACACGGCCGCCCACCACAGCAGCGCGGAGACGGTCACCACCCACAGGAGGTTCACCCGGGCGAAGAGCACGATCACGCCGACGGGACTGGCGAGGGCCAGCAGCGCGGCGCCGACCCGTGCGGGGCCTCGCCGCGACAGGGTCCACCAGAGCGCGGCACAGGTGAGGCCGAGGCCCGCGAGCCCCACGACGAGCAGGATCACGCCGCCCACACCGGCCTGTGCCAGGGGCAGCAGCAGCGCGATCGCCGCGGCCGCGAGGGAGGCCCTGGCGGCCCAGGTCTGCCGACGATGCCGCCATTCGAACGATGTCGCTTTCACAGGTCCCCTCCACCCGCTGCCGGCCCGGCCGCGCCGTCCGTGCGCTTCCAAGGTCTCATGCGGGCCGAAGGCGGCACAGAGGGCCCGGGGCGCGTGGACGGCCGCGACGGCATGGCGAGGGGCGCGGCGGATCGCGAGGCGGTGACCTGCGGACTCCGTGTCCGGCCGGGCCGTGCGCGGCGCCCCGTCCCCTGGTCCGTTCGAGTGGTGCGTTCCTCCACACGGTCGTAGCGTCGGAACCAGTCGATCCGATCGACGCGCACCGACGGCGGGGAGCGGAGATGAAGAGGCACAGCACGAGGGCGGCCGTCACGCTCTGTATGGCGGCGGCGCTCGCGGCGACCCTGGGTACCGCCTCCGGTGCGCCGTCCCGCGCGAGCACGGCGCACGAGGCAAAGGAGCCGGTGCTGGTCGACTGCTTCTGGCGCACCACGGTGCGTCCCGACGACTTCATGCTGGCCTGCGGCGACGGCAACAGCCGTCTCGCCTCGCTGAAGTGGCTGCGCTGGGACGGGGAGGCGGCGATGGCCCGGGGGGTCAACTGGGTCAACGACTGCAAGCCGTACTGCGCGGCGGGGCGGTTCCGGTCGTATCCCGTGACCGTGCGGCTGGAGGAACCCAAGCCGTGGAAGAAGAACCCGGAGATGCAGCAGTACGGCAAGATGAGCCTGACCTACCCGGAGGGCCGGCCGGAGGGGTTCACGAAGGTGGAGACCTACCCCCTGTGGAGTTGAGCCGCGGCAGGCCCGGCCGTTACACGACATCTCACTGAAGGTCCATGCCCCAGCGGGCCCTTGCCGAAAGGGCCCGCATTGGCATGGACCTGACTTGCATGCCTGGCTAAGCTCTGCCCAGACCCTGTGAGAGCGCTCTCAATTGCGGTTGTTCCACCCCCACCTTGCTGGAACGACGAAGGGCAACTCCCTTGAGACGCAAGCGACTCACGCGTGCCGGTCTGGCCGCCCTGCTCCTGCTCGGCAGCTGGACCGCCGCGGGAACCCTCCCCGCCTCGGCGAGCGACTCCTCCCCCACGGCCGGCGCCCCACAGGCCTCCGCGGGACTCGTCGAGGCGATGCAGCGGGACTTCGGGCTGACCAGGGCCGAGGCCGAGACCCGCCTCGCGGCCGAGGCCGAGGCCCGGGACATCGCGCCCGCCGCCCGCCGGGCCGCCGGAGCGGCGTACGGCGGCTCGTGGTTCGACGCCGGCAGCGACCGGCTGACCGTGGCCGTCACCGCCGACGCCTCCACCGCGACCCTGCGGGCCGTCCGCTCCACCGGCGCCGCGGTGCGCACCGTGGAACACAGCGCGCGCGAACTCGACGCGGCCGTGGCCCGCCTCGACCGCACCGACGCGCCCCGGGGCGTGAGCGGTTGGCACGCCGATCCGGTGGCCAACACCGTGGTCGTCGATGTCGTCGACGGCCACCGGAACGACAACGATGTCCGCAAGTTCGTCGCCCGCGCCCGCGCGGCCGGTCCGGTCACCGTCGCGGCGGTGCCCGCCGCGCCCGGCACCTTCGCGGCCGGGACGGTCGGCGGGGACCCGTACTACACCGGCAACGTCCGCTGCTCCATAGGCTTCTCGGTGCACGGCGGGTTCGTCACCGCCGGGCACTGCGGCGGGGGCGGCGCCGCGGTCCGGGGCTGGGACGGCACGCACATCGGCACGTTCCAGGGCTCGTCGTTCCCGGGCGACGACTACGCCTGGGTCAGCGTCGGCAGCGGCTGGTGGACCGTCCCGGTGGTCCTCGGCTGGGGAACCGTCCCGGACCGGCTCGTACGCGGCTCGGCCGAGGCGCCCGTGGGCACCTCGATCTGCCGCTCCGGCTCCACCACACGCTGGCACTGCGGCACCGTGCTGGCCAGGAACGAGACGGTCAACTACAGCCAGGGCGCGGTGCACCAGATGACCAAGACCAGCGTCTGCGCCGAACCCGGTGATTCCGGCGGCTCGTTCATCAGCGGCGACCAGGCGCAGGGCGTCACCTCGGGCGGCTGGGGGAACTGCGCCGGCGGCGGGCAGACCTGGTTCCAGCCGGTCAACGAGATCCTGAACCGGTACGGGCTGAGGCTGCACACGGCGTGACGCCGCCACGGCGCGAGCGCTGAAGGCACGGCAGAAAGAGGGTTCCGCCGGTCACCCGGCGGAACCCTCGCCTCACCTCTGCCACATCACCGCCGCACTCGGCACACTCCGCACTCCCGGCACATCCGCACCAATAGGGTGATCACCGCAGTGTTACGCGTCGGTGACATACGTGACGAAGTCGTGGCATGGAACCAGGGCAACGAAAAGCCGGAGAAGCGAGTCGAATCAGATGTAACGACGGGACAGCGCACGACACATTGGGGGAAACATGACCGTCCGCGCCCGACTCCGCACCCGCCTCGGTATCGCCGCCCTCGCGGCCGGCGCCGCCGTCACCCTCACCGCCGTCCCGGCCTCGGCCGGCCCGGCCGCACCCGGCAAGCCCCGCTTCCTGGCGCCGCGCGAACTCCCGCCGCACCCGGTCTCGCCCTGGTACGCCGGGCGCGTCACCGCCGGACAGCCGGACCCGCTGCCGATCTGCTTCGGCGCCGCCCTGCCGTCGACCGCCTCGCACCGCACCTACTCGACAGAGTTCGACACGGGCGCCCTTCAGGTCACCGCCGTGGCGCGGAACGAGCGGCGGGCCAAGGCGTTCGCCGAGCGGCTGCGCAAGGACCTCGCCGGCTGTGCCAAGAAGCTGATGCAGCAGGACCCCGACATGACGGCGACCAAGAGGTACTACGGCCGGCTGAACGTCGAGGAGGGCGCCCACGTCTACGGCCTCCACACCGCGCACTACTGGGGCCCCTCCGACATCGCCCTGTTCTCCGTCGGCCGGGACGGCAGGACCGTGACGGTCGTCAAGTGGGCGCAGATGGGGAACTTCCAGCACGCGCAGGTCGCCGACTTCAAGGCGACGACGGTGAAGGCCGTCAAGAAGCTCTACTGAGCGTGGCGACGCCGCGGCCCCGGCACGTGTACGTGCCGGGGCCGCGGCGTCCTGCCCGGGTGCGGTGTCACCGGCCCCTGCCGGCCCACCACCCTGCCGGTCAGTCGCGGAGAGCGAGGAACTCGTCGCGCGACAGCGGGCGGCCGACGATCCGGGTGTCGCCGATCCAGCCGTAGAAGCCCTGCCCGAAGCGCTCGTCGAAGGCGGTGGCGCCGAGGACGAAGGGCTTGCCGAGGGTGGCGATGCCGGTGGACGTCTGGGTCGGGTTGCGGGCGATCTTCGAGCCGTCCACGTACATCACCGTGCGGCGGCCGTCGTTGACCACGGCGATGTGCATCCACCGGCCGACGGGCACCGCGTGGCTCCAGGACGTCGGGTCGGCGTCCTGGACGTGGGCGTAGACCACGTACTGGAGGAACCGCTCCGGCGACAGGTTGAGGCTGCACGTGGACTCCAGCGGGGACCACCCGGTGGTCTTGCCCGCGTCGCCGCTGCGGCCGATCCAGCTGAGGATGCCCATCCAGTTGTGGTCGCCCTCGAAGGGCTCGGGCAGCCGGACGAAGGTCTCGATGGTGTAGCCCCGCAGGAACTTCTCGCCGTTCAGCGGCGCGTGCGCGGAGGTGGTCAGGATCGCGCCGCGGTCGGGGTTCTTGCCGCCGTCGAACCGGAGGCTGGCGTGGGCGGGCTGGCCGTGGTGGTGGTCCCCGGACCAGGTGAGGGCGTCGGGCCCGCCGGCGTGCAGCCGGCTGACCGTCAGGTCGTTGCCGTTGCCGGAGAGGTCCCGCACGACGACGCCGTTCGCCACGGGCGTGCCGGGCGCGCCAGGCGCCTTGGTGCCGGAGGCGTCGAAGCGCCAGTAGGCGAGGGTGCCGCGCGGCATCACCGCCGACGGCGGACGCGGGGCGGGCGGGGTGACCGGGGCGAAGCGCTCGAAGCGCTTGTCGAAGTCGACGGTCAGGCTGAACCGGTCGACGTCACCGGTGAGCTCGATCGTCTCGGCCTCCAGCGGCGACCGCTTCTCCGGGTCCCGGGCCAGGAACCACGGCGAGAACGTCTCCACGTCGATGACGCCCCGCGCCAGGTCGAACCCGTAGGTGCGGATCATCCCGGCGCCGCCGTAGTAGCGCTCCTGGTAGTTGGTGATGTGCACGTGGACATCGTTGTCGAAGTCGTTGGACAGGACCGTGCGCCCCGAGGGCCAGTAGTGGCCGCCCAGCGCGAGGAAGATCTGGTCGTTGCCCTTGATCAGACCGTTCCACAGGCGCTCGCCGTTGCCCGACAGCGTCGCGTGGCCCTCGTCGTCGGCCCAGGCGATGTCGTGCGTGGTGAGGACGGCGGGCAGGGTCCGGTGCTTGTCCAGCACCCCCTGCGCCCAGCGCAGTCCCTTGTCCGACACCCGCCAGTCCAGGGCGAGCACGAGCCACTCGCGGCCCGCGGCGCGCAGCACGTGGTACGTGTTGTAGCCGTCGGGCGAGGCGCCGCCGTACGTGGGCATGGAGGCGTAGCGCGCGGGGCCGAACGCGGCGAGGTAGGCCGAGTCGCCGCGCTGGTCGTCGGTGGAGGAGCGGATGTCGTGGTTGCCCGCGAGGACGCTGTAGGGCACCTTGCCGTGCAGCGTGCGGAAGGTGTCGGCGGCGAGTTCGATCTCGTCCTCGGTGCCGTGCTCGGTGACGTCGCCGAGGTGCGTCATGAAAGCGATGTTGGCCGAGGCGCGCTCGGCGGCGAGGTACCGGAAGGTCTCCCGCAGCGGCGTCGGGTCTGCGCTGTCGGCGTCGAAGAGGTACTGCGTGTCGGGCAGGACGGCGAGCGCGAAGCGGGGGCTCTCCGCGTCGAACCGGCCGCCGCGCGCCCCCTCGGAGGTCTGCGCGTGCGCGGCCGCCGGCCCGGCGAGGGCCATACCGGCCGCGCCGGCCGCCGGCACCGCGACCGCGGCGCGCAGCAACGCGCGTCTCTGTACGGGGTTCTGCTCTTCTCCAGCGCCCTTGACTGCGCCCATGACTGCTCCAGTTGTGGTGAATTGCCTCTGGACACGGCACACGCTGCGCATCCATGCTGACCACCCGGTAGCGATCAGCTGAACATCAACTGGGAAGTGCCGGACATCACGCCTGCTGCGCCTTCCGCGCCCGCGCTGCCCGTCCCGGGGCCGGCGACTCGTCCGGCGCCGGATCCGGTGGCCGTCCCAGGGGGCGTGGGCGGCCGGGATGGTGCCTCACCGCCGCCGGTCACAGCCGTCCCGCCGGCCGGGCGTCGGCTCCGTGCGGCAGTAGCAGGACGACGCGATCGGTACGTCCGCCAGGGCGGTGGCGAACTTCAGTTGCTGGGCCACGATCGCCGCCTCGGCCGTCCTGCCCAGTCGCGTGAGGCACTCGTGGAAGCCGTGCAGGGACCACACGTTGCCCGGGTGCTGCTGCGGCCGGGGCAGCGTCGCGTCGAGTCCGAGGTCCGCCCGGTAGACCGCCTCGGCCTCGGCGACCCGGCCCTGTTCGAGGAGCAGGGCGCCATAAGCGTGCCGGGTGGGCTGCATCCAGCCCCAGGGCTCGTCGTAGGGAAGGCCGTCGTCGAGCGCGATCGCGCGCTCCAGCGCCGCGAAGGCGGCGGAGTGGTCGCCCTTGCGGTAGTCGACTTCGCCGTCGAGCATCTCCGAGGCGACGGCGAGGATGTCGGCGCAGGTGTTGTTGAACAGCGTGCGGGAGAGCGGTACCCGGGTGCGCGCCTCCCGGAACAGGCGGCGCTCGGCCTCGGCCTCCTCGACCCGGCCGGTCGCGGAGAGGGCGACGCCGCGGGCGTAGTGGAGCATCGCGGTCGTCACGCAGTACAGCCGCGCGTCCTCGGGGAACGGCAGGTCCAGGATGTCGGCCCAGCGTCCGAAGCGGATCAGTACATGGACCCGCATGGCGAGGAAGCCCTCCAGCCAGTCGGCCATGGGCGGGCTCTGCACCCGCAGCAGCTCCTCCGTGACGGTGGCCTCCAGCTCGGCGGCGGTCTCCACGGCGGTCCGGTACCGGCCGAGGAACATCGCGCCGTAGATCTTGAAGTGGTGGTTGTGCGCGCGGTAGAGGGTGTAGAAGTTCATCGCGCCGGACCGGGCGAGGAACTTCTCGTCGGCGGCGATCGCCTCGCTGTTGCCGGAGACCACGCGCCGGTAGTCGCCGCAGAGCACGTCCAGGTGCGAGGGCATGTGCTGGAGGTGACCGGCGTCGGGCACCAGTCCGCGCAGCCGGTCGGCGACCGTGAGGGCCGCCTCGGGGGTGGCGGACATCTCCATCAGGTGGATGTACATGTGCAGCACGCCGGGGTGCCGTGTCCCGTCCTCACTCGCGAGCGCGTGCTCGAGGACGTCCTTGGCCTCCAGGGTGCGGGCGCCCCGGGCCGGCTCCCCGGTGCGGATGTCCCACAGCTGCCAGGGCGTCAGGTTCATCAGGGCGTCGGCGTACAGGGTGGCGACGTCGAGATCGCCGGGGGCGAGTGCGTGGACGGCGCGCATCCGCTCGGCGTAGGGCGCGTTCCACACGGAGCAGTCCTCGACGGCCTCCCGCTGCGGGTAGCGGGCGCGCAGGGCCTCGATCAGGGCGCGTTCGACGGGGGCGGCACCGGACGACGCCTCGTGCGCGCGCTCCACCGCGGTGTGGGTGCGGTCGACGGTGCGGAGCAGTTCCTGTGCGTCGAACGCCTCCCAGGGCTTGTTGTAGTTGGGGCCGAGGGCGTAGGCGATGCCCCAGTACGCCATGGCGCAGTCGGGGTCGGCCGCCGCGGCGGCCTCGAAGCAGGAGACGGCCTCCTCGTGGTGGAAGGCGTACGTCCAGACGAGGCCGCGGTCGAACCACAGCTGGGCCTCGGGGGACGTGGTCGTCACCGTGCGGGTGTGGCTGCCGAGGTCGTAGTAGTCCATGCAGGTCTCCTGGGATCGCGTGGGCGTCACGGCACCGGCCGGCCGGCTCCCGACCCGCGCAATTCTCGCGTGGCGTCCGGCTGTTGGCGGGCGGCACGCACGCGCGGGACGGCGACGACACGAACGAGGGATCATGGGCGGCCCGTTCGCGAGGCCAGGCGCACCCCTCGTCCGCACCAAGAGCGGATCAAGCCGTGGCCATGAATTCACCATGCCGCACCATGGTTTCGCAGCGTGAACCTGCCCCCATGGCACCAGGCATACGTTCGAAGCCGTGAATCTCGATGACACCCCCCGCCGAGGCACCGGCCGTCAGCCTGCCTCGTCCCCGACGGCGGTGCTCCACCGCCGCTCCCTCCTGCGCGCCGCCCTGACCGGCGCCACGGCCCTCGGTGCCGGCCTCGCCCTCGACGCCTCCCCCGCGTCCGCCGTCACCGCGGCGCCGCACCACCGCCCCGGCACCCCCGCACAGGCCCTGCGCGCGCTGGAGTCGGGCAACCGGCGCTGGCACGCGTACCGCCAGCGGCATCCGCACGAGTCGCCGGCCGTCCGGCGGGAGCTGACGTCGGGCCAGCATCCGTTCGCTGTGGTTCTCGGCTGCGTCGACTCCCGCGTACCGCCGGAACTGGTCTTCGACCAAGGGCTCGGCGACCTGCTCACCGTGCGCAGCGCCGGTGAGGTGCTCGACGAGGCCGTGCTCGGCAGCGTCGCCTACGGGGTGCTCGAACTGGCCGTGCCGCTGGTCGTGGTCCTCGGTCACCAGTCGTGCGGGGCGGTGCGGGCCGCCGTCGAGGCGGAGGAGTCCGGCGATCGGCTGCCGGCCCACATCCAGTACCTGGCCGACCAGATCACCCCGGCCATCGACCACACGAAGGAGGGCGACGCCCGCGTCGACGCGACCATAGACGCCCAGATACGGCTCGTCCGCTCCCGTCTCGCCGCCGAGCCCGACCTGGCCGCGGAGGTGGCCGCCGGCCGGCTCGCGATCGTGGGCGCCCGCTACGAGCTGACGACGCAGCGCGTGCACCTCCTCGCCTGACACACGCGAGGGGTCGGACGGGCCCCCCGGCTCGTCCGACCCCTCGGGCTCCCCCCTTCCGGTGGATCAGCCGGGGTTGTCGCCGTGTGTGAGGGTCTCCCAGGCGACGAAGAGGTTGTTGGTGCCGGACGGGCGGTTGCGCGCCGTGAGCGCCTCGGTGTTGGTCATGGCGTGGCCGAGCCGGTTGTGCAGGGCGTTGTGGCCGACCTCGGTGATCGGGCCGAGCCCGAGGTGCAGCGAGCCGCCGCACAGCCAGCTCGGGACGGCCGTTCCCATCTCGTACCTGGCCTGGAAGCCGAGCGCGTGCCGCAGCCGTTCGCCGACGTCGGTGCCGTACAGGTCCTGGCCCTGGATGCGGCTGGTCTCGGCGACGTGGGAGATGGCGGATATGCCGTAGCCGGTGTGGGTGAGGTCGCGGCAGGTCTCCTGGGTGAGACCGGTGACGAACGTGCCCTGGCCCTGCCAGTAGTTGACGATCTTGTCGCGGGTGTTGAGGTTCTGGCTCGGGACCGTCTTCGGCAGGGCGCCGTCGGACTCCAGGTAGACGTAGGCGGCGGTGCGGGTGCGGAACTTCGCCATCGCCTTGTCGTACGAGGCCTTGTCCTCCAGGAAGACGGAGATGCCGATCGCCGCCTCCATCATCGACAGCTCCCAGTTGCCGTTGGAGTTCGAGCCGTTGATGATCTCGGGGAGGTAGACATCGCGGAGCATGGTGGCGAAGCGGCCCGAGTTCGCCCAGCCGCCGGTGTACGTGTGCTTGATGATCTCGGCGGCCTTCGGCCACGAGGAGCCCGCCCAGCCGGTCTGCAGCGGAGCGTTGCTGTTGGTGTGGTCGCGGATCACCGCCGACCAGGCGTCCATCAGCTCGATGGCCTTGCGGGCGTGCCGGTCGTCACGCGTGATGTACCAGGCCAGGGCGTGCGTGTACGCGGCGATCGCGTCCTCGCGCTCGTCGGTGCAGCCGTTGTTGGGGTTGGAGTAGGAGCCGCACTCGACGACGGCGCGCGGCCTGGGTGTGCGGTTCAGGTCCGCGTACTTGCTCGCCATCATCCGGTCGAAGGCGTTCTTCCACGGCTGGGCACCGGCGTTGACCCTGCCGCGGGTGAAGTCCAACTGACCCTTGGACACGGTCACGCCGGGGTGGACGAAGGTGACGGGGGCGGCGTCGGCCCTGGGCGCGCCGGGACCGGCGACCAGGGTCCCCACGAGTGCGGCCGCCGCGGCGGTGGTCACGGCGAGGAGCGAACGGCGGGACCTGCGACGGGGACGAGCGGGAGCGTCTGTCATGCGGGGGGTCCGTTCTCGTATATGAACGACGAGTGAGTTCCTGAACGCACACACTGGCCGTGACCATAGGTACGGACCAGCCTTCCGTCAAGACGCAAGGAAAGAAGAGGCGTTGGGAGGTGGTGCGCGAAAAGTTACCAATTGGTATGTCGTGACTTCGTATGCCATCGGCAGTAGAACCCGTTTCGATTCACTCGAAATCGAGGAGTGCCGTATGAGCGCTGACCTCCAGAACAGACCCCCACTAAGCGGAATCCCCCGTCGCCGATTCATCGCTGGAACAGGTTTCATTTCTGGCGCCGTGTTACTCGGCGGACACAACTCGCCCGCACTGGCGGCTCCGCAGCAGAACGCCGCCGTGATCGAACCGGGTGCGCGCATTCCGGTCCTGGTGATCGGCACCGGATACGGCGGTTCGGTCACCGCCCTCCGGCTCGCACAGGCCGGTGTCGATGTGCACATGGTCGAAATGGGAATGGCCTGGGACACCCCGGGCCCCGACGGAAAGATCTTCGCCAACACCACGACTCCCGACCACCGTTCGTTCTGGCTGCGCACCAGAACCAAACAACCCCTCAGCAACTTCCTGGGTTTTCCGATCGACAAGAACGTCCCCCGTTACACCGGCATTCTCGACGCCGAGGAGATGGGCGGGATCACGGTCTACCAGGGCCGTGGGGTCGGCGGAGGATCACTGGTGAACGGCGGCATGGCCGTCACACCGCGGCGCGAGAACTTCGGCGGCGTCCTGCCGTCCGTCGACCCCGACGAGATGTACGACGTCTACTATCCGCGTGCCAACGCGGAACTGGGCGTCGGCACGATCGACCCCGCGTGGTTCGAGACCGCGGCCTGCTACCAGTACGCCCGGGTGGGCCGGAAACACGCGCAGCGGTCGGGCTTCCCCTTCGTCTTCGTCCCCGACGTCTACGACTGGGAGTACATGAAGCAGGAGGCCGCCGGCACGGTCCCGAAGTCGGCGCTGGCCGGTGAGATCCTCTACGGCAACAACCACGGCAAGAAGAGCCTCCAGCAGACCTACCTGGCACGGGCCCGGGCCACCGGGAAGGTCACCGTCTCCCCGCTGCACAGAGTCGCGTCCGTCACCCCCGCCTCCTCGGGCGGGTACACCGTCACCATCGAGCAGCTCGACACCGGCGGCGCCGTCACGGCCACGAAGACGGTCACCGCGGCCCGGGTGTTCTTCGCCGCCGGCAGCGTCGGCACCAGCAAGCTCCTGGTCCGGCTCAAGGCACAGGGCGCGCTGCCCGGCCTGAACGGCGAGATCGGCAAGGGCTGGGGCGAGAACGGCAACGTCATGTGCGGGCGGGCCAACCACATGTGGGACCCGACGGGCGCCCTGCAGTCGTCGATCCCCACCGCGGGAATCGACAACTGGGCCGCGGGCGGCGCGTTCGCCGAGGTCGCGCCGCTGCCCACCGGAATCGAGACGTACGCCTCCTTCTATCTGTCGATCACCAAGAATCCGCACCGCGCCGAGTTCACCTGGAACGCGGCGAGCGGAAAGGTGGAACTCAACTGGCAGACGGCCTGGAAACAGCCGTCGATCACCATGGCGAAGTCGATATTCGACCGGATCAACGCGAAGGAGGGGACGATCTACCGCACCGATCTGTTCGGTTTCTACAAGATCTGGGGCGACCACCTCACCTACCATCCCCTGGGAGGTGCGGTGCTGGACAAGGCGACCGACAACTACGGGCGCCTGCACGGCCATTCCGGCCTCTACGTGGTCGACGGGTCGCTGATCCCGGGCAATGCCAGCGTGAACCCCTTCGTCACCATCACGGCACTCGCCGAACGGAACATCGAGGAGATCATCGCCACCGACCTCTGACCCGCCTCAACGCTGGGGCAGGACGCAGACGCCGTCCAGCCCCAGCACATGGTTGAGCCGGCCGAACGCCAGCCAGGACCCGATGCTCATACTGAGCTCCACGATCTCCGCCTGGCTGTAGTGAGCCGTCATCCGGCGCCAGAAGTCCTCGTCCAGACCGTGGTGGTCCAGTGCGTAGCGCTCGGCGTACTCGGCGGCCAGACGGGTGCGCGCGTCGAAGTCGCCCGTGGTCCGCCAGGCGGTGACCGCCTCCGCGAAGCCCTCCTCCACCTTCTGCCCGTCGCGTTCGGTGCGCCAGTCCAGGCAGAAGACACAGCCGTTGATCTGCGCGATGCGCAGTCGCGCCGCCTCGAACTCGCTCAGTCCCAGGCTGGTGTGGGCGTACACGGCCAGCGAGAAGTTCGACGCCGCCATGCCTATCTCCGGAACCATGTCGCCCCACACGTAGGGGATCGGGTCCTCCCCCTCGGGGATGTCGATGCGCAGGGTCATCGGTCAGGTCCTTCCCAGTCGGCCGGCCGCGGGGCGCAGCGGGACGTCGAGCGCGTCGTAGAGGCCGGGCTTGGCCTCGGTGAGCCAGTCGATGGCGTTGACCAGCCGTCCGACCGCGGTGGCGTTGCCGCCCGCCGACCGGTTGCCGCCCTCGTCGCTCGCCTCGACGGTGACCTCGATGCGGGGGCGGCCCTCGACGACCACCCGGTGGGCTCCGGCGCCGCCGTCCGGGGGCTGCGGCCAGTCGGGGGCGCAGGAGGCGTGGATGCGGGTGACGTGCTCGACGACGATGCGGGGCTCCCCGCCGACCAGGCCCTGCACCTCGAAGCGCACGGCCCCCTGGGTGCCGGCGGCGAACTCGCCCATGGTGGTCGTGGTGACGGTGGCCTCCAGCGGGCGTCGCTGCAGCGTCTCGCGGATCTCGTCGAGTTCGACGCCCAGGGCCCGGGCCATCATCCGCAGCTGACCGCCCCACACCATCGTCGGTACGCCCTCGAAGAGCATCGGCGGCTGGTAGTCCATCGGGTGCCCCATGCCGACCAGGTTCCGTACGGAGTCCTCCTGGTCGTACGTGGAGTAGTCGAAGATCTCCTGGCAGCGGACCGCGTCGATGCGCGAGCCGAGACCGGTGACCAGCAGGGGCAGGATGTCGTTGGCCCAGCCCGGGTCGACACCGGAGACGAAGAGGGATCCGCCGCCGGCGGCGACGGCCTCCACCAGCGGGTCCCTGATCTCGGGCGGGGCGCCTCTGTGGTCGTACAGGCCGTAGACGGACGGCGTGACGACGACCGCCCCGGCCCGCACGGCCCGTTCGAGGTCCCGCAGGGCGTCGTCGGGGCGGATTTCCCCGGAGGCCGCGTACACGACCGCGCGCGGACCGGTCGCGAGGACCGCGGCGACGTCGTCGGTGGCCGCGACGCCCAACGGGCGCCCCAGGTCGCTCAGTTCGCCCGCGTCGCGGCCGACCTTGGCCGGATCGGCGACCAGGACGGCCACCAGCTCCAGCGACGGATGCGCGTCGACGGCGCGGATGGCCGCGCGGCCGACATTGCCCGTACCCCACACAACCGTGGAAATCATGGGCGGAGGGTAACGAGGCACGGCAAAGGTTCCCAGAGCCGTGCAGGGAGATCTTTCCGGCCGGAAAGGGATCTTCACGGCCCGTCACGGCGCGGGACGTCCGGCCCGTGCGGCGGGGGTGTCGGGTCCGCGGCGGCGGGGGTGTCGGGTCCGCGGCGGCGCGGGTGTCGGGATCGCCGCGGCGCGGGGGGCGGGACCGCCGCGGCACGGGTGTCACGCCCGCGGTGGCTTCATCGCCACGTCGAGGTAGAAGGTGTCGATGCTGCGGACCGCCTTCTCGAACTCCTCCAGGTTGACCGGCTTGGTGACATAGGCGTTCGCGTGGTGGCGGTAGGCGCCGGAGACGTCGTCGGGCGCCGCGGACGTCGTCAGCACCACCACGGGAATGGTGCGCAGATCGGGGTCCTCCTTGACGACGGCCAGGAACTCCCGGCCGTTCATACGGGGCATGTTGAGATCGAGGACGATCAGGTCGGGGCGCTGGTTCGCCGGATCGCGCAGATACTCCAGGGCCTCGATGCCGTCGGCGACCTGCGTGAGGTTGCGCGCGCCGCGTTCGGCGAGGGCGTCCTGGATGAGCATCGCGTCGGCGATGTCGTCCTCGACCAGCAGCACGTCGTGGGGGCGGGTGGGGACGGGGACGGACATGGCTATGAACTCCGGGAAGCGGAAGGGGTGTGACGTGGGGTGCCGCTGGTGATCAGGCCCGGCCAGCGGCGCCGGGCTCCTT
The DNA here is from genome assembly GCF_053593375.1 of Streptomyces sp. NPDC002309. Taxonomy (NCBI): domain Bacteria; kingdom Bacillati; phylum Actinomycetota; class Actinomycetes; order Kitasatosporales; family Streptomycetaceae; genus Streptomyces; species Streptomyces sp. NPDC002309. The sequence continues at coordinate 25,282 of NZ_JBSFCI010000013.1, read as the reverse complement.
GCCGGCTCATGCCGGAGGCCCGGCCGATCTCCGGGTAGCCCGCACCGGCCGCCGCCGCGGCGCGCGCGGCACGGTCCGCCAACTGCTGTGCCACCCGTTCCACCTGAACGAGCACGAGCAGTTGGGCAAGGGCGTGATGACGCGCCGAGGCGTCCCCTTCACCCGTCGGGTCCAGGGCCGGAACCGCGTGTTGCGCGCAGCGCAGGGCGAGTTCCTCGACCGCCTCGGTGACGAGATCGGTCATCTCCCCTTCCGCTCTGGGCACAGAGAAGTGGGAAGCAGACATGCCCCCACCCTACGGGGCTGTCACAAGACACGACAACAACCGTTGTCGGACGCGGGTAAGGTGCGTCCGCAGGGGCCTTTCGACGCGGCCCTGTCAGACATGAAGGAGTCAGCGGGCCGTGAGGAACGACCCGGTGTCCGACGCCCGCCACTTCGCGGCGGACTGGTCCACCCGCCGCTGGCTTCGGGTGAGCGTCGCCCTCACCCTCGCGGTGCTGACCGTGCTCGGCTCCCTCGGCGTGTGGGCCACGGCCCGCACGTCCCAGCTGACCGACCGGATCGTCGACCGCAGGGGACCCGCGCTGACGTACTCGGTCCGCCTGGAGGCCGCGTTGGTCAACCAGGAGACCGGCGTGCGCGGCTACGGGCTCACGGGCCGGGCCAGCTTCCTCGAGCCGTACCGGCAGGGAGCGGACAGGGAGAAGGAGGCGCTGCGGCAACTGGAGCGGCTCGTGGCCGACGACCGGGCCGCCCGGGAGGAACTGCGCAAGGTGCGGGAGCTCGCGCACCGCTGGCAGAGCCGCTTCGCCGTGCCCGTCGCGAGCGCCGCCCCGGACCGCGCGGTGTCGCTGGCCTCGGCTCTGTCCCAGGAGGGCAAGACGAGCTTCGACGCCCTGCGCGGTGCGCTGACCGCGCAGCAGACCTACCTGGGTGAGGAACGTACGGCCGCGTCGCGCGAGCTGCGGCGGGCCACGAACCTGCGGAACTGGACGTTCACGGGCATCGCGCTGGTCATCGTGCTGGTCGCCGCGCTCGCGTTCGAGGCGCTGCGGCGCGGCGTCACCGGCCCGCTGGGCCGGCTCGGGCAGACGGCCCGCGAGGTGGCCACGGGCCGCTTCGACCGGCCCATCGCCGTCACCGGCCCCGCCGACCTGCGGCAGCTGGGCTCCGACGTGGAGTCGATGCGCCGACGCCTCGTGGAGGAACTGCAGTTCAGCGAGACCTCACGGCGCCTCCTCGACGAACAGGCCGCCGAACTGCAGCGCTCCAACGCCGAGCTGGAACAGTTCGCCTACGTCGCCTCCCACGACCTCCAGGAGCCGTTGCGGAAGGTCTCCAGCTTCACCCAGCTGCTCCAGCGGCGCTACGGTGAGCAGCTCGACGAACGGGCCGACCAGTACATCGCCTTCGCGGTGGACGGGGCCAACCGCATGCAGGTCCTGATCAACGACCTGCTGGCGTTCTCCCGGGTCGGACGGGTGCTCAACGACCACGAGGAGGTCGACCTGGAGGCCGTCCTCGGAGGCACGCTGGACAATCTCAGCGTGGCGATCGAGGAGAGCGGCGCGCGGGTCACGCACGATCCGCTGCCGGGGGTCTTCGGCGACGCGACCCAACTGGGCATGCTCTGGCAGAACCTGCTGTCCAACTCCATCAAGTTCCGCTGGCCCGACCGGTCCCCGGACGTGCGGATCGGCGTCCGCACCACCGGCGACGGCTTCCTGGAGTTCGCCGTGACCGACAACGGCATCGGTATCGAGCCGGAGTTCCAGGAGAAGGTCTTCGTCCTCTTCCAGCGGCTGCACACCCGGGAGGCCTACCCGGGCACCGGGATCGGGCTGGCCATGTGCAAGAAGGTCGTGGAGTTCCACGGCGGATCCATCCGGATCGACCCCGGGCACACGGCCGGTACCCGGGTCGTGTTCACCCTTCCCGTCAGGCGTTCCGCCACGGCGGACGGCGCGCGAGAGGCACACCCGTGACAGAGCCAGCCGTCGGACAGGAAGCGCCGTACCGCATCGTCCTCGTCGAGGACGACGACGGCGACGCCCTGCTGGTCGAGGAACTGCTGTACGACACGGAACTCCCGCACACCCTCGTGCGGTGCCGGACGCTCGGCGAGGCACGCGCCGAACTCGCGGCACGGCACTCCGACTGCGTGCTGCTCGACCTGCACCTGCCGGACGCCCTCGGTCTCGACACGGTCGAGGCGATCCACCGGACGAACACGCGCGCCGCGGTCATCGTGCTCACCGGTCTGGCCGAGTCGCACGCGGGCGTGGACGCGCTGGCCGCCGGCGCCCAGGACTACCTCGTCAAGGGCAAGGTCGACCCGGACCTGCTGCAACGGGCCGTCCGCTACGCCGTCCAGCGCAAGCAGGCCGAGCGGGCCAGCGCGGATCTCCAGGTCGGCCGGCTGCGGGCCGAGGAGAACGCCCGCCTGGAGCGCGGTCTGCTGCCCACGCCGATCCTGTCCACCGCCTCGGTCACCGCCACCAGCCGCTACTTCCCCGGGCGTGAACAGGCGCTGCTCGGCGGTGACTTCCTGGATGTCGTGCAGACCGACGACGGAAAGGTCCACGCGATCATCGGTGACGTCAGCGGGCACGGCCCGGACGCCGCCGCCCTCGGCGTCTGCCTGCGGATCGCCTGGCGGGCACTGACGCTGGGCGGTCACCGCGACCACGAGCTGCTGCGTCTGCTGGAGCAGATCCACACGGCGGAGCGCACCGGCAGCGACCTCTTCACGACCTGCACGCTCATCACCCTCGACCCGGCGACGGCCACCGTCACCCTGCACCTGGTCGGCCACCACGAGCCGCTGCTCGTCGGCCCCGCCGGCGCCGAGATCGTCACCGCCCGGCACGGCATCGCCCTCGGCATCGTGCCCGGACTCGGGCAGTGGCCGTCGGCGACGCTGCGGCTGCCCCCCGACGGCGCGCTGATCGCGTACACCGACGGCCTGATCGAGGGGTACGGGGGCGACCACCGGGACCGGCTCGGGGTCGAGGGCCTGCTGCGGATCCTCGACGAGACGCGGGAGGGCGACCCCGGCAAGCATCTCGACCAGCTGATCGGCCGGGTCCGTGCCCTCAACGCCGAACGGCACACGGACGACCTGGCGATCCTGCGCCTCGACTGGACGGCGCTGCCGGGCCGGATGACCGGCGACGGAACCGGGCGGGGGACGGTACCCGGGCAGTCGCACGGTCGGGTGGCCGGCACCTGAGGCGCCCGGAACCCGCCACGGCCGCTCCTGGGGAGGCGGCAGGACGGTTGGTCGGCAGGGGCATGACCGCTCGGCCGGACACCGGCCGCGGTGGAGCGGTACGCTGCCGAAAGGGCCGCCTCGCCGGTGCCGGGTCGGCGCCGTACCGGTCCGTGACCGGCTGGAACAGACGGTGGTCGGGTCGGGTCCCGACGGGAGGGTCCCGGTGCTCGGCCTTCGGGATCCTTCCGACGCGAAGGTACGACGAGCGGACAGTGGACGCGGATGGACTGGCGTGAGTTCGCCGAACAGATGGCCGACCTGGCCCGGCATCTGCTGGCACGGAGTTCCCCTCAGGAGACGCTCGACGCGATCGCCGACCGGGCCGTGGCGCTGATCGACGACTGCGACGCGGCCGGCGTCCTGGCCCTGCGCAAGGGCCGCGCGGTGACCCTGGCCGCGCACGGGGACATGGTCGAGGAGTCCGACCGTCTGCAGGGCGAACTGGGTGAGGGCCCGTGCTTCGACGCGGCACGGCGCGTCAACGGCGAGCGGCTCTTCAGGATCAGGGACCTGAGCAAGCCGCAGCCCGACTGGCCGCGCTTCGCGCCCGCCGCCCGTGACCTGGGCGTGGGCAGCATGATGGGTTTCCTGCTCTACACCGAGGACGACGACTTCGGCGCCCTGAACCTCTACTCCCGGCGGTACGGCGCCTTCACCACCGAGATGGAGACGGCCGGCTGGCTGCTCGCCTCGCACGCCGCCGTGGCGCTGGCCAGTGCCCGCACGGTCGACCAGCTCGAACACGCCATGGACACCCGGCACGCCATCGGCGAGGCCATGGGCATCCTGCGCGAGCGGCACCACATGAGCGAGGAAGCGGCCTTCGACGTGCTCAAGCGCATCTCCCAGACGCACAACGTCAAGCTCCGTGACGTCGCGCAGTCGATTCGCGCCAGGGCCGTCCCGGAGAGCTGAGGGACGGCGCGTCCCCCTGTCGCGGGGACCGGCGCCCGGAATGCCGGCGGAGGCGATTCAGCCGAGGGCGAGTGGGGGTACCTGGAGGGCAGGGTGAAGCCGGTGCCGCGGAATCGGTTTCGCCAGGTGTCGTGGTTCGGACCAGAGCCACGGCACCGCTGTGCCGGGCACCGGTGCCATGACCGGGCACTCCGGGAAAAGCGCGTTCGGGATACCCGGTCTCCATGGCGAGGCCGGTGCCGGGCCCCGAGGTGCCCGGCCCCGGCACCGGGTCCAGGACGCCGTCGCTGATCCGCAGGGCACGGCGCAGCTGCTGTTCGGCGTTGGGGCCGAGGATGACGCCGAGGACGGCGGGCAGCACGGGGAGCCCGTAGCGGCGCATGCCGAATCCGATCAGCCCCACTCGTCCTTGTGCCGGGAGTGGCGCTTCTCGGTGACGTAGGAGAGGAAGATGGGGATCTCGGCGCCGCCCGCGGGGATCGCGCCGAGGGGAAGCCGATGAACGGGCCGCGCAGCCAGGACTTCCAGGTGCGCCGCACATCGGCGCGGCCGAGCCACGGGCGCCCGTCGTCACACGCTCGCCGCACCCGGGTGGCGAGGCGTCGGCAGGGCCCCTAGTAATGGTCAGGGACATCGCGTGTCGCGCTTCGGTAGCGCAGGAGCGGCCGCACGACTCCCTTGGAGCCCAGCATGACCACGCGCTCATCCCCAGAGCCGAATTCCTCCCACATACTCTTCGGCGACGCGTCCGCCGCAGGCGAGCCGCCCTCCGCCGTCGCCCCCGTCGCCGTGACGCCGGCGTACAGCCCTCCTGCCGCGGAGCCGCCGGTCCACGGGACGCCCGTGGCCGAGGCGACGGTGTACCGCGCCCCTGTCGCGGAGCCGCCCGTGTACCGCGTGCCCGCCGCCGACCCGCCGCTCCACCACATCCCTCTCTCGGTTCCCCCGGTGCACGGCACCCCATTGGCCCACGCACCGGTCCACGGCGCCCCGGTCATCGAGCCACCGGCCTACCGGCCCCCCGCCGCGGAGCCACCGGTCCACAGCGCCCCCGTGGCCCAGGCGCCGGTCCACGGCGCCCCCGTCCTGGTGCCCCCGGTGTACCACCCCCCTGCCGCCGAGCCGCCGGTGCAGGGTGCGCCCCTGGCCCGGGAAGCGGTCCGCGTGGTCCCCGCCATCGAGCCACCGGCCCACCGGCCCGCCGTCATCGAGCCACCGGCCTACCGGCCCCCCGTCGTCGAGCCGCCCGTCCGCAGCGCCCTGGCAGGCGAGCCCCAGGCCCGTCCCGCCCCGGCCGCCGAGACGGCGTACGTCGTCGGCGCGGTACTCGCCCACGACACGGCCGCGCTGCTCGACGCCGCGGGCCCGCTGGACGAGACGGTTCTCCGGTCCGTGACGGCGTCCGGGGCCGCTGGAGCGGAGCGGGTGTCGGTCCCCTTGCCGCTCAACCCGGTCGGTGACCTCGTCCACGCCGCCGTGAGTGACCGGCCGCTGGCGGAGATCGTCCGGCTGGTCACGCTGATGGAGCAGTCCCCCGAGTACGCCCAGACCGTCACCGCGGTGCTGCGGGCGGTGGCCCTGGACCGGTCCGTCGAGGACGTGGCCCACCTCATCGCCCAGTTGACCCGGCCGCCGCGTCACGCGGACAGCGCGGACGAGACCATCCGGGTGGCGGTCGCGCGGCGCTCCGTCGACGACGTGTCCCGCCTGATGGCCCTGCTGCACGAGACGTCACTGCCGCCGCACTGCGGGCAGGAGGCGGTCCGCGCGGCCGCCATCGGGCGGCCCGTGGAGGAACTGGTCGAGCTGATCGGCCGGCTGGGCCAGGAGCGGCAGCGCGAGGCCCTGGCCGCCGCGGCGGCGCTGCGCCCGCACTCCGGGGTGCCCACCGATCCGCCGCCACCACCGGATCCGCCGGCCTCTTCCCGGCCGGCGTACACGGACGCGCCTGCCCCGCCGGACCGGGACGAGAGCTTCCGGCCAGGCGTCGCGCGGCCCCCGCGACTGTGGCGCGCGCGGCGCGGCGCGGAACCCGAGCAGCCGGTGTTCTGGCCGGGTTGGCTGGCCGCCGCGGCTCTCGTCGTGTGCGCCGCCGCGTACTTCCCGCTGCGCCGGGACGACGCGCCGCTCGACGTCTACACGCTGGCGCTCGCGATGTCCGGGGCGTGCCTCGTCGTCGCCGTCCTGGTGGCGGTGCGCACCAGCGTCCCGGCGCTGCTGGCGGGGATGCTGATGCCGGCCGGACTGGCGGGGGCCGGGCTCCTGGAGAGCCAGGTCCACTCCACGGGCCTGTCACGGGCCCTGGACCTCACGGTGGCCCCGCCCTGGAGCGCCGGGCTCACGGCGGTGAGCGCGTCGCTGGCCTCGCTGGCGGCCCTGCTCCTGCTGGTGATGGTCCAGCTCGCCGAGCGGTATCCGGCGCCCCGTCCGACGGCCGGGGCCGGCCGGACCGCGGAATGACACCGGCGCCGGCCGGGGCCGAGCCCACGCGGGCGGCCCCGGCTACGGCGTCATGAGCCCGGCGGCGACCGTCGCCCCCAGGTCCCAGCAGCGCTCAAGGTCGGCCCGGTCCGGCTCGCCGGTCACGGTGACCGCCTCGGCGGCGCGCCGCCAGCCGAGGCCGGTGGTGACCGACTCGATGCCGCGCACCGCGCCCGTGACGTCGCTGCCGCCGTGCACGTAGTACCCGAACGGCCGGCCGCGCGTCTCGTCCAGGCACGGATAGTAGATCTGGTCGAAGAAATGCTTGAGGGCACCCGACATGTAGCCGAGATTGGCCGGGGTGCCCAGGAGGCAGCCGTCGGTCGCCAGGACGTCGGACGCGGTGGCGGACAGCGCCGCCCGGCGCACCACCCGGACGTTCTCGATCTCCGGTGTCGTCGCCCCGGAGATCACCGCCTCCAGCATGGCCTGGCAGTTCGGCGAGGGCGTGTGATGCACGATCAGCAAGGTGGTCACTCCCGCACCCTGCCGTGCGGCCGCCTCCGGCCGCAAACCGCCCGTTGTGACCCCGGCCCCCGAGTGGAACGATGCCCGGCACCAGCCGTGACGAAGGGAAGCATCGTGACCGACGGGGACCACCGGCCGCGCGCCGCCACCGTGTTCGACGCGATCGGCGCGGCCTACGAGGAGGCGTTCGCCGGCTCCGAGGCGCACCGGGCGTCGCTGGAGTGGCTGCTCGGGCGGCTGACGCCCGGCAGCAGGGTGCTGGACGTCGGCAGCGGGACCGGGCGTCCCACCGCGCAGACGCTCGCCGACGCGGGCCACGACGTCCTCGGCGTCGACGTCTCGCCGGTGATGGTGGACCTCGCGGCCCGGCAGGTGCCGGGCGCCGCCTTCCGGTGCGCCGACATCCGCGAGACGGCCCTGCCGGACGGCTCGTTCGACGCGGTGTGCGTGTACTTCTCCCTGCTCCAGCTCTCCCGCGCGGAGCAGCGCGGTCTGCTCGCGCGGCTGGTGCGGGCAGTGCGGCCCGGCGGAGACCTGGTGCTCGCCACGGTGCCGCTGGACGTGGCGGACGTCGACGCCGTCTTCATGGGACAGCCGGTGCGGGTGACGAGCTTCGGCGCCGAGGAGTTCGCGGCGCTGGCCCGCGAGGTGGGACTGACGGTGGTGCGTCAGGAGCGTACGGTCTTCACTCCCGCCCATCCGGACGCGGTCCCCGAGCCGCATCTGTTCCTGTACTGCCGACGCGACGAGGACCCTGCCGTCTGACAGGGCGCCCCCCTCGGTTCTGCGCGACGATGGGCCACGGGGACGGGGGCGTGGCACCGCCCACCGGCGAAGGGACTCGACGTGCGGGAACTGGCGATCATCGAGGCGCCGTCCGTCCTGGGACTGCGGCCGAGCGGGGTGGAGGAGCTCCCGGCGGCCCTGTTCGCCGCCGGGCTGCTCGACGTCCCCGGCGCGGTGCGGGCCGGCCGGGTGGAGCCGCCCCCGTACGACGGGCGGCGGGACCCCGAGACCGGCGTGCTGAACACCACGGGTATCGCGCGGTACTCCATGGGGCTCGCCGACGCGCTCGGCGCCGTGCTCGACTCGGGCCGCTTCCCCGTCGTGCTCGGCGGCGACTGCAGCATCCTGCTGGGCAACCTGCTCGCTCTGAAGCGGCGCGGCCGCCACGGTCTGCTGTTCCTCGACGGGCACACCGACTTCTACCAGCCGGCGGCGGAACCGGCGGGTGAGGCCGCCTCGATGGACCTCGCCCTGGTCACGGGCCGCGGGCCGCGCGTCCTCACCGATCTCGGAGGGCGCGGCCCCCTGGTGCGCGACGAGGACGTGGTCGTCCTCGGCTATCGCGACGCCGTGGAGTCCGCCGAGTTCGGCATGCAGCCCCTGCCTCCCGAGTTGTACGCCCTGGACCTCGACGGCGTGCGTGCCGTCGGCGCGGCGGTCGCCGCGGGCCAGGCGGTCGAACGGCTGTCCCGGGTGCCGGGCGGCTACTGGGTGCACCTCGACGTCGACGTCCTGGACGACGCGGTGATGCCCGCCGTCGACTACCGCCAGCCCGGTGGGCTGACGTGGCTGGAGCTGGAGGACGTGCTGAGCACCGCCCTGGCCGGCGACCGGGCGGTCGGCCTGGACGTCACGATCTTCAACCCGCGTCTGGACCCCGACGGGAGCATCGCGGCCGATCTGAGCGAGTGCCTGCGCCACGGACTGTCGGCCCGGGTGAAGGCGGGCTGACGGTCCGTGGCGCGTCCGTCGGAGCCGGCCGCCACTCGGCGGCCTCGACGGGCCCGAAGCACCTCGACCACGTGATCGCCCCCGGAGCGAGGCCCGCGGAGTGCGGCTCTGGACCACCCCCGGGGCCCGGGGGTGCCCGGCGCCCTGTTCCGCGTCGGCGTTCCTGTCGACGACGTGCGGGAGGCCCCGCGCCCGGCGGAGGTGGAACCGCCCCCCGGCGCGACCCGCGCCGGGGGGACCGGCTGAGGCCATGCCCCGGGGCTGCCGGTGCCGGCCGACGGCGAGCCCGACCGGTTGATCTGCAGGAACGTCGGAAGCGGATCGAGGGCCGACAAGCCGCCGCGGCGTGCGCTCACGGCCCCGAGCGGACGGCCGGGAACCGCGGCGGACAACCCGTTCCGCGGGCCACCTCGCGGGCCTTATGGATCCCATAAGCTGGCCTTATGAGCTCATAGAAGGGACCCGCGTACCAAGTAAGGCTTGCCTTAGCTTAGGCTTCCCGTCGAGTCGCCTCATCATCGCTCGAAGGGAAACTGATCATGACGCGCCCGCTGCGGGTAGCCATCGTCGGAGCCGGCCCGGCCGGGATCTACGCCGCCGACGCCCTGCTCAAGTCCGACGTGGCCGCCGAACCCGGCGTGTCCATCGACCTCTTCGAGCGGATGCCGGCCCCGTTCGGCCTGATCCGCTACGGCGTCGCTCCGGACCACCCGCGCATCAAGGGCATCATCACGGCCCTCCACCAGGTCCTCGACAAGCCGCAGATACGGCTCTTCGGCAACGTCGACTACCCGACCGACATCAGCCTGGACGACCTGCGCTCGTTCTACGACGCGGTGATCTTCTCCACCGGCGCGACGGCCGACCGCGCGCTGTCGGTCCCGGGCATCGAGCTGGACGGCTCGTACGGCGCGGCCGACTTCGTGTCCTGGTACGACGGCCACCCGGACGTGCCGCGAACCTGGCCGCTGGAGGCCGAGAAGGTCGCCGTCCTCGGCGTCGGCAACGTGGCCCTCGACGTCGCCCGCGTCCTCGCCAAGACCGCGCAGGAGCTGCTGCCCACGGAGATCCCGCCGAACGTCCACGAGGGCCTGAAGGCCAACCGGGCCAAGGAGATCCACGTCTTCGGCCGACGCGGCCCGGCGCAGGCCAAGTTCAGCCCGATGGAGCTGCGCGAGCTGGACCACTCCCCCACCATCGAGGTCATCGTCGACCCCGAGGACATCGACTACGACGAGGGCTCCATCGAGACCCGGCGGGGCAACAAGCAGGCCGACATGGTCGCCAAGACGCTGGAGAACTGGGCGATCCGCGACGTCGGCGACCGGCCGCACAAGCTCTTCCTGCACTTCTTCGAGTCGCCGAGCGAGATCCTGGGCGAGGACGGCAAGGTCGTCGGCCTGCGCACCGAGCGCACCGAGCTGGACGGCACCGGCAACGTCAAGGGCACCGGCAGCTTCACCGACTGGGACGTCACGGCCGTCTACCGGGCCGTCGGCTACCTCTCCGACAAGCTGCCCAAGCTGCCCTGGGACCTCGACTCGGGCACGGTCCCCGACGAGGGCGGCCGCGTCATCGAGGAGGGCGGCACCCACCTCCGGTCGGTGTACGTCACCGGCTGGATCCGGCGCGGCCCGGTCGGCCTCATCGGCCACACCAAGGGCGACGCGAACGAGACGGTGTCCAACCTGCTGGACGACTTCGCCCACAGCCGGCTGCAGACCCCGTCGGCGCCGGACCCCGAGGCCGTCGACGCGTTCCTCGCCGAGCGCGACGTCCGCTTCACCACGTGGGACGGCTGGTACCGGCTGGACGCCGCCGAGAAGGCGCTGGGCGAGCCGGAGGGCCGTGAGCGCGTGAAGATCGTCGAGCGCGAGGACATGCTCAGGGAGAGCGGCGCGTAAGCGCCTCGCGAACCCGCGCGGAGGGGCCCGGTGACCGTCGGCCCGGCCGACGGTTACCGGGCCCCTCCGCGCCTTCCTGCCCCGCCGCCCGTAGTCGACCGGCTGGTGAGCGGTCCGCGACGGCACGGCACGGCGCCTAGGGCAGGATCGAGTCCACGTATCCCCCGTCGACCCGCACCGCCCCGCCCGTCGTGGCGGACGCCTGGGGAGAGCTCAGGTAGACGACCATGTTCGCGATCTCCTCGGGCTCGATCAGACGCTGGAGCAGCGACTGCGGACGATGCTCCCGCATGAAGGCCCGCTGGGCCTCGTCCCAGGGCAGGTCGCGGTCGACGAGCCGGTAGACGAAGTCCTCGACGCCCTCGGTGTGCGTGGGGCCGACGATGACCGAGTTGACGGTGACACCGCTGCCCGCGGCCTCCTTGGCGAACCCGCGGCTGACGGCGAGCAGCGCGGTCTTCGACATGCCGTAGTGGATCATCTCGGCCGGGATGACGACGGCCGAGTCGCTGGCGATGTTCATCGCCCGGCCCCACCCCCGGTCCATCATCCGGGGCAGGTACGAGCGGATCAGCCGGATCGCGGACAGGACGTTGACGTCGAAGTAGCGCCGCCACTCGTCGTCGGTGATCTCCAGGGCGGGGGTGGGGCCGAAGACGCCCAGGTTGTTGACCAGGATGTCGACGTCGGGCAGAGCGTCCACGGCGCGGGCGGCTCCCTCGTCGGTGGCCAGATCGGCGGCGACGGCCACGAACTCCCCGTCGGGTGCCCGCGTCCGCAGCTTCGCGAGGCTTCTTTCGAGGCGTCCCGCGTCACGCCCGTTGACGCCCACGCGGGCGCCCGCGCGGGCCAGGCCCACCGCGATCGCCGCTCCGATGCCCTGGGAGGAGCCTGTCACCAGCGCGGTTCGCCCGCCGAGGTCCACGTTCACAGGGGTCACTCCTTCTCGGTTCGCCGTCGCAGGGGCGGCCGATCTCCTCCTGCCCACCATCGCCGACCTCGCACGTGACCGCAGGTGGACCGCCCGCCCGTCGGGTGACCCCGGGGTGACGGGAGCCGCGCGCGGCGACGATACTGGCACCCGCACCCCGCCCCCGTTCACAGATGGACTCATGCCGACCTCCAGCTCCGACCGCCCGATGACTCCCCCCACGGTGTGGCTGGCCCGCGGCCGCCACGCCGGGCCCGCCGCGGAGGACATACTCCGCGGGCAGGTGCGGCGGCTCAAGCAGAGCGGGGTGATCCGCGACTGGCTGGAGTCGCCCGCGGCCGAGGGCGCGCCGGAGAGGGTGTTCGAGGCGCGCTGGGAGACGGGTGAGGGGGTGACCGTCCGGGCGAGACTGTCCCTGGCGCTCGAACCGGCGGAGGGGGGCGCCTGGACGCTGGTCGCGGAGGCCGAGGCGCCGTGGGATCCGCGCTGGCCGTCGCCGGTGACGATGTTCTGGCCGGACGATCCCGACGCGGCCTGGGACCTCGATGCGGAGACCGGCGCCGGGTTGCGGCTGCGGGACGTCAACCCGCTGCCGGCGGACGACAAGGAGCTGCGGCGCGTCCTGCGGGGCGCCGCGCGCGCCGGATGGGCCGTCCACTTCGTCGTGCACGAGGCCATGACCCCCGGCGCGCGGGGCCGGCTGCCGCTGGCCCGGCTGCTGCCGCCGGGGTTGCGGCACCGCGTGGTGGAGCACCGGGCGGCGCCGCACCAGTTGCGGTCCGTCAACTGGGCGCTGCAGGAGTTCGGGGTCCAGGTGCCGCGCGGCGGCGCGGTGGTGCTGGCCGGCACGCCTGCCCCGCAGGGGTACGACGGTGACGACTTCGCGGTACGGAGCGTCTTCCTGGACGGCTCGGAGCCGGCCGAGTTGCTGGCGGCCGTGAACCGCCTCGCCGCGTCGCCGCGGCCCCTGCCGGAAGGGGCCGCGGAGATGCTCACCGCGTTGCGGGAGGACTGGCACCTGCTGACCCTGCGGGAGGAACTGGCGCGCGAGCGGGCGCTGGTGAAGATGTACGCCGAGGCGCTGGAGGCCATGACGCGGTCCCGGGACCTGTACCGGGAGGCCGCCGAGCGCGCCCACGAGGCCCTCGCCGGCTACCGCGAGTCGGCCGCCGGTCATCCCGGGCCGGTCGCCCGCGCGCCGCGGGAGGAGGGGGCCGCCGCGTCTCCGCTCCAGCAGCTGACCCGCACCCTGGAACGCTTCAAGGGCGGCACGAAGGCATGGCGCCCGCCGGGCGGGGCACGGGACGAGGGCCGCTCCGAGGCCGACGGGGGCGACGGGGGCGGCGGGAACGACACCGACGGCACACGCGCCTGACCCGCGGGCACCACCGGCGCCCGGTTCCCGTCCGGCCGTGAGCCACCCCGTTTCTCGTGTGCCCGCACGCCCGCCCTGGCCCAGCCGTACCGGGGAGGGGTGTGCCGAGCGGCACAAACGCCCCGGGCGGGGGCACTACAGAAGCCGTATCAGGGAATCCAAGAAGGGCACGCGCGTAGCGGTGCACCGGACCTAGGAGGGCCCGTGGATTCCACGACAGCAGTGCTCGCCGTCGTCGCCGTGGCCGCGGCGCTCGCGCTCACCGCGGCCGTGGCGCTGCTCGTACGGCTCGTCCGGGCCCGGCGCGGACTGCGGCGGGCGGGACTGCCGACGGGGCCACGCTGGGTGTTCTGGGGCGCCGTCCTGTATTTCGTACTGCCGGCCGATCTGCTGCCCGATCCGGTGTATCTGGACGACATCGGCGTACTGCTTTTCGCTCTGCGCACCCTTCGCGCCCCCCTGGACGGGACGGCGCGCCGCACACCAGCCGAGGCGCACCGGCCCGGCGACCCCGCCTGACGTTTCCGGACGGAACACCGCACTCCGCACCGCCTCCCGGCGGGCGACGACCGAGTCACGCGCCCCCGCGACCGCCCCGATGCGCCCCACCGCCGCTCCGTGTGCGCGGCACCTGCCCCCGCGACCAGTCAACCGACCGACTCCGTCGGCCGTCTCAGGTTCAGAGCGACCGACTCGCCCGCGATCACGCAGCGTAAGGAAACCAACCACCCGTTCGATTCGTATAAGTCCATGGAAGCCCCGGACATCGAGCGGAAGACGCCACCACATCCAGGCCGCCGGCCTGACCGGGGCAGCACCCAGAGGGAGAGACGATGCAACCGTTCGCGCTCAACTACGCACGCCCGGCGGTGGAGTCGGACGTCGCCACGCCGTACGCGTACGACTCCGGCCTGCAGTTGAACGTACTGTTCGACGGGCGGGTCGCCGCCACGGACCTCGCGCTGCTCAGAGAGCTGGCGACGACGACTTCCACCGCCGGCTCGAAGACCCACTTCGACGACTGATCCCGGGCCGTCGACGATGACCGTACTGATCCTGACCAACGACGAGGACGTCACGGCGGACATGGTGGTGGTTCATCTGAACGCCTCCGGTGTTCCGGTGGTCCGCCTCGATCCCGCCGATCTGATCGGGGGTGCCGCCCTGTCGGGCGAGTATGTGCACGGCGCCTTCCGCGGACACCTGTGGTCCGCGGGCCGGCTGGTGAGCATGGACGGACTGCGGTCCGTGTGGGTGCGCCGGCCGGGGGCACCGGCCACGCGGGTGGCAGAGCCCTCCGCCTGGCTGACGGAGGAGTCCTCGCAAGCGCTGTACGGCATGCTGCGCAGCTCCGGCACGCGCTGGATGAACCACCCGGACGCGGCCCGCCGGGCCCGGCACAAACCCTGGCAGCTGCGGCTCGCCCAGGGGTGCGGGCTGCCGGTGCCGGCCACGCTGATCACGACGTTCCCGCAGGCCGCGCGGGACTTCGCCGAGCGCTTCCCGGACCTGGTCGTCAAACCCGTCTCGGGCGCGCATCCGCAGGAGCCGCCGAGGGCGGTGCCGACCAGCCGGGTGGCGCCGGACGCCGACTTCGCCGCGGTGGCGTTCGGCCCGACGCTGTTGCAGCGGCGGGTCGCCAAGCGTGCCGACATCCGGCTGACCGTGGCCGGGGACCGGCTGCTGGCCGCGCGCCGGCCGACCGCGCCGGACGCCGATCCGGACGAGGTGGACGTCCGCTTCGCCACGGACCGCACTCCGTGGGAGACCGCGGAGGTGCCGCCGCGGGTCGCCGAGGGCGTGCGGGCGTATCTGCGGGACGCGGAACTGGCCTACGGCGCGTTCGACTTCGCCGAGGACGGGGACGGCACGTGGTGGTTCCTGGAGTGCAACCAGTCCGGGCAGTTCGGCTTCGTCGAGGCCGACACGGGTCTGCCGATCGCCCGGACCATCGCCGAGTGGCTGGCCGGACCCGCCTGCGGCGAGCGGCGGCGGGTCAACGGCACCACTTCGACGGTGCGGTGACGGCGCTCGGCCGCCTGCGCGTCAGACGGCCAGCGACAGTCCGCTCTCCTCGTCCGGCTCGGTGGGGCGACCACCTGTGAGCAGGGCGTCCGCCTCGGCGATCGCGTCATGGATGCTCGTCGTGCCCGTCATCACGCACAGCGTGTAGCTGACGTCCTCCAACTCCCGTGCGGCCGACGACGTCTCACTCTCCGCCTGGGCGATGCGCAGCGATGCGTACCTGGTCAGCAACTTCCTGACGACCTTCGGGTCCGGAACAAGCACGGGGCGCCCCTCTCTCGACTTTTGCGCACCGTATGCCCGGAGGGGGCCGGACCAGTCGCCTCTCCCGGCCCCGGACACCCATTTGACGCAATACTGTCGCCTACCCGGACAGTCTCACCCGTCCGCGGTTCACCCGGTGGGGTCTCCCGGGGCGTCAAGGGGGCGCGAGATGCGATGGGGCTACTCGCCGAGGGAGCGGGCGAGTTCGGTGGAGGCGCCCGCGACCTCCGCGTCCTCCTCGGCCATCAGTCGCCCGAGGACGCCCCGGCGGGCGTGGACGGCGCTACGGGCGGCGCGCTCCCAGACCACGTGGTTCTCCCGGTGGTTGAGCAGCTTGGGGTAGGCCGTGGCGGTGTGCTCCCACTGCCGGGCGTCGGCGATGTTCTGGAGGAGCTGGATGATCCGGGCCCGGCAGCTCACGTCGGGCAGCTGGGCGAGCTCCCACAGGAACGGCACGGTGGCCGCCGTGGCCTGCTCCACGACGAAGCCGTACTGGCAGATACGGTCCCGCAGTTCGTCGAGCGCCCGGTTCGCGGCGCCCGGCCCGCCCCACGCGATGGTGTCGAGCAGCACCGGGATCGCCGTCGCGGATCCCGTGGAGTCACGGATGTCGCGCCAGGGCACCTCGCCCAGCGCTCGGAGCGGCGTCACTTCGCCGCTCGGCCGCGTCTCGCGGCCGGTGCGCTCGTCGCTCTCATGTCCCGTCGAAGCGGTGCGCATGGCGTGGGGCCTTTCCGCAGCGGTCGTGTCGGACGGGGAGACAGGCCTGCCGACCTGCTCTTTTTCCTGATACGAAGTCAAGATCGCGCGGCGTCCCCAGGGTTGACGCCACGGCTATTATCCACGCTGTCAGCTCCCGCGTGCAATTGCATGAGAAATTGCGCGAGAATCGGGTAGGGACACAGCACCGTGAACCGAGGGAGGTCGTGATGTCGGTGATGCCGAACGGAGTGCGGGCGAGTGCGCTGGACGCCCGCTGGACCAAGAGCCGGCACAGCAACGCGGAGGGCAACTGCGTCGAGGTGGCCGCGCTGACGGACGGCGGGATCGCGCTGCGCAACTCACGTGATCCCGACGGGCCGGCGCTCGTGTACACGGCGGCCGAGCTGGCGGCGTTCCTGGCCGGGGCCAAGGACGGCGAGTTCGACCACCTGGTGTGAGAGCTCCGCCTGCTGCGGATCGGTGAAGTGCGGTAGCGTGAAGGATACTTCTGCCGGTCCGCAGGGAGCCCCGATGTCCGCCGATTCACAGCGCATCTCTCGTCTCCGACCCTATCTCGACCGGGCGGAGCCCGCTCCGACTCTGTTGAAGATGCTGGTCGGAGTGCAGCTGGCGGGCTTTCGCGAGGACGCGGGGCTCGCGCAGGACCAAGCGGCCCGCGCCCTCGGGTTCAGCCCGGCGAAGCTGTCGCGCATCGAGGCCGGCAAGGGCCGCAGGCCCCCGACCGAGCCCGACACCCTGGCACTGCTGAACCTGTACGGCGCGGACGAGTACGAGGCGTCGGTGCTGCTCCAGCTGCTGCGGCGAGCCGGTGAACCGGGCTGGTGGCAGCGGTACGACAAGCGGTTGATGCCCGAGTGGTTCGACCGGCTGGTCGGCCTGCAGGAGGCCGCCGCCGCGATCCGTACCTTCGAGATCCAGTACGTGCCGGGACTGCTCCAGACCCCTGCCTACGCGCGGGCGGTGATGGAGCGCGGACTGCCGGTCGCGTCATCGCACGAGGTGCGGCGCCGGGTGGAACTGCGCGCCCGGCGGACCGAGTTGCTGACGCGCCCGGACTCGCCCCAGCTGTGGGCGATCATCGACGAGTCGGTGCTGCTGCGAGTGCTCGGCGACCGGGCGGTGATGCGCGAGCAGCTCGGGCACCTGGTCGAGATGGCCCAGCGGCCGCAGGTGACCGTGCAGATCGTGCCGCTGGACGTGACCAAGGCGTCGGCACCGTCGATCCCGATCACCTATCTGCGCTTCGACGGCCTCGACCTGCCGGACGTGGTCTATCTGGAGCACATCCGGAGCGCGAACTTCCTGGAGGACCGGGACGAGACGGAGGAGTACCGCGTCGCCCTGGACCGGCTGGCCGACGAGGCGCTCACCCCGCGGGAGTCCCTGGCGCTGCTCCGGCAGACGCGGGAGCAGCGCTACGCGCGGGTCTGACCGGTCCTGGCTCGACTCTGTCGGGGATCTTGAGGATCCCCGACAGAGTCGGGCTAGGAACCCGGGACGCGGGCGACGCCGCCGAACTCGATCCACTCGTGGGTGAGCTGACGTGGTGCCACGTCGGTGTCCGGGCGCCAGGTGGACACCTCCACGAGTCCCGGTTCGAGGATCTCCAGCCCCTCGAAGAGCATGGCGACGTCCTTCTCCTCGCGGACCCGCCCCCAGTGCCCCTGCGTCGCCTTGTCCATGAAGTCGGTGACGAAGGAGCGCACCTCGGGGTCCTCGCTGACCAGCTGGCACATCAGCACGAAGCTGCCGGGGGCCAGCCGCTCGACCACGCGCCTGGCGACGGCCTGCGGGCCGTCGGTGTCGCTGTCGGGGATGCAGTGGAAGACCGAGTTGAAGAGCACGGCGACCGGCTGGGAGAGGTCGATCAGGCGCTGGGTGTCGGGATGCGAGAAGATCGCGTCCGTGTCCCGCATGTCCGCGTGGATCACGCAGGTGCGCTCGTCCTGCTCCAGCAGCGCCCGGCCGTGCACCAGCACCATCGGGTCGTTGTCGACGTAGACGACGTGTGCGGTGGGGTCGTACTGCTGGGCGACCTGGTGGACGTTGTCCTGGGTGGGCAGGCCGGAGCCGTGGTCCAGGAACTGGCGGATGCCGTGCTCGGCGGCGAGCGTACGCACCACGCGCTGCAGGAAGCGGCGGTTGTTGACGGCGAGCCGGCGAGTGCTGGGGACGACCTTGTCGAGTTCGTCGCAGGCCGCCCGGTCCGCCGCGTAGTTGTCCTTGCCGCCCAGGTAGTAGTCGTACATCCGGGCTGCCGTCGGGACGCCGGCGTCGATCTCCTTGGACAGCGGCTTGTCGGTGTGCATCGATCCCCCTGCTCTCGCGCCGAGCGCCAACTCGGCTGGCATGACAGGGAGTACATCCTAGGGAGACGGTGACGGCCCGTGCCAGCCCAAGTACGAAACAGGGACAGCGTGCGGGCGCCGAGCCCGGGCCGGCCCGCGGCGGTGCCGCGGGCCGGCCGGGGGTGGAGGGTGTCCCGGTCTCAGCCGCCGAGGGACGCCACGTACTCCGCCACCCCGGGTGCCTCGTGGGCGTCCTCCGCGATCACCAGGGCGCCCAGGGCCTCGGCGTCGGGGCGCAGGACGTAGGTCTCCACGCTGGCGGGGGTGCTGACGTCGGAGAAGTCCTGCGGGGTGCCGAGGCCGGTGTCGGCGTTCTTCTGGGAGCGGTGCGCCTTGACGACGTCCTCGCGGGCGAGGCTGCCCGCCTCACAGGCCTTCTTCAGGTCGGCGCCCATCAGCTGGGCGGCGTTGTAGCCGGACAGGACGCCCGAGTCGACCAGGGCGCCGGGGTACTTCTTCTGGTACGCGGCCACCATGGACTTGACGCCGGGGAGGTCCGAGCTGACGGCCGGGGCGGCGCTCACCACGTGCAACATGGCCTCCAGCGCCTTGGCCGCCGGGGTCTTCATCAGCTGGGGCGCGAAGCCCGGAGCGCTGCTGACGATCGGCACCTGGAGCCCACGGGAGGCCGCGACACCGGCCAGTGAGGCGGTCTGCGCGGGACCGGCGCTGACCAGGACCGCCTTCACCCCGGCCGCGCGCAGCGCCGACACCTGCGCCGTGAGGTCGGTGTCCGTCGCCTTGATCTTCTGGCCGGTCACCGTGAGACCGGCGCGCTCGGCCGCCCAGGTGGAGCCCTCCAGCGCGTTGGCGCCGTAGTCGCCCTCGAAGTACACGTGGCCTATCTTGTCGCCCTTCTTCAGGCCCTTGGTGCGGGTCAGGAAGTCCACGGCGGCGATCATGTCGACGTCGTAGGTGGTGCCGAGCACCTGCACCGACTCCTTGCCAAGCAGGGAGGCCGCCCATGCCTGCGGGAAGGTCAGCATGTGGTCCCGCTCGATGTCGTCGATCAGCGCCGCGACCACCGGCGATCCGATGACCTGGGGCAGCGCCACCACGTCCGCGGAGATGTCGGCGTACGCGGTGACCGCCTTCTGCACGTCGTAGCCGTGGTCCTCGACGACGATCTCGACCTTGCGGCCGCAGATCCCGCCGTCGGCGTTGGTCTCGTCGGCCCACATCTGCTGCGCCTGCACGATGCTCTTGCCGAGGGTGGCGTAGGGGCCGGTGAGGTCGGTCAGGGCGCCCAGTCTGACGGTCTTGTCGGTGACTCCCGGCCCGGACTTGACGCCGTCGGCGCCGTCGCCGGCGTCGCCGCCGCCCGCCTTGGAACTGCAGCCCGTCGTGGCGAGCAGCAGTGCCGACAGGGCCGAGGCGAGGAGGATTTTTGCGGGGTGGGTGACGTTCACGGGGTGTGCTCCTTGGCTCGTACGGCGGTTGCGGGCGGGGCGGGGGCGGGACGGCGGCGCAGGCGGACGCGCAGGCGTGCGGCCAGGCCGCGCAGGCCGTCGGGGGCGTACAGCAGGACCAGCACGATCGCCGCGCCGTAGAGGTAGCGGGCGGCCTCGGTCGGCCCCACCACTCCCCCGTCGGACCCGGGTGCGGCCACGAGGGGGAGGTGGTCGGCGTAACGGGTCATCAGCAGCGGCAGGGCGACGACGAAGACGGCGCCCGCGGTGGCTCCGGCGACCGATCCGAGGCCGCCGATGACGATCATGGCGAGGTAGTCGACCGAGAGGGCGAGCCCGAAGTAGTCGGGCACGATACGGCGGAAGCCGAGCGCGAGCAGCGCCCCGGCCAGGCCCGCGTACATCGAGGAGACGACGAACGCCGCCGAACGGTGGCGGGCGACGTCGACGCCCATGACGGCGGCCGCGGTCTCGCTGTCGCGCAGGGCGACCAGCGCGCGCCCCGGACGGCCCCGGAGCATGCCGCGGGCGGTGAACCAGGTGAGGGCGAACAGCGCGAGGCCGAGGTACCAGAGCCGTTCCTCGGCGCCGAACGGCACGCCGATCAGGACGACTTCGGGGTCACCGTCCGCGAAGGTGAACCCGCCGATGCTGAGCGGGGTCACGGAGCGGCCGTTGAAGCCGCCGGTCACCGAGTCCGCCGTGAGCAGGACGTGGTGGCCGAGGAAGACGAGCGCGAGGGTGGCCACGCCGAGGTAGATGCCGCGCACCCGGCCGGCGACGGGACTGAACAGCCCTCCCGCGACGCCCGCCAGCAGCACCGCGAGGACCAGGGCGAGCGCGGAGGGCAGCCCGGGTCCCGGATCGCCCGCGAGCCAGGCGTAGCCGTACGCGCCGACGGCCAGGAAGAAGGCGTGGCCCAGGGAGAGCTGGCCCGCGGTGCCGGCGAGCAGGTTGAGCCCGACGGCGCCGATCGCCGCCGCCATGGCGAACAGGCCGATGCGCAACCAGAACGCGTCCAGGTAGAAGGGCAGGGCGCACAGCACGAGGACGGGCAGCGCGAGCCTGCCCCACTTGACGAGGTCAGACACGGTCCGCTCCCTTCGCGCCGAACAGTCCCGTGGGGCGCACCAGCAGCACCAGGACCATCACGGCGTACGGGGCGACGTCCGCGAACCCCTCGCCCAGCACATGCAGCTCGGACTGGTATCCGGCGACGAGCGCCTCGGTCAGGCCGATGAGCAGGCTGCCGGCCAGGGCGCCCGGGGGTGAGGTCATACCGCCGAGCACCGCCGCCGGGAACGCCTTCAGGGCGATCTGCCCGGTGGTGCGCTCCAGGCCGGGTGCCGGGAACGCGGCGAGGAACAGCGCCGCCAGCGCGGCCAGTCCGCCCGCCAGACACCAGGCGATCATGCGGACCCGGGTGAGCCGTACGCCCATCAGCGAGGCCGCCTCCACGTCCTCGGCCGCCGCGCGCAGCGACAGCCCCCAGGACGTGTACCGGAAGAGCGCGAAGACCGCCCCGATGACGGCCGCGGACACGACGATCGCGGCGAGCCGGCTGTCGGCGACGGTCACCGGGCCGAAGGCGCGCACCGAGTCGCCCCAGGGGTCGCCGAGGGTGAGCAGGTCACCGCCGATGCGCCGGGCCAGGTCGGTGAGCAGGACGATGTCGACGCCGATGGTGGCGATGGTCGCCACGTGCGCGGCCCGCGGGTCCTGGCCGATGCGCTGGAGCAGCAGCCGGTCCACGGCTCCGGCGACGGCCGCCGTGACGAGGACGGCGAGCGCGAGGGCGCCGGCGAAGCCGAGGTCGTCGTGGAGCACGGCGGTGAGGTAGCCGCCGAGCAGCAGCAGGGAGCCGTGGGCGAAGTTGAGCACGCCCGAGGCCTTGAAGATGATGACGAAGCCCAGGGCGACCAGGGCGTAGACGGAGCCCAGGGCGAGTCCGCCGAGGACGTGGTCGAGCAGTCCGGTCATGCGGCGCCCTCCTCGGGGGTCCCGGTGCCGAGGTAGGCGCGCAGCACCTCGGGGTCCCGCTGCACCTCCTCGGGGCTGCCGTGGGCGATGCGGCGGCCGAAGTCGAGGACGGTGACCTCGTCGGCGAGCCGCATGACCAGGCCCATGTCGTGCTCCACGAGCAGGACGGACAGCCCGAGTCGGGCCCGTACGTCCCGTACGACCTCGGCGGTGCGCAGGCGTTCGGCGGCGTTCATGCCCGCCACCGGCTCGTCGAGCAGCAGCACCCGCGGTTCCAGGCACAGGGCACGGGCGAACTCGACGCGCTTGCGGTCGCCGTACGACAGCGCCGCGACGGGGGTGTCGAAGTGCGGCCCCAGGCCGACGAGTTCGGCGATCTCCCGGCATCTGGCCCGGTGTTCGCGCTGTTCGCGTACGGCGGCGGGCAGCCGCAGCGCGCTGGCGGCGAAGCCGGCCCGGGACAGGGCGTGCCGGCCGAGCATCAGGTTGTCGGCGACCGAGCCCTCGGTGGTGACGATGTTCTGGAAGGTGCGGGCCACGCCGAGGGCGGCGATGCGGTGCGGGGCGAGCCGGGTGAGTTCGGTGCCGCCGAGGCGGACGGCGCCGCCGGCGGGGCGGCACAGGCCGGACAGGACGTTGAAGCAGGTGGACTTGCCCGCCCCGTTGGGGCCGATGAGGGCGTGCACCGTGCCCGGGGCGACGGTGAGGGAGAGGCCGTCGAGGGCGGTGAGACCGGCGAACCGGACGGTGACGTCCTCGACCACGAGGGCGGGCGGGTCGGCGGGGGCGCTCACGCGGCCCCCTGCTCGCCGGCGGCCTCGCCGAGGTAGAGGCGGCGTACGGCGTCCGTCCGCGCGAGTTCCGCGGCCGGTCCGGAGAGGCGGACCTCGCCGACCTCCAGGACGTGGGCATGGTGCGCGAGCGACAGTGCCATGCCGGCGTTCTGCTCGACCAGCAGGACGGCGGTGCCCTGGGCGTTGATCTCGCGGATCACCTCGGCGATCCGTTCCACCATGCGCGGCGCGAGGCCCAGGGACGGCTCGTCGAGCAGGAGCAGGCGCGGGGCGGCCATCAGGGCGCGGCCGATGGCCAGCATCTGCTGTTCCCCTCCGGACAGCAGACCGGCGGCCTGACCGGTGCGCTCGGCGAGCAGGGGGAAGAGCGCGAACACGCGGTCGCGGGCCTCCCGCACCACGGCGGGGCTGCGCCGGCCGAGGCCGAGGCCGCCGGCGCGCAGGTTCTCGTCGACGGTGAGCCCGGCGAACACCCGTCTCCCCTCCGGAACTTGGACGACCCCGGCGCGGACCGCCGCGACCGGGTCCTGGCCGTCGAGCGCGGTGTCGCCGTAGCGGATGCGGCCCGCGGTGACCGCGCCGCGGTGCAGGCGCAGGGTTCCCGACACCGCGCGCAGCAGCGTGGACTTGCCCGCGCCGTTGGCGCCGAGCAGGGCGACGACCGCGCCGGGCGGGACCGTCAGGGAGACCTGGCGGAGGGCGGACAGGGCGCGGCCGTACAGGACGTCGAGTTCCTCGACGCGCAGCACGGCGCGCTCGTCCGGTGGTGCTTGGGGCATCACGACTCCTCGGATCCGCGCCTGCCGGCGCGGGCTTCGGGGGGAAGGGATGCTCACGACAGCACGGACGGCGAAGAGCGGTACAGGCCTGGGGGCGCGGTCGGGGCGGGATCCCAAGGGCCCGGTGACGGGGTTGTGCGGATGCCCAGCGGCGGTGGTGCGGTTCAGGGGCGCAGCAGACGGCGGGCGGTCAGTGCCAGACTGACCTCGACCAGGTCCGAGGGGCGGGACAGGGACCGGCCCGTCAGTTGCTCGAAGCGGCGGATCCGGTTCAGGACGGTGTTGCGATGGCAGTACAGCCGTCGCCCGGCCCGTTGGGCCGAACCGTCGCAGTCCAGCCATGCGGTCAGGGTGTCCAGCAGTACCTCTCGGTCGGCGGGCTCCAGGCGTGACAGCGGGCCGAGGACCTGCTCGGCGAGAGCGGTGCCGAGTTCGGGACCGGAGATGACCAGGGCCGTGGGCAGGTGTGCGGCCAGCCGGACCGTGCCGCCCTCCGCGGGGCAGATCCGCAGCGCGGTGTCGGCCTGGCGGCGGGCGCCGCCCACCGCGGCGAGTCCCTCGACGGCACCGCCCACGCCGATGCGCAGGCCAGGGTGCGGGGAGACGGGTTCCGCAAGCTCACCCTCCGCCAGCCGGACTATGCCGTAGTCCACCTCGACGCCCGTGTGCCAGTGCACGCGCACACCCTCGGGTGCCACGGCGGACCGGGCGTCCGCGCACCCCTCCGCCGTGCCCCCCGCGACGGCGACGACGACGTACCGCCCCTGCTCGGGGAGTTCCAGGGCCCGGGCGGCCTCGGGCAGGTCGGCGATGCGGGCGGCGCCGTCGAGCAGGGCGGCGGTCAGCAGCCGCACCCGGTTCTCGCGCCGCCAGGTCAGCTGCCGTTCCGTCTGCCGGTAGGCGTCGGCGACGAGGGTGCAGTGCTCGTCGACGAAGTTCCACACGTCCGACGCCACATGCACCAGGAGCCGTACGTCCTCCGGTGCCGTCCGTGAGGTCTCCTCGACCAGGCTCTGCCACACCAGGGAGCCGCCGAGCCGGAACGCGTGCAGCAACGCGTCGAGCGGCAGGCCCTGTTCGGCGCGTGTGGCGCCGATCCGCCAGGTGCAGCGGCGCGCCGCGTCCCGGGTGCCGCGCGGGTCGAGCAGCGAGGTCACACTGTGCCGCAGCGAGCGCCGTACCTCCTCCCAGGTCGTGCCGGGGTCGTTCTCCATGGCGGCCCGGTAGGCCGGTTCCTCGTCCTGCAGGACGGCCACGAGGCGGTCGGTCAGCTCGGGCAGGTCGGCCAGCAGGACCCGGCTCGCGCGGTGCAGGACACGCAGGGCGTCGGCGTCGATCAGCGACCGGCCGGGCCGCGTCCGCGGCTGCGGTACGGGTCCCGGTGCGCTGCGGAACACCGTTCGCGGCCGAAGGGCTTGCTGCATCGCGATTCCCCCAGGGTGTGGGCCGTCGACGCACACGCGGAGGACCATCCGCCGGTTCCCCGTCGGCCGGGCGGTCCGCGCGCCGGCCGGCGGCTGACTGGTGCTGCCCCGAAGAATGACATACCGCCCGGTCGGTCCCTAGAGGCGTGCACCGGACTTCTCGGCCCGTTCGACGACGCGGGCCGGCCGGGGGCGCACCGCGAGCGCGACGTGGACGTCGCGCAGGTGGTGGTCGACGGTCGTGACGGTCCTGGTGCTCACCGACAGGCTGCGGGCCGCCTCCCGGTTCGCGGCGCCGTCGGCCACGCCGCGCGCGATCCGCCACCGCTGCGGCGTCAGCCGGGCCGGCGCTCCCGACCCCTCGCCGCGGGGCGTCCCCCCGGCCGGCGCTCCCGACCCCTCACCGCGGAGCGTCCCCCCGGCCGGCGCTCCCGACCCCTCACCGCGG